>NZ_JBFAQU010000008.1:63515-299896 GCF_040678915.1 Micromonospora sp. NPDC049257
GAGGGTGAAACCCAGCGCGGTCGTCCCGCCAACCGGAATGGTCGCGTCATCGAAAGCCTTGGCGATCGTCGGTGGCGCGACGACCGCCGCGCCGACCGTGACGGTCGCCGACGCGACGGCGCCCGGACCACTCTCGTTCGAGTCCACCGGACTTGTCGTGTTGACCTTCGTACCGCTGGTCGTAGCGGTGACGTTCACCGAGAACGTGCAACTCCCACCAGCCGGCAACGTCGCACCAGCCAAACTGATGCTGCCACCACCGGCCGTCGCGGCGATCGTGCCACCACCACACGAACCAGTCAGACCATTCGGAGTGGCCACCACCAGCCCGGCGGGTAGCGCATCGGTGAAAGTGACCCCGGTCAACGAGGTACCCGCGTTGGGGTTGGTGAGAGTGAAACTCAACGACGTCGTCCCGCCAACCGGGATCGTCGCATCTTCGAAGGCCTTCGAGATGGTCGGGGGCGCGATGGATGCGGCACAGAACGGTCGCGTGATCGTGTTGTGGATCAGCGTGACGGCACCGTTGCGGGCCAGCACCCGTCCGGCGACGGTGGCTCCCTCGCCCAGAGTCGCCGACTGCAACGCCAGGATGCTTCCGACGAAGACGGTCCGGGTGTTCAGGGTCGCCGAGCTGCTGACCTGCCAGAACACGTTGCACGCCTGGGCGCCGTTGACCAGGCTGACCCGGCTGTCAACCGCGGTGATCAGATCGGACCCCGCCTGGAAGATGAACACCGAGTTGGGATCGTTCTGCCCGTCCAACGTGACGGTGCCGGTCAGAGACATGGTGGCGGGTGACGTGTACACCCCGGCGACCAGGGTTTGCCCGCCGAGTTCGCCTACCGTGCTGGTCGTGGGCTCGGCCGCGGCGAAGTTGTACGCCGTGGTCAGATCGGACTGGGCCTGCATCGCCGCTGCGTCACCGACGTGCGTGGCGCCGTTCACCACGGGAGCCCCGGTGACTGACGTGCCCGGCCAGACACCCAGGTCCCCGTTGATGACCGAAGGACCGACGGGGGGCGGAACGTCGGTGACCGCCTGACCGGCCAACACCCCATAGGTCTCGGCAGTCCCCAACGGCACCGGAGACTGAGCCCAGGCCGGCGCCCCCGAGACGCCGACAAGGATCGTCGTAGCGACGACGGCCCCCGCCATCAACGTCGCAGTGGACCGACGACGCACGCGATACGCGAGCGAAACGGATCTCGACACGGATTCCCCCACCAATAGAGCCCGCCAGCGGGCAGAGATTCAGAACGCGAAAGCTGTACCGACGCTCGCGATGAGCATCCCAAAAGCCTCGGGCCGGAGTGTATCGGTGCAAAGGTGTTTAAAAACGACCAAATGCGCTAAAACGGCAGTAACCAGATAGGTCTTCATATCGCTCGGCCAGTCCTGCTGGCCGCGTCTCAAAGCTCGGGTCGGAGCAATGAGTTGATCGCGGCGACGCGAAGCGTGGCCTGGTCGCTCACAGCGAGATGATCGAACGTGGCGGCCATCGCCCGGCGGTGTTCGAGCTGGTTGAAGCCGCACTCGACAGGGTGACGCTGGCGGCAGGCGGTGGGGTCGAAGTCGGCGGTCGGCCACCCTTGGACCCTCTTTGTGCCCGCTTGCGCCTGACCAACCCTGATCGAGATCGTGGCCGGGCTGCCGCCCGGCGCACGGTTGGCGGGGGCGCTGTACACCTTGCCCGCGAGGACCCCGTCGGGCCGGGTGCGGGTCGACTGCCGTCGGGCCGGGGGAACCCCGTATGCGGGCGAGCGGCACACGGGTCCACCCGCCACTTCTGCGCGCCGCCATGCCCCGGTCGAACCGGCCTCTGCTGCGCTGGCTCGCAATCCCCGCGATCGGCCCTGGCCGGCCCCCCGGTCGGCCCAGACTAGGGCAAGAGGCATGTGAGCAGGCCGGAAAGGAGCGCTCCGTGACGCCGGGTTCGGCGAATGAAGGATCAGGCGTAACTCAACAGGCCACGAGGCCGTGACTGAATTCGGCCCGGCACCGCAGGCGGCCACCTGGCCCGCAGCGCGACCTGAGCGGATCACGGCCCACCTGATCGGTTGATCTGGCCGACGGCGCTGACCCAGCCAGCGGACGACGACCAGCGGGAGCCATCGATGAGTGACATTAGCCCTGACGTTGACCGTCGGCGGGGCAGTGACTACGCCGACCTCCCCTGGACGCCGCCCACTACACCTTCGTGTGGATGGACGCCCTGACCATGAAGGTCCGCGAACACGGACGCACGGTCAACGTCCACGCCCTGATCGCGGTCGGGGTCAACGCCGACGGCCAGCGTGAAGTCCTCGGCATCGACGTCGCCTCCGACGAGGACGGCGCGGGATGGCTGGCGTTCCTGCGATCACTGACCGCCCGCGGACTGTCCGGGGTCCAGCTCGTCATCTCCGACGCCCACTGCGGCCTCGTCGCCGCGATCGGCGCTGCCCTGCCCGACGCGACCTGGCAACGGTGCCGCACCCACTACCTGCGCAACCTACTCACGAAAGTGCCCAAGTCGGCGCAACCCTGGGTCGCCACCCTGATCCGCACGATCTTCGACCAGCCCGATGCCGAAGCCGTCGCAGCCCAGTACGGGCGGGTCGTCGCCACGATCGAGGCGAAGTTCCCGGCCGCCGCTGAGCACCTCGACGCCGCCCGCGACGACCTACTCGCCTTCACCGGCTTCCCGCGCGAGATCTGACGCCAAATCTGGTCGAACAACCCACAGGAACGCCTGAGCAAGGAGATCCGCCGCCGCACCGACGTCGTCGGGATCTTCCCCCAACCGGGCGGCGATCATCCGCCTCGTCGGCGCCGTCCTGGCCGAGCAGACCGACGAATGGACCGAAGGCCGCCGCTACATGGACCTGGAACTCCTCACCAAAGCCCGCCTGATCACCGTCGACAGCAGCCAACACGACACCGACCAGACCGACGCGACATCGATCGCCGCATAACATCAGACCGGATCACGCGATGGCCGTCTCTCACACCACCAGCGCGGACGTGACCGCGTTGACACAACTCGACCTCGGATCATCGATGTGCTCGCCGACAAACTAGTAGACATCGCCCGAATCTTGGCGTCAGCGAGCTACCTAAAAGTCAGGGGACTGCGTAGTGAGACAGAGCCGAAAACGCCACAGCTGGTCTCCGCGCTCTGGGACGACACCTGGACCTGCGTCGGCGGCCCGGCGCCACTTATCCACACCCTCGAACGCGACCCCGTGGCCAATGCCCGCCATGTCCGACTCGACGAGGACGCGCTGCCGCCGGGGCTGGTCCGCGAGTGACGACCCACGTCCCCGGTCAGCGGTCAGCCTCCGATCGTGGCTATCGCCCCCACTTCTCGGCAGGACGGCAGTCGCTGGTCGGTTTGCCGTAGATCCGCTTCCCGTCGGGGCCCGTGTAGCAGTGCTCGAGTTGGTCCTCGGCCTGGAACAGCGGGCGCCTGTCGATCTCGGTCCCTCCGGAGTCGTAGCTGACCAGTTGAGGGTCGTTGCTCGCTTTGAGTCTTGCGTCACTGGTCATGAGGCCGAACGCGCCTCGCGAAAGTCGTGCTGTGGTGGTGTGGCCGTCGCCGTGGTCGAGGACGAGGCGGTGGACGCGGCTGCTGGCCCGGCCGCTGATGCTGACGTCCCCGCCGTCGGACTCGGTGGAGGCCAGCAGCAGCCGCTGCACCGGCCCGGGCAGCCAGGCGCCGTGCGGCCACGGCTCGGTGGCGCCCCCGCCGGACTCCCGGGCTGTTCCCGTCCCTTCCACGTCGCAGGTGGCGTAGCCGACGTCGTTCATGAACAACACCAGTGTGCGGTCACCTCGCTCGGTGGCCACCGCGAGGTCGGCCAGGGACACCGGGACGGGTCGCTCACCCGGATTCTGCCGGGTCTGTCGTTGCGGGGAGTTCCACTGCAGGCACCGCTCGGCCGCTTCCCGCAGCGTCGGCGACAGCTCCCCGGGTCCCATGGCCAGCACCTGCATGGTCGAGCGCTCCGGCCGGTCCCGCACCACCGCCGCAGCACCGGACGCCACGGCCAGCAGCACCGCCGCAGCAATGGCGATCCGCAGTCGTGGAATACGCGGCGGAGGCGGGCTCACGAAGCCGAGAATCCGGGCCCGTATCGCAAGCGCGGCCTCCGGCGGCAGGTCCCGCTCCGCGGGCAGGTCGAGAATGTCGTTCACCGCTTCCCCTCCTGGATCTTCTCCGGCATCAGACGGGCCAGGCGGCTGCGCGCGCGGCTCACCCTCGACCGCACCGCCACCTCGCTGATGCCCAACACGGCCGCCGCGTCCGGGTACGACACGCCGGACCACAGGCACAACGCCACCGCCTCCCGCTCGGCCGGCGGCAACCTGCGGACCACCGAGAGGACCTCGGTCATCCGCCGCTCATCGTCGAGCCGCGCGGAAACCTCATCGGCAAGGTCACCATCGGCGTACCGCTCCACCGGCAGCCGCCGTATCAGCGCCAACCACCGGCGCGCCGACCGCCGCTCGGTGCGGACCGCGTTCGTGGCGACGACCAGCAACCACGGCAGCGCCGATCCGTCCACCAGGCGGACGTTGTGCCAGCGGCGCCACGCGACGAGGAACGTCGCCTGGGTGACGTCCTCAGCCGTCGACCACGACCCGGTCAGCCGGAACGCGTGGTTGTAGACCGGGCGGGAGTATCGGTCAAAGAGCCGACCGAACGCCGCCTCGTCACCGGCGGCGATCGAGGACCACAGGTCCTCGTCCGACGGCCATACTTGATGCCTCACACCACACTATGGCCGCCCACGCCGACCCTGTTGCAGGCCGACGGTCGAGGCCTGAGGCCGTGGCGCCGGCGCGAGAGCCGCAGCGCGTGTAGGCGATGGTGGCCAGCTCACCGGGCGGCGAACCAAGCGTCAGGTGTCGAGGGCTGCGAGGTTGAGGCGTTCGAGCAGGCCGGGCTTGCGTGCACCGACCGTAGCTCGGCCAGTCGTTGTTGGAACAACCCGCTGTCTCCGTCGCCTTCGGCGAGATCGCGCAGGTCGATGAGGAGTTGCACGGCGGTGTCGTACTCGCGGGCTCTCTTCGTGGCGATGAGTTCGTCGACCCGGTGCCAGGCGGCGGGGGTCGCCGGCTGCGAGGCCGGCCCGGACCGGGATGATCGAGGCGAGCGGACCGTGGCCGTCCAGATCCCACTCGTCGGTGCCGTCCTCGTCCTCGTCGTGAAGGTCGATGATGACGTGCTTGCCGGCAGTCCAAGCGGACGCGCTGTCACCCTGGCAGTACTGGGCCACGGTGGCGGGGTCGAGTACGTGTTTCGGTAGTCGCAGCATGAGCTGGCGGGTTCCCCAGTTCGCCAGGTGCAGGTGCGCGTCAAAATACCGCTCCATCAGCGTGCGCGGGTCGCCCTTGAAGTTGCCCACTCGTAGGTGTTGGCGAAGCTGGTGGCAGTGATGTCGGCGCGTGTCGACAGCGACCGCAACTCGGCCCGCTCCCGCCCAGTGAGGGGCCGGTCGACGGCGGTGAACTCGTAGTACTGGTACTCGCTCATCGCGGCCTACCTCCCGGCCCAGTGCCGGTAAGCGTCGATCCACGCGGCGCCGTCCGGCGTAGGGGTGGGCAGCGGCAGGTCGAGCAGGTCGATCCGCTGCCGGTGCTGGCCTCGGGCGCAGACCGCGACGATGGTGTCCGCAGTCAGGTTGATCTTCCGCACGGTGACCTCGACGCCGAGAACGGTAGTGGTGAACGGGACCGAAAGATGCTCCTCGATCATGGTGAACAGGCCGGTGAGCTGCTCGTCGTCGCCGTACGCGTCGACCGTGGCTTCCTCGATCATCGCCTCTAGCGCGGCGTTGCCCTTCGATGCCATCGGCGGAGGATATCGGACCGGCGTCAGGGTGTTCGGAGCCCGCTACGCGAGGATGGTCGGCATGGGTTCGGTGGCCGAATTCGTCGATCTTCGCCGGGAGGTGGAGCGGTTACGGGCGGAGAACGCCCGGCTGGTACGTCTGCTGGAGCTGCGCGGCCAGGACACGACTTGCGGCACCGGAGCAGTTGTCCGCTCCGGTTGAGCCTCCGGGGCTGGTCACGCCCTCGACACCCTCTTCCTCGCTGGCCCGATCTCCTACGACGGCCTACTCGTCCAATGCGCCGGCCGCGTCATCCGCGCCGCGCCCGGCAAGGACCTCGCCGAGGCCCACGACTACCACGACCCAGCCTCACCCATCCTCGCCGCCTCACTCCCACGCCGCATGCCCGGATACCGGGCCCTCGGCTTCACCAGAACATGAGACCCCCTCCGGCAACTCTGGCCCACCCTCTGGCTGCCACCCCAACTCCGCCAGCCTTGGGAGGAAGCCTTTCCCGAACTCGCCGCGACCCACGACAACGCGACGTAGCCCTGGGCTCCTTCCACGAACCGGCTCGCCCGCGTGGCCCGCAGATCGAACATCAAATAACCGCGTACCGAACGCACCTTCTGCCGCAGATCGAAAGCCATAGCCCTCGCAGATCGAAAACGCGGCCGTTATGATGACGCCGTGTCCGCACCACATCTGATCCCCCGCCGCGCCGCCGCGCAGGTCGATGCTGCCCTGGCGGACACCCGCGTCGTCTTGATCAACGGAGCACGACAAGCAGGCAAGAGCACCCTGGTCCGCCTCGTTGCCGGCGATCGCCTGGCCGAACGCCGCGATCTTGATCGGGCCCAGGACAGGGCGGCAGCGATAGCCGACCCGGTCGGCTTCGTGGACTCCGCCGAACTCCTGGTCATCGACGAGATCCAGCGCGCTCCGGAACTCCTGTTGGCCATCAAGGCAGCAGTCGACGAGGACCCCCGTCCGGGCCGGTATCTGCTCACCGGCTCGTCACGGTTGTTCGGCATGGTTGCCGCCCCGGACGCATTACCCGGCCGGATGGAGACCGTCGAACTCTGGCCGTTTTCCCAAGGCGAACTCGACGCAGCGCCGGACGGATTCATCGACGCCGTCTTCACGCTCGGTCCGGACCTGCGACACGAGTCGGACGTCACCCGTGCCGACTACGCGGCCAGGATAGTGCGCGGCGGCCTACCCGAGGCCACCACCCGTACCGACCCGCGCCGCCGCCAACGGTTCCTCGACGCCTACGTCCAGGCGCTCATCGACCGCGACGTCCGCCAGCTGTCCGACATCCAGCACAAGGGCGAGCTACGCAAGCTGGTACGCCTCCTCGCGGCCAGATCCGCGTCAATCATCGCCGCGAACTCCCTCGAGTCCGCCCTCTCACTCAGCCGGCCGACGATCGCCCGCTACCTCCAGGCCCTGGAAGAGATCTTCCTGATCAAACGGATCCCGGGCTGGTCCCGCAACCTGGGCACCCGCGCCACCGCCGCGCCCAAACTGATCTTCGTCGACTCGGGCATCGCCGCCAACGAGATCGCGACCGACGCCCGGGCACTGCTCCGGCCGGGCGCACCGTTCGGCCCGTTACTCGAGTCATTCGTCCTGTCCGAGCTGTCCCGGCAGCTCACCTGGTCCGAGCAGCCCGTCGATCTGTCCCACTACCGCGACCAGAGCAGGTACGAAGTCGACGCGGTGCTCGAGAACCGAGCTGGGCAGGTGGTCGGGATCGAGGTCAAAGCAGCCACCACCGTCGGACCCGACGACTTCCGCGGGCTACGCCGACTCGCCGACCGCCTCGGCAATGACTTCATCGCCGGCATCGTCCTTCACACCGGAACCGCCACACTGCCGTTCGGCGACAAACTCCGCGCCATGCCGGTCAGTACCCTGTGGCAGGTTCCCGCCCCGGCAGCAGACTGACCTCGCCCGCAGGTCACTCCTCAACCGGTCAGGGCCATCGAGGACTGAAGGGTTTCGAGGACCGAAAGGGCGCGGCCCTGCTGATCTTCAGTAAGCGATCCCAGCAGCGCCCCGCAGCGACCGGCACACGAGGCCAAGAAGTAAGAAGCCGCAGGTCATCGGCCTGCGAACACCGGCGGAGGCCATTCTTAGGAAACCGATGCTCCATCCCCCTGAGTTACGAGGGCGTGAGCGCCGAGTCTAGCGACCCCGCAGGTTCACCTGGGATGTCAGAGAGTAACCCACGTTCCTCGGATCGCCGTTGTCCCAGCCCAGGAGCGCACTCAAACGCCATCGATCGATGCGCAGGCACTCCCCACAGCGTGGCAGGGGGTCAGCTTCGGCCTGTTCGCGCCGACCCTCGACTACAGCGGCAGCGCATGGGATCGGGACGTCCTCGACCCGCGGGTTGCTACCCACCCGTCGATCCTGACGGCATTGCGGCAGGTCGGCGAGCCGCAGATGGCCGCCGTCGCGCTGGCGCACGAGGACCTGTGGACGTTGTACGCGGTGAGCAGGGTGATGGAATTACTGATCCTGCCCAGCCAGCCCCACGCCACCGATCCCGACGATCCCACGGACTGGCTCCCGTCCTCGGCGTACCAATAGTTCGTCGCGGCGATCGGCGGCACGTTCCCAGCGGGGGAAGGGTTCCATCCGTTCCTGCACGAGATCGTCGAGGTCGAGCCGGCGGACGATCCGCAGTTGCCGCCGGTGCTGGCCGGGCAGTGGTGGCCGGGGTGCCTGCTCGGGTCGCTGCTGCTCATGCGGGGCGGCGTGAGCGTCCGCGCCGGTGCCCGCCACCTGGATCCCGTACTCGCCGCTAACTCGACGTTGTACTGGGCGTGGCGGCGGCGGTACCGGCAGGCGGCCGACCTGTCGCACGGCTGGGGCGGCGACTCACAGTGGCGCACCGGATTCCGTCGTGACCACCGACTGGCCGACCGGCTCGTCTACAACACGGACGTGGCGCTGGACCCGACACCTCCCCATCCCGGCGGCCAAGATCCGAGCACGGACGTGGGCCTCCTGCGTTACCGATGCAGCACCCTGACCGACCACGACGACGACCAGTGGGTGTGGGACAGCCGCCACGTCGAACCGACAGCACCCACCGCCACACCGCCTGAGTAGGCGACGCACCCGAGCCAGGGTGAGAACGCGTCGACCCGTTCGACGGTGTCCGGCAGGGACAACACGATCACCCCGTGCGCCTCCAGCAGCCGTACCGGGTGCGACACCGGCCGCCGTCGAGCCCGAGCTCCCGGCGTGCCGCCGCCGCGACCGCGCGGACGCCCTCGGCCCGCGCCGGTTCCGGCGGGTCGAGCTGCGTCTCGGCGAGTACGCGGTGACGCGGTTTGACGGCGGGCGAGCCCTACCGCTTTACTACTACCCTAGTAAAGCAGGGAGGCTCGATGTTCCACTTCCGGCTCGACACCGGCTCCGGCGTACCGCCGTATCTGCAGCTGGTCCACCAGGTCCAGCAGGCTGTCCTGCTGGGTTTCCTGCGACCCGGTGACCGCCTGCCCCTGATCCGGGAGGTCGTCGAGTCGCTGGCCATCAATCCGAACACGGTGGCGAAGGCATACCGCCAGCTGGAGCAGGAGAACCTCGTCACCGGCCGGCCAGGCCACGGCACGTTCGTCAACGACGCGCTGCCGGCTGCGGTGCCCCCGGCCACCTACACCTCCTTGCGGAGCGGCCTGCAGACCTGGCTGCGGAGGGCGTACGCCGCAGGGCTGGACGATCAGGCGATCGCCGCGCTGTTCGCCAGCGTCCACCACCAGACCAAGACGACTGCGGAGTCAGCATGACGGCCCACCCCGCGCTGCGTACCAGGAACCTCGGCAAGCGGTACCGCAAAGCCTGGGCCCTGCGCGACTGCACCCTGGAGCTGCCCCCCGGCCGCGTCAGCGCCCTGGTCGGCCCGAACGGCGCCGGCAAGACCACCTTGCTGCGCCTGGCGGTCGGGCTGCTCACGCCGACGACGGGATCGGTCGAGGTGTTCGGCGAATCGCCCGCCACCAACAGTGTGCGGGCCCTGACCCGCATCGGTTTCCTCGCGCAGGACCACCCGCTCTACCGCCAGTTCACCGTGGCGGACCTGCTGCGCTTCGGCCGCTCCTGCAACGTACGCTTCGACCACGGGCTGGCCGCGCGACGCCTGACCCAACTGGGCATCCCGTTGCACGCCCGCGCCGGCGCGCTCTCCGGCGGGCAGCAGTCCCAGGTGGCGCTCACGCTGGCGCTGGCCAAGCGACCCGACCTGCTGGTCCTGGACGAGCCACTGTCCAGCCTGGATCCGCTGGCCCGGCAGGAGTTCCAGCGGACCCTGATGGGCGCGGTCGCCGACAGCCAGCTGACCGTGTTGTTCTCCTCCCACGCCATCCACGAACTGGAACGGGTCTGCGACCACCTCGTGGTGATCAACCACGGCCGGGTCGTACTCGACGGCGACATCGACTCGCTGCTGGCCGAACACCGGCTGCTCCTGGGTCCACGGGTCGGGGCGGACCCTCACGGCCCGTCCGTGGTCGAGGTCAGCCACAGCGACAGGCACACCACCATGCTGGTACGCCAGGCGGCAACGCCGGTCATACCCGGCTGGCAGGCGAACCCCGTCGGGCTGGAAGAGCTCGTGCTGGCCTATCTGCGCCGGCCCGCCGGCCTCGACGCCGAACACCGGGAGCAGACCGCATGACGTGGATGATGTGGCGTCAGCACCGTACCGAGGTCCTGGCACTGACGGTCTTCGTCGGCGTCGTCGCGGTGGCGCTGTTCGTCCTCGGCCGGCCGATGCACGCCCTGTTCCCGATGGGTCCGACACACTGCCTGGTGCCACCGCTGGACCAGGGCTGCCGATCCGCGCTGGCCCGGCTACAGCAGGACCACGGCTACAGCACCACCGTGCTGATCCTGCTCAACTTCGTCCCGTACGCGATCGGCGGTTTCCTCGGTGCGCCGCTGCTCGCCCGGGAGCTGGAGGCGGGCACCTGGCAGCTGGCCTGGACCCAGGCGGTGCCGCGCCGGCGCTGGCTGACCGTCAAGATCCTGGTACTCGGCACCGTCAGCGTCCTTCTCGCGGCGGGACTGTCCACGGTGGTCGCCTGGTACCGGCAGCCACTCGACCTGCTGGGCGGGTTCGACATCACCGGCTTCGACCTGACCGGAGTCGTGCCCATGGCGTACGCCCTGTTCGCGTTCGCGCTGGGCGTCGCAGCCGGGCCGGTGCTGCGCCGCAGCCTGCCGGCCGCCGCCGTGGCGTTCGTGGCATTCCTGGCCGTACGCTTCACCGTCGCCGGCTGGATCCGCCCGCACTTCCGCACGCCGGTCACCCACGTCCAGGCCTTCGTGCCGGGAGCGGGCGACATCACCGACGGTACGACCAGTGCCCGGGACATGGTCCTCGACCAGGGGTTCGTCGACGCCAACGGCCGCCACATCACCGGCCTCGACGCCGTGATCATGGAGGGAAGGGCCCGGGAGGGGGGCGGCGACCCCACCGTCTACCTCCACGACCACGGCATCCAACGGTGGGCTGTCTACCAACCCGTCGAACGCTACTGGACCTTCCAGGCCATCGAGACCGCCACGTTCGTCGCGCTGGCCCTGCTGTTGCTGGCGCTGGTCTTCTGGCGGATCCGCCGCCCCACGTTCTGACCAGATGGTCCCACCGGGATCCCAGAGGGAACGGGTCAGGAACTGCCAGTCGCTTCCACGGCGCTTCCGTGGGTTTGAGCGGCGACCATGGTGACGAGGGTGTCGATCAACTCTTCGGCGGTGGTACGCCATTTGTCGCCTTCGAGCTGACCGGTGAGTTCCATGCCGGCGATGCCGTCGGCGCTGGCGAGGAGCAGTGCGGCGTACCGGCGGGCGTGGTGTTCGCCGGTCACGTCGGCGACTATTCGAAGGGATTCGTGGGCGCCGGCAGTCGCCTAACCAGCCCTGAGGGTGAGCAGGGTGATCTCGCTCGGCGCGAAGATCCGGAATGGTGGGCCCCAGAAACCGGTCCCCCGGCTCGTGTAGAGCTGGGTCCGACCGTGCCGGCTGAGGCCCTGCACGACCGGCTGGTCGAGCCGGACCATGTAGTGGAACGGCCACATCTGGCCGCCGTGGGTGTGCCCGGACAGCTGCAGATCCACACCGGCCGCGACCGCGTCGTCGATCTGCTTCGGCTGGTGCGCCAGCAGCAGCACAGGCAGCTGCGGGTCGGCGCCGGCCAGCGCCGCCGCGTGGTCGGCGCGGTGACCGGCCACGCCCGACGCGGCGGCGGTCACGTCGTCGACCCCGGCCACGACGAGCCGTGCGCCGCCCCGCTCCACCACGAGGTGCCTGTTGTGCAGAGGCTCCCAGCCGAGGGTCCGCATGTGGTCGACCCAGCCCTGCGCCTGGCCGTAGTACTCGTGGTTGCCCGTCACGTACACCCGGGCCAGCCGGGCCTGCACGGTGCCCAGCGGCGCTGCCTGCGCCCGGCGCTGGTCGACCGTGCCGTCGGCGATGTCGCCGGTGTGGCAGACGATGTCGGGGGCCAGGTCGTTGACCACCTCGATCGTGCGGGCGGACCAGCGGGCCCGGTCGATCGGGCCATAGTGGGTGTCGGTCAGTAGCACGACCCGGACCCCGTCGAGACCGGCACCCAGCCGGTCGATGGTGATGTCCACCCGCCGGACCCGGGGCACCCGCATCGCCTCGGCGTACCCCCAGATGGCCAGGACGACCGAGACGAACGCCGCACCGACCGCCACGGCCCGGGACCGGACCGGATCGGCGACTCCCGCCACGGCGAGCGGGAGCCGGAGCACGTTCGCGATCAGCGTCCAGACGAACAGGATCCAGACCAGGCCAAGCAGTGAGTCCGCGATGCGCGCCGCCGAATCCAGCCGCCGGCGGCCGTGCCCGAGATACATCAGAACGGGGAATGCGACCACCGCGACCACGAACACGGCCGTGCCGGCGCCCATCACCGCCGCCGGCCAGCGCGCCGCCACCGTCAACGTCCACCACGGCAGCCCGAACAGCAACGCCAGGACCGCGATCAGCGTCGCCCCGGACAGCAGAGGTCGCAGCAGCCCTCGCGCCGGCCGCACCTGTACGGCATCGCCAGAAGCCATCGTCATCCTCCCGTCGGGGTCCGTGCAGCATGACACGCCCCGGGCTGGATCGACCATGCCGGCAACCTGCCCACCGGTGGCGTGACCGGTGTGCCGGCGACCTGGCAGCTCAGGGTGGCGGGATGTCGACCAGGCGGCGCAGCAGGGCGCTGAACTGGGCGCGTTCGGCCACTGTGAACCGGTCGAGCAGGTCGTTCTGGGCGGCGTCGACCAGTGTGTCCATCTCCCGCATCCGGGCGGTTCCGGCGTCGGTGATGTGAACGACGTTGCGGCGCCGGTCCACCGGGTCGGGTTCCCGGCGGAGCAGGCCGTCGGTCTCCATCCCGCTCAGCGTGGTGACCGCGTCGCCCCGGTCGATGCCCAGCCGGCGACACAGCTCTGCCTGGCTGATCCCGCCGAACTCGTCGAGCGCGGCAAGGATGCCGTACCGCATCCGGTCGCCGGGGCGGTCCAGGTGCGTCCCGACGACCCGGTTCGCGCGGGCCGCCCCGTGGTGGAGCAGCCAGGAGGTCAGCCGCCGGAGCCGAGCCGGCGGGGCCCCCGGCTGCTGAGCGGGTTCGTGCTCACTCACCCGACCAGTGTAGCTAAACGTTGGACTTCCAACGACCTGGCGATTATCGTTGGTTGTCCAACGATCTGTGATGGGGCGGCGATGACAGTGGGCAGCGCGAGCGCCGGCACGGACACCAGCGCGGGACGGACCCCCACCACGGCGGTTCCCGCCCCGGTGTGGCGGGTCGCGGTCGTCCTGGCGTCCGGTTCGGTGATGACCGGCCTGGACACCTCGCTCGTCAACGTGGGCATCGAGATCATCGGTCGGGAACTGGACGCCTCACTGACCGAGATGCAGTGGATCAACAGCGGCTACCTGCTCGCCCTCGCCGCGGCCCTGCCCACCTGCGGCTGGGTCAGCCGGCGGATCGGCACCGGTCGGCTCTGGCTCTGGGCGCTGGCCGGATTCACCCTCACCTCCGCGCTCTGCGCGCTCGCCCGCAGCGCCGACACGCTCATCGCCGCCCGGGTGCTCCAGGGGCTGACCGGCGGACTGCTCATCCCCACCGGAATGGCCATCCTCGGTCAGGTCGCGGGGAGCGGACGGATGGGTCGGGTGATCGCCGTGTCCAGCGTGCCGGCCATCCTGGCCCCGGCCTTCGGCCCGATCATCGGCGCCCTACTCATCGACAACTTCTCCTGGCGCTGGATGTTCCTGGTCAACGTGCCGATCGGGATCGTCGGGCTGCTGGTGGCCCTGCGGGTCGTTCCGCGTGGTGCGGCCGGTCGGGCCGCCCGGCCGGACGTGCCGGCCCTGTTCCTGGTCGCCCTGGGGCTGCCGCTGCTCACCTACGCCGTCACCGCAGCGATGGACCGGCGCGGGCTGTTCGCGGCGGCCGTGCTGGCCCCACTGGCGGTCGCGCTGGTCGCGCTCGTGCTCTTCGTCCACCGGTCGCTGCGCGCCGCCGAGCCGCTGATGGACCTGCGACTGACCAGGGATCCGGTCTACGCCGCCGCCGCCAGCACCATCTTCTTCTCCAGCGCGGCACTCTTCGGAGGGCTGATCGTGATGCCGCTGTACTTCCAACTCGCAATGGCCAGGGGCATCATCGACACCGGTCTGCTGCTGATGGCGTTCAGCCTCGGCGCCACGGTCACCTTCCCGGTCGCCGGACGGCTGACCGACAGACACGGCGGCGGCATCGTCACCGTGGTCGGGCTCGTGGTCACCGTCGCCGGCACCGTCCCGATGGCGGTCCTGCCGTCCGATCCGAACGTCGTCCTCGTCGAGGCCCTCCAGGTGGTCCGGGGTGTCGGCCTGGCCCTCGCCGGATCCCCGGTGGTCTCCGCCGCGCTGGCCCGGGTCCGGTCCCACCAGATGCCGGACGCCAGTGCGCAGGTGAACATCCTGTCCCGGGTCGGCGGCGCCGTCGGCAGCGCGCTCTGCGTCGTGGTACTCGCCGACGCGCTGGCCGACGCCCGATCCGAGGTCGAGGTCGCCGCGGCGTTCCAGGGCACCTTCTGGTGGCTGACCGGGATGGCCGCCGTCGCCCTCGTCCTCGCCACCTGGCTCACCCGGGCGCAACGAGGCGCCCGCCGGACGGGGCCGAAGTGACCCGGGCACCGCTGAGCACGTCCAACAATCAGGAGGTCAACCAATGCGTATCGGCATCATCATCGGCAGCACCCGCCCGGGACGGCGGGGCGAGGCGGTGGCGCAGTGGGTCCACAAGCTGGCCACGCAGCGCGGAGACGCCAGCTACGAGATCGTCGACCTGGCCGACCACGACCTGCCGCACCTCGACGAGGCGGTGCCGGCGGCGATGGGACCGGAGAACTACGTGGGCGACCACACCAGGCGCTGGGCGGAGACCATCTCGCGCTACGACGGGTACGTCTTCGTCACCCCGGAGTACAACCACTCCTACCCGGGCGTACTGAAGAACGCCATCGACTACCTCTACTCGGAGTGGCGCGACAAGTCGGCCGGTTTCGTCGGGTACGGCCTCCACGGCGGGATCCGGGCCGTCGAGCACCTGCGGCTGGTGCTGGCGGAGCTGCACGTCGCCGGTGTCCGTGACCAGGTCACCCTGAACTACTTCACCGAGTTCGGCCCGAACGGCGAGGTGCTGCCGGCCGAGCACCAGGAGCCCATCCTGCACCGGATGCTGGACCAGGTGGTGGCCTGGGGCGGCGCCCTGGCCACGCTGCGCCAGAAGTGACCGGCCGGTGGGGTGCCGTCGACGACGGCACCCCACCGTTGCGCTGCCGGTGACGCTCCGGGACGTCCACGGGGCGTCCGGCGGGAGCTACCGTCGCCACTTCTCGGCGGCCCGGCGCCGCTGGTCGGTCTGCCGTAGATCCGCTTTCCGTCCGTCGGCACCGGTGAGTTGCGGGTCGAGGTCAACCAACGGGTGGCGCTGGCCGACCTGCCCGCGCTGCACGCCCAGGCCGGCGCGGGTGAGTTGTCCGGCAAGACCGTCGTCCTCGCCCCTGCGGCCTGACCTGCTCCCGCCGCCCTCCCCGTCCGGTCCACAAGGGATGCGCTGACCGCCCACGCGAGGGTTGGGGCGTTCTCCGGCGGGGAATGAGACGGAGCCCAGTCCCGGAGGGAGGAGAGGCGATGGGATCGGCCATTGGGCCCGCCGCTCGGACCGGGGTGCCGGCGTCGCCGCCTTCGGGCCGCATCTTCGGTGCCAACTAGCTCGCCTTCGTCACCGGGACCGGGCTGTCCTCCGTAGGTAACGCCGCCTGGTACATCGCCCTGTCCTGGACCCTGGCCAGCACCGTCAGCCCGGACGTGGCAGGACTGCTGCTGGCGCTGGCCACGCTGCCCCGCCTGGCGGTGCTGCTGTACGGAGGGGCTGTCGCCGACCGGCACAGCCGCCGGAAGGTGATCATCGTCAGCGACGGTGTCTCCGCCGTCGTCATGGTCGGCGCGGCCGTCGCGCTGCTGGGCGGTGGCCCGTGGTGGGTGCTGTTACTGGCTGCGGGGGCGCTATCGGTGACCGGAGCGTTCTTCGTCCCCGCCTCGGCCGCGCTGCGACCCCAACTCCTGGCCAGGGACGATCTCATCCGGGGCAACGCCCTCTACTCCCTGGCGTTACGCGGCGGGCAGGCGGCGGGTGGACCGGTCGGCGCCTATGCGCTCGCCCTGGGCGGGGGCCTGCTGGTCGCGCTGGTCAACGCCGTCTCGTACCTGTTTTCGATGGCTGCCGTCGCTGCCACCCGCCCTCTTCCCACGCCCCCGCTGAAGTCGGTGCCTGAGCAACCCTCCCGCGCCGGGGCTTCCGGTGTCCGCGCCGGTCTGGCCTACGCCTGGCGGCACACCCGGCTGCGGAGCCTGATGTTCGTGCTGTTCCTCAACGAGCTGAGCTGCGCGGGGGTGCTCAACGTCGGGCTGGCGTTGTTCGCCCGCGACCGCGGGCTCGACGAGGGCGGTGCGGGGCTGCTGCTCACCGGCTTCGCTGTCGGCTCGGCGATCGGTGCTCTCGCCCTGATCGTGGTGCCGGCCCGGCGGGCGGCCGGGCCGGTGTTCGGCGTGGCGCTGCTCGTGCAGGCCGCGCTGCTCGTCGCACTGTCCGCAGCGGACTCCACCGCCCTCGCGGTGGCGATCTTCATGGCGCTCGGCGCGCTACTCGGGGTGACCGCCAGCCTGGGCACGTCCCTGTTGCAGTCGTGGTGCGATCCGCAGTACCGGGGCCGGGTGCTGGCGGTGCTGGCGCTGGTGGCGTTCGCCTCGATCCCCCTCGGCAACCTGCTGATCGGCGTCCTGGCGGCGCGCTTCGGCATGGCCACGGCCCTGCTCGTGCACGCGGTGATCGCGGTGGGTGCCGTCACCGTGTTCCTGTCCCGCGCCGCGCTACGCCGCGCCGCCCTGTAGCAGTGGCCCGGGGTGCCCGACTGGGCTACCGACCGGCGGGGGCGTCGGATGGCGGCTCGGTGAAGTAGTCGCGGAGCACGGCGATCTGCCCGGCGCGGAGTCGGAATATCTGCACGAGCGACATCGTCGTCTGCTGCCCGTCCGTCCCGTCGAAGGCGACGTCGATCTCGGCGATGAACACGTCGGGGTCCGGAGTGTCGTGCAGGAGGTGGGCGGAGCGCGTCAGGTTCACCGTGCCCTCGGGGGTCGGAAGCTGGTGGTAGGCGTTGGTCCCGGCCCGGATCGCCGCCCGACCGACCAGTCGGCCGTGCAGCGGATGGCCGGCGGGAACCAGCGGTGCTTCGTAGACGCCGTCCTCGGTGAACAACGCGGCGATCGCATCCGGGTCCCGGGTGACCGCACCGGCGTAGACGTACCGTTGGAAGATTTCCTGGTGTGTGAGGTCCACCCTCCAGTTTAGCCTGCGGACGAGCCGGAGCGGGGGGACGCCGAACGACGACGGCCCGACGCGGAGAACCCTTCCGCGTCGGGCCGTCGTCGTTCGGGTGGGGTCAGCTGGCCGCGCAGGTGGCGGTCGCACCGGGGCCGGTGCCGTTGCCCTGGAAGCCGAAGTTGGTCGACTGCCCGGCACCGACCTGCCCGTTGTAGCTCACGTTGGTGAACCGGACGGTCCCGCTGGTGCCGCTGGACTGTGCGCTCCAGGTGCTGGTGACGCTGGCACCACCGGGCAGGTTGATGCTGACGTTCCAGCCGTTGAGGGCGGTGGCGCCGGCGGTGACCGTCACGCTCGCCGTGAAGCCGCCGTTCCACTGGTTGACCACCACCGACGCGGTGCAGCCGTTGCCCGCAGGCGGCGGGGTGGTGGGCGGCGGCGTGGTGGGCGGGGCCGTGGTGGGCGGCGGGGTCGTCGGCGGGGCCGTGGTGGGCGGCGGGGTGGTCGGCGGGGTCGTCACGGGCGGGTTGGGTGCGCCGTTGGCCAGGCTGAAGGCCAGGTCGGGCTGGAACGAGCCGGCGGTGTAGCGGCAACCGTCGGCCTCGCCCGGCGGCTTCACCCACAGGTACGCGTCGATGTTGTTGTCGCCGGTGTTGGTCGTCGGGTACTGCCCGATGCGGCGGTCGGTGTTGTCGTCGCCGCACCAGTCACCGCTGGCACCGCCGTTGCGGCTGGTGTCGATGACCTGACGCTTGCCCGACAGGCCCATGCCGTTGAGGGCGTTGATGACGTTCCGGCCGAAGTTCGCCTCGCTGGAGGTGGGGTTGTAGTTCGACACGTTGGTGAAGAAGCCGTCGGCGTACTGGACGCCGGCCGCGCGCAGACGGTTGGCCGTCTCGCTGGGGCTGTTCCAGGTGGAGTGGCCGCCGTCGAGGTAGACCTTGGCGTTGGGGTTGGCCGCCTTGAGGGTCCGGGTGGCCGTCGAGATCGCCTGGTTACGGGCGTTGATCTCGTTGCTGTTCAGGCAGGTCAGCAGGGCGAGCGAGTCGGTCTCCAGGATGATGATGACCGTCTGGTTGCCCAGCCCCCGGGCGAAGTTCGACACCCAGGTCTGGTACTGGTTGAGGTCGGGTGCCCCACCGGCGCTGGCCCCACCGCAGTCCCGGTTGGTGATCTCGTAGATGGAGAGCACCGGGATCTGCCGCGCGGAGTTGGCGGCGCCGACGAACGACGCGGCCTCGGACTGCGCGGTCGACGGGTTGAAGTTGGCGAACCACCGGGCCTGCGGCTGGCTGGCGATCTTGTCCCGGATGACGCCGACCCGCGAGTCGCCGGGGTTGGCGGAGACCCAGCGGACGACGGCCGTGGTCGGGTCACGGTAGAGCGGTCCGGATATCGTCCCGGCGGAGGCGGTGCCGCCGGCGAGGCAGACGCCGGCGGCGGTGACGCCCGCGACGGCCGCCACACTGAAGGCCGCCACCGATCTGCGGCGGAGCGAGGAGAGGGTAGCCACGACGTATTGCCTCCTGGTCACATAGATGTTTCTACATGGGAGCGTTCCCACGACGGTAGCCGAGGCACGCGCCGCTGCCAAGACGTACGGCCCGCTCATTGGGGCATCGACCAACTTCACGGTCCGGACGGGCCGGGCGGCAGCGTACCGCCGGTGTGGAGGCCCGGCGACGGGAACGGAAGGCGGCCCCGCTCACCGGGTCACGGCGTGTGCACCCGGTCGACCTTGACGGTGAGCACGACGCGCTGCTGCCCGCCACCGCCGAAACCGGGATAGGGACGGCCGAGGTATCTCCGGGACAACTCGTCGATGTGCTCGCGGGCACCGGCGGTGGCGATGTCCACCACGCTGCCGCGCAGCGCCCAGTACCGGGCCGGGGCGGCGGGGTCGGCGACGCCGAGGGCGACGCGCGGGTCGCGCCGGACGTTGCGGGTCTTCTGGTGGGTGTCCACGGTGTTGACGAGGACGTGTTCGCCGTCGGTGCCGACCCAGGTCTGGGAAATCTGCGGTGACCCGTCCGGCATGAGCGTGGTCACGAAACAGATCGCCGTGCCGCGGAGGACCGCGGTCAGGTCGTCGGGGAGAGCCGTCATGGGCTGCGCCTTCATCTCGGGGTGTGGTGGTAGAGCCGGGCGATGACCGACTCCTGCGGCGGGTCGTCGGACAGGTCGGCGCCGCGCAGGCCCGCCAGGGCGATCCGCAGCGCGCGCCGCCACAACTGCGGGGCGAAGGCGCGGGAGGCGTCCATGACGCTGCCCACCATCAGGTGTACGGCGGCGAAGTCGGCCGGGGTCGCGCCGGCCGGCAACTGCCCGGCCCGTACGGCCCGGTCGACGAGGCCCGCCACCAACGGGGTCATCCGCTCGTGCGCCCGCTGCACCTGGGCGGTGGCCTGGTCGCGCCCCCGGAGCAGCTCCCCCAGCCCCCGGCTCTGCGCCTCGATCTCCAGTTGCCGTTCGAGGAACCAGGTGAGCCCGGTGAGGGCGTCGTCGTGGCGCGCGGCCTCCTCGGCGAAGCTGACGACCCGGTCGATGTGCTCGCTGAACAGGGCGTCCAGCAGGTCCTGCCGCTGCGGGAAACGGCGGTAGACGGTGCCCATCCCGGTGCCGGCCGCCCGGGCGATGTCCTCGTACGACACCTCCAGGCCGTTGGTGGCCATCAGCGCGTACGCGGTGCGCAGCAGCAGTTGACGGTTGCGCTCGGCGTCGCGGCGCAGGGTGGGGGGCGGATCGCTCACCTGCCGGAGCCTAGCCAAATGGAATAAAAATTCCAAGTGGAAGAAGCATTCCACATCATGGTTGCGCCGAGGCCCGCCCCACCTCCCGGCGCCGGATCGGGGCGACATCGCCCACACACGGCGACAGCGCCCACACACGGCGACAGCGGCACCGCCGTCGTGCGCGGTACCGCTGTCGCCGGGGGGCAGGCGGCCCCGACCCCTGCCGCGTGCCGACCCGCCCTCGTCGGAGGGGTTCCGTTACGGCCGCAGAGCCTGCGCGGCCGGGGTCCAGGTCGACTCGTTGCTGACGTCGGCGACCCTGATCCCCTGGGCGATCTTCTTCAGCTCGGCCACCGGCAGCTTGTTGCCCAGCCCCATCCCGCTGACCTGGAGCACGACCGAGCCGTTGGCGTTCCAGATGTTGCAGAAGCCGCCGCCTGCGGCGTCGCCGCCCGGGACCGGCCGGTCCGAGCCGGGGTAGCACTTCGTCACGCCCGGCTCCGGGGACTGGTTCGAGCTGCTGCCCGGCGTGACGAAGATGTGGAAGCCGTCCTTGATGCCGTTCTCGGTCGCGTCGTACGGCGCGCTCAGGCCCGAGGTGGGCGCGGCCGGCCGGGTGTACGTCGCGCCACCGAAGTCACCGGCGCGGGCCGCGGCGATGCCGCTGAGGCCGGGCATGGCGTGCGTGCCGGACTGCAACGGGCGGTAGCCGGCCGGCACGTAGCCGACGGTGAACGGCACCGTGGCCGGCTTCGGCCGGCTGGGCTTCAGACCGCCGACCAGGCCGCCGAGGTCCTGGAAGCTGGGCGAGGCGACGGAACCGGAGATCGACGTCACCGCCGCCCAGGCGTCGGGCGCGTACTCCCAGGCGAGCAACTTGTTGCCCTCGTCGACCGGCTTGCTCGGGTCGAGGCCGACCGGCAGGGTCGCCTGCACGGCCTTGTGCCCGGCCACGGTGACCTTCCGGCCGTTCTTGATCCCGGCCGGGTCGAAGACGCCCGGCCGGTAGACGGTCAGGTACGCCCACAGGCTGGGCTTGCCCCCGGTGGCCCGCTTCTTCTGCTCGATCTCATCGCCGCGCGCCTCGATCTCGTCGGCCGTGACCGGCTTGTCGTTCGAGATGTGGCCGTCGGAGTAGACCGAGGCGATCTGGTAACCGACCGACGCGACGATCGGGTCCTGCACGTGCAGCGGGCCCGCGTCGTACCCCTTGAAGGTGAAGGTGAACGGCGGGGCGTCGGCCCAGCGGGCCTCGGCCGGGCCGGCGGCCGCCACACCCACCGGGGGCGGTGCGGCAGTGGTGCGCTGCCCGGCGCCCAGGGTCGGCAGGGTGAACGCACCGGCGACCGCGACCACGACGAGACCGGCCACCCCGGCCGACGCGAACCCGGCCCGGCGACGCCGCTGCGCCCGCCGCCCGGCCGCGACGATGTCGTCGGCGGTACGCGTCATCGGCGGCTCCTCCCCCGTCACGGCGTCCACCAGCTCATGCAACTGCATTGGTCCACTCCTCTGTCGGCTTCCCGGTGAGATTGATGCGTTCGGCGGCGAGTGACTCGCGCAGCTTCGCCAGACCACGGGAGACCTGACTCTTGGCCGTCCCCACCGTGCAGTCGAGGACGCCCGCCGTGTCCTCCAGGCTCAGACCCAGGTAGTGCCGCAGCACCACGGCGGCCCGCTGCCGGGCCGGCACCGCGTCGAGCGCCGCCCGCAGGCGCATCCGCTCGTCGGTCGCGTCGGCCGGGTCCCGCAGCGCGAGGTCCGGCATGGCGTCGCCGGCCGACCGCTCCCGCCGCCAGGGCCGCCGGGTCTCGTCGATCGCGGCGCGGTAGACCATCGTCTTGACGTACAGGTCCGGTCGGTCCAGCTTCCGCCACCGGGGGTAGAGCTTGACCAGGGCGTTGGCCACGGCATCCTCGGCCGCGTGCCAGTCGCCGCAGGTCATGTACGCCAGCTTGCGCAGCGACGCCATCTGCGACGTCACGAACTCGCGGAACGCTTGTTCGTCTTCGGCTTTCAAGTCGACTGCCTCCTCGTGACGGAGGTAGAACGGAGCCACCGGGCCGGGGAGTTGCACGTCCGGCGAAAGTAGTTGCCGAACCACTACGCGTAGCGAAGGCGGCCGCCCGCTACCCCGCAGGGCGGATCCCGGCGGGGTAGGGCCAGGCATACCGGAAACGCTACGGCCAGTGGGCTGGGTCGGCCGGTGTCGCCCTGACAGGGTTCGAGCATGACCTCGCCCGTACCTCTGCACCTGGCGACGGCGCTGCGCCGACGCGACTACCTGGTCTCCCCGTGGCCGTGGCGCGCGCTGGCGTACCTCGCCACCACCCTGCCGGTCGCCGGACCCCTGTCGATCGGCCTGCTCGTCGTCGGGGCACCCCTGCTGGCGGTGCTCAACGCGGCACGCCAGGACCGGACGGTGGAGCTGCCCATCATCGTGTTCCTCACCGTCGTCGCCCTGACGGTGCTGGCGTTGGCCCCGATCGTCAGCGTCGCGGTGGCCCCGGTCGAGCGGTGGCGGCTGCGTCTGGTCGACCCGCGCCCGCTGCACCGGCCCCGCTTCACCGATCTGGTCGCGCGCTACACCAGCGCCGGCGCCTGGCGGGAGGTCGGCTACACCTTCCTGCTCGGCGGCCTGGTGCCGCTGGCGTACTGGCTGCTGTTCCTGGTCGTGCTGCTCGACGGGACGCTGGTCGCCAGCCCTTGGCTGGTCGGCGACGCCGACTCGGTCACCGTGGTCTGGACCACGATCGACACCGCCCACCAGGCGATCCCGTACGCGGCCGTGGGCGTCGTGTGCGTCCCGGCGCTGGTGTACCTGGCCGGCCTGCTCGCCGCCGGCCAGGCGACGGTGGCCCGACGGCTGCTCGACGGGTCCGCCGAGACCACGGCGCTGCGGGAGGTCACCCGGTCCCGGGCCCGCCTGGTCGACGCGTACGAGGCCGAACGTCGCCGCATCGAACGGGACGTGCACGACGGCGCGCAGCCCCGCCTGACCAGCCTCACCCTCCAGCTCGGCCTGGCCCGGCTGGACGTGCCCGACGACTCCCCCGCGGCCCGGCCGTTGGCCGTCGCGCACGAGCAGGCCAAGGGGCTGATGGTCACCCTCCGGCAGATCGTGCAGGGCATCCGCCCGCAGCACCTCACCGAACTCGGCCTGGCCGGCGCAGTCCGGGAACTGGCCGGGGCGGCCACCATCCCGGTCGACGTCCACGCCGACCTCGGGCAGCCGCTGCCGGAGGTGGTCGAGACCACCGCCTACTTCGTGGTGTCCGAGTCCCTGGGCAACGTCGCCCGGCACGCCCGGGCCAGCCGGGCCGAGGTGCGGCTGACCCGGTCCGCCGGCAGTCTCGTGGTGGAGATCGGGGACGACGGGTGCGGCGACGCCGACCCGGCCCGGGGCAGCGGACTGACCGGGCTCGCCGACCGGGTCGCCGCCGTCGACGGCCGGCTGCTGCTGTCCAGCCCGCCCGGTGGTCCTACCCTGGTGCGGGTGGAGCTGCCGTGCCCCCGGTGACCCGGGTCGTGCTCGCCGAGGACGGGGTGCTCCTGCGGGAGGGTCTGGTCGGCCTGCTGAGCCGGTTCGACTTCACGGTGGTCGCCGCCGTCGGCTCCGCCCCGGAGCTGCTGGACGCGGTGGACGCGCACGAGCCGGATCTGGTGGTGACCGACATCCGGATGCCGCCGCAGCACCGCGACGACGGGCTACGGGCCGCCGTCACCGCCCGCACCCGGCACCCGCACCTCGCGGTGGTGGTGCTCAGCCAGCACGTGCAGGCCGAGTACGCCTCGGCGCTGCTCGACAGCGGTGACCGCCGCCGGGTCGGCTACCTGCTCAAGGACCGGGTCGCCGACGTCGCCGAGTTCGCCGCGACCCTGCGTCGGGTCACCGACGGCGGCACGGCCATCGACCCCGACGTGGTACGGCACCTGCTGCACCGCCCCCGCGACCCGCTCGCCGCCCTGTCGGCCCGGGAGCGGGAGGTGCTGGTGCTGCTGGCCGAGGGGCACTCCAACACTGCGATCGCGGCCCGGCTGCACGTCACCGAGGCCGCGATCGGCAAGCACGTCGGCAACATCCTGGCCAAGCTGGACCTGCCGCCCAGTGACGACACCAACCGTCGGGTACTCGCCGTCCTCACCTACCTGCGTACCGGCCCGGCCCGGTGACCACTGCGGGGTCGGGCGTCGCCGCCAGCGGGTCACCGACGGCCCCGGGCAGGTCCACCACCCGGGTCGCCCAGCGGGCCAGCAGGGCCGGGTCGTGGGTGATCAGCAGCACGCCGGCGGAGTGCCGGCGCTGGTAGTCGGTGACGACGGCGGCGACGTGGGCCTGGGTGGAGGCGTCGAGCATCGCGGTCGCCTCGTCGCAGAGCAGGTGGTCGGGCCGGTGCGCGAGGGCACGGGCCAGGCAGGCGCGTTGCAGCTGCCCGTCGCTGACCGCGTGCGGACGCCGGGTGAGCAGGTCGGGGGTGAGCCCGACCAGGTCGGCCAGTTCGGCGGTACGGGCGGTCGTCGCCGCGGTCGGGGTGCCGGTCGCCCGCAGCGGTTCGGCGATCAGGTCGGCCAGGCTCAGCCGGGGGTCGCTGGCGGCGCGGGGGCTCTGGAACAGGATCGCCACGCGGGTCCGCACGGCGGCCGGCACCCGGTGACGGACGCCCCCGACGGGCCGCCCGTCCAGGGTCACCCGACCGCTGTCCGGGGCGTGCAGGAGGGCCAGCACGCGGGCCAGGGTGGACTTGCCGCTGCCGGAGGGCCCGCGCAACCCGACCGTCTCGCCGGGGGCGATGTGCAGATCGACGCGGTCGAGGACGCGCTGCCGACCGAAGTGGACGGTGATCTGGTGCGCGGCGAGTCCGGTGGGGGCCACGGCCGTGGTGTCGGGTGGGCCCGTCGGGTCGTCGACGGTGGTCGTCATGCCGGTGCCTTCGAGGTGAGCGGGTGGTGGCAGGCGAGCCGCCCCCCGCCGTCGGCGGCGAGGCGGGGTGGGGTGTGGCAGGCGTCCGTGGCCCGGGGGCAGCGCGGGGCGAAGGCGCATCCGGCGGGCAGGTCGGTGAGCATCGGCGGATGGCCGGGCACCGGGGTGAACGCCCGGTCGGGCAGGGCGTCGAGCAGTCCGGCAGTGTAGGGGTGGGCGGGCCGGTCGAACAGGTCCGGGGTGGGGCGGTGTTCGACGATGCGGCTGGCGTACATCACGGCGACGGTGTCGGCGACGCGGCGGGCGGCGGCGAGGTCGTGGGTGATCAGCAGCACGGCGGCCCCGGTGTCGCAGCGGCGGCGCAGCAGGTCCAGGGTGTGGTCGACCAGCGGGCGGTCGAGGCCGGTGGTGGGTTCGTCGGCGAGCAGCAGCGGCGGGTCGGGGGCCAGCGCCAGGGCGGTGGCCAGCCGCTGGGCCATCCCGCCGGACAGTTCGTGGGGAAAGCGGTCGAGGTCGGTCGGGTGCAGGCCGACGTCGGCGGCGACCCGTTCGGCGGCGTCGGCGGCAGCCCGGCGGGGGTGGCCGTGGGCGCGCAGGGTCTCCGCCAGCAGCCGCCGGCCGGTGCGCACGGGGGTGAGGGCGGTGGCCGGGCTCTGCGGGACGAGACCGACGGCCCGACCCCGGACCTGCCGGGCGAGGTGGCGCTCCCCCACCGCGATCAGGTCGACCGGGTCACCCGCCGTCGGGTGCAGGCGGGCCCGCCCGGTGACGGTGGCGTTGCGGGGCAGCAGGCCGAGCAGGGCGTGCGCGAGGACGGACTTGCCGCAGCCCGACTCGCCGACCACGGCCAGCAGCTCGCCGGGGTGCAGGTCGAGACTCAGGTCGCTGACGGCGTGCACGACGGTGTCGCGGAGCCGGAAGCGGACGGTGAGCCCGTCGACCGCCAGCAGGGCGCGTCGGCGGCCGGTGCCGGCGGGGGCGGTCGTGGTCACAGCTGCAACTCCGCTCGTACCCGGGGGTCGAGGCGGTCCCGCCAGCGGCCGGTGAGCGCGGCGAGGGCGAGGGTGACGGTGACCAGGGCGAGACCGGGGACGATGCTGGCCCACCAGGCACCGGTGAGCAGGGACCGCTGACCGTCGTTGATCATGTTGCCGATGGAGGCGAGGTGCGGGGGCAGGCCCAGGCCGAGGAAGGACAGTGCTGTCTCGTGCCAGACGGCATGCGGGACCATCAGCGTGGTGGCCAACGCGAGGCGCGGGAGCACGTGCGGCAGCAGGTGCCGGGTGAGCACCCGGGCCCGGCCCGCCCCGCCGGAGACCGCCGCGTCGATGAACGGGCGGCTGCGCAGGCTGAGCAGTTCGGAGCGGACGATGCGGGCGGTGGACAGCCAGTGCGTCAACGCGATGGAGGCGACGACCGCGCCGAGGCTGGGGCGCAGCATCGCCACGATGAAGATGCCCAGCAGCAGGTGCGGCAGCGCGGCGATGGTGTCCACGACGCGCATCAGGGCCCGGTCGACCCGCCCGCCGACGGTGCCGGCGACCGCGCCGACGAGGCCGCCGATGACGGTGGCGACCAGGGCGGCGACCGCGCCGACGAGCAGCGAGACGCGTAGCCCGTAGAGGCTGCGCAACGCCACGTCACGGCCGAGGTCGTCGGTGCCGGCCAGGTGGTCGGGCGAGGGTGCGAGCCGGGTCCGGGCGAGGTCGACCGCGCTCTGGTCGAGCGGCCAGAGCAGAGGCGCGAGCAGGCAGGCGACGACCGCGGCGGTGAGCACACCGGCGGCCAGCACCACGCCGGGACGACCGCCCCGCAGCAGGGTCGACAGCCGACGCGACGGCCGTCGCCGGGCGGGCCTGGTGGCCGGTGCCGGGGCGGGCGGGGCGGCCGAGGGCGGGGCGGCCGAGGGCGGGCCGGCCGAGGGCGGGGCGGGCGTGGTGGCCGGTGCCGGGGCGGGGGCGGGGTCAGTCATCGAGGCGTACCCGGGGGTCGGCGGCGGCGTAGCCGAGGTCGGTGGCCAGGTTCGCGGTCAGCACCACGACGGTGGTGGCCAGGGTGGTGGCGGCCAGCAGCGGGAAGTCCGCGCCCAGCGCGGCCTGCACGGTGACCGCGCCGAGGCCGGGCAGTGAGAACACGGTCTCCACCAGCACCGCGCCGCCGACGAGTTCGGGCAGGTGGGTGCCGACCAGGGTGAGGAAGGGCAGCAGCGCGGTCCGCAGCGCGTGGCCGAACAGGACGGTACGCCCGGGCAGCCCCCGGGCGCGGGCGGCCAGCACGTGGTCGTCGCGCAGGCTCTCGGCGACGGCGTCCCGGACGAACAGCACGAACCACGGGGCCTGGGAGATCGCCAGCACCGTCACCGGCAGCACCAGGTGCCGGGCCACGTCGGCCGGGTCGGTGCCGGTGGCGGTGAGGTCGGTGAGCCCACCGGCGGGCAGCCAGCCGAGGGTGAGGGCGAACAGGGCGATCGCGGCCAACCCGATCCAGAACACCGGCATCGACTGCACGGCGTACGCGACGGACCGCAGGGCCCGGTCGAACCAGCCACCGCGCCGGTACGCGGCGAGGGTGCCGAGCAGCACGCTGGCCACCAGGACGAGGGCGAGGGCGACACCGACGAGCAGCAGGGTCCAGCCGGCGCGGGCGGCCAGCACGGAGGTGACGGGTTCGTGCCGGCTGGTGGACCAGCCGAGGTCACCGCGTAGCAGGTTGCCCACCCAGCGGGCGTACTGCACCGGCAGCGGATCGTCGACACCCCAGTTGGCGCGCAACTGCGCGAGGTTCTCCTCGGTGGTGGTGAAGGCCGCCGCGCCCGCGTACTGCTGGGCGGGGTCGATCGGGGAGGCCGCGCCGAGGGCGAACATGCCCATGCTGGTCGCGGCGAGCACCGGTACGGCCACCAGCAGCCGGCGGCGGATCACCACCCCGGCCCCGGCCAGCCGCCGACGTCGCACCCGTGGCGGGCCGGTGGGTGGGGCCTTCGTCGTCACGGTGTCTTCGTCCAGGTGTGCACGTTCCACCAGATGCTGTTGGCGACGTCGTGCTCGTGCGGCTCGACCCGGGGCGTCACCCCGGTCACGGTGTCGCGCACCACGTAGGTGTGTTGCAGGTAGGTGAGGAACACCCACGGCACGTCGGCGGCGAGCTGCCGCTGGAAGGTGGCGTACGCGGCCCGACGGGCGGCCGGGTCGGCGCTGTCCCGGCCGGCCTGCAACGCGGCGTCGACGGTGGCGGACCGGTAGGAGCCGGGGTTGAAGAAACCCTGCCCGGCGAAGGCCGACCCGAACAGCTTGAACGAGACGAAATCCGGGTCGTACGGCGTGCCGTACCCCATGATCAGCGCGTCGGTCTTCATCCGGGGGGTGATCGCGTCCCAGGTGAGGCCCTGCGGGCTGACGGCGATGCCGATCTTCCTGGCGTCGGCGGTGACCGCGAGGGCGAGTTCCTTGCGCAGGCTGTCGGTGGCCGGGTACATCAGGGTGAACGCGGCCTTCCGGCCGGCCCTGGCCCGGATGCCGTCCGCGCCGGGCGTCCAGCCGGCGGCGTCCAGGATCGCGGTGGCGGCGGCCGGGTCGGCGGCGGGCCGGCCGGCGACCGACGCCTCGACGAACTCCGACGAGGGCGGCACCGGCCCGAACGCCGGTTCCCCCGCCCCGCCGAGTACCCCGGTCACCATGGCCTGCCGGTCGACCGCCGCGTTCAGCGCCCGACGGACCGCCAGGTCGCCCAGGACCGGGTTGCCCGTCGGAAGCATCACCCCCCGGTAGTCGGCGGTGGGGACCCGATGCACCCGGTGGCCGCCCAGCCCGTCGAACCCGACGGCGAGCTTCGGCGGCAGCTCGGCCGCGTCGAACTCCCCGGCCCGCATCCGTTGTGCGCGCACGTTGTCGTCGGCGACGAACGCCACCACCACGCCCGGGTTCGCCGGCTTGCCGCCCCAGTACCGGTCGTTGGCCGCCAGCACCAGCCGGTCCCCCGGCGTCCACGACGTCATCCGGTACGGGCCGGTGCCGATCGGCCTGCGGTTGAACTCCGCCTTGTTGACGTCCTGCCCCGCGAACGCCTTCGCCGGGACGACACCCAGCGCCAACCGTTGCAGGAACGGCGCGTACGCGTGTTTCAGGGTGAAGACCACGGTGGACGGGTCGGGGGCGGCGACGGAGGCGAGCATGTCCAGGTCCGAACGCAGCGTCGAGTCGACCTTGGGGTCCAGCACCGCCTGGTAGGTGAAGACCACGTCCTGGGCGGTGAGCGGGCTGCCGTCGTGGAAGAGCACCCCCTCGCGCAGGGTCGCCGTGACGGTCCGGCCGTCCGCCGACACCTGCGGCAACTCCCGCGCCAGGGCCGGCACGAGCTGGTTGCGGGCGTCCCGGGCGACCAGTCCGTCGAAGATCAGCGACGCGCCGTCGGGGCCGTAGTTGAGCACCGGGTTGAGGGTGTCCGGCTCGCCCGCGGTGGCCACCACCACGGTGCCGCCACCGCTCGTCCCGCCGGCCGACGGGACCGGGGACGAACAGCCGACGGCGGCGAGCAGCGCGACGCCGACCACCGCCGACACGCGTACGGACCGGGGCTTGACCATGACGTACTCCTGGGATTGTCCGGTGCGGGGCCGGCGGCTCGGGCGGTGCCGTGGGAGCGCCTGTCGGCTGCGGGCCGGTCGGCGGATCAGCGGGGCGGACAGCGAGGCGGGGCCCAGCGACAGCTCCCCGGATGCGGCGGTCGCTGGCGGGCGGGCACCCCGACGAGGTGCGGATCATCGCGCCGGGGTTGCCCACCACTGTTGCCACTATTCCGCAGTTGCACTGTATTGGCAATAAGAGCGGCACCGGCCAGGCCCGCCTGGTCGACGCCCCGCTCGCCCCGATCCGGATCGGGGCCTGGGCCCGGGCCCGGACGACACAGTCTTGACGAGGCTCATCTGATCGCCCAGAGTCGATGGAATAGGTGTCCACGGCCAGGGCTCACCGGGCGAGCCGCACTGGCCGGGACACAGCTCGGCCGAATTCGAGGGCATGGCGAGCCGTCGACGGCGATCGAGGGGAGGACCACCAACGACGACAAGATGAACGGAGAAGCGGCACATGTCAGGAATAAGCACACATTGGCGACGCGGGATCGGCAGGATGACCAGCATCCTGCTGGCGGCGGCGCTCGGCGCCGTTGCGCCGGGGGTGGCCCCGACGGCTGCGGGAGCACACCCGCCGGCCTCGACGCGCTACTCCTTCGAGAACGTGAAGATCGGCGGTACGGGTTTCGTCAGTGGGATCGTGTTCAGCCAGGCCCGGAAGAACCTGGCCTACGCGCGTACCGACGTGGGCGGCATGTACCGGTGGAACGGGGCGACCGGCACGTGGAAGCCGCTGCTGGACTGGGTGGACTGGGACCACTGGGGTTACATGGGGGTGGCGAGTGTCGCCGCCAGCCCGTCCGACGCCGACCGGGTCTGGGCGGCGGTCGGGATGTACACCAACGGCGTGGACCCGCACCACGGCGCGATCCTGCGCTCCCGGGACCGGGGTGACTCGTGGCAGGCCACCGAGCTGCCGTTCACCCTGGGTGGCAACATGAGCGGTCGCGGCATGGGCGAGCGGTTGGCCGTGGACCCGGCCAACGACAGGGTGCTCTACCTGGGTGCGCCGAGCGGCAACGGCCTCTGGCGCAGCACCGACGGCGGTGCCCGCTGGTCGCGGGTGACCAGCTTCCCCCACACCGGGGACAACCCGCAGACGACCGGCACCGCCGAGGACCCCGGGCTGGTCTGGGTGGCGTTCGACCGGAACACCGAACGGCACGGAACCACGACGAAGACCATCTACGTCGGGGTCGCCGACCCGGACGACCCGGTCTACCGCAGCACCGACGGCGGTGCGACCTGGAGCCCGCTGGCCGGGGCACCGACCGGCTACTTCCCGCACCGGGGCGTGGTCGACCCGGTCAACCACCTGCTCTACGTCACCACCGCCGACAACATCGGCCCGTTCGGCGGCGGCAAGGGCGACGTGTGGAGGTACGCGGCCACCCCGGGCACCTGGACGCAGATCAGTCCGGTCCCGTCGAGCAGCGGCGACAACTACTTCGGCTACTCCGGCCTGACCGTCGACCGCAGCGACCCGGACACGATCATGGTCGGTTCCCAGGTCTCCTGGTGGCCGGACGGCATCATCTGGCGCAGCACCGACGGCGGCGGCACCTGGTCGCGGATCTGGGACTGGGACGCCTGGCCGAACCGCAAGCTGCGTTACACCATCGACAGCAGCCCGAACCCGTGGATGACGATGGGCAGGCAGGACGACCCACCGCTCTACGCCCCCAACATCGGCCAGGTGATCTCCGCGCTGGAGATCGACCCGTTCGACTCCGACCGCCTGCTGTTCAACGGCGGCCCCGGCATCGCCGGCACCACGGACCTGACCGCCTGGGACTCCGGTGACACCTTCACCATCACCCCGATGGTGGACGGCCTGGAGGAGGGGGCGGTGCAGGGCCTGGTCAAGCCGCCCGGTGGCCCGCTGGTCAGCGCGATGGGCGACGTGGGTGGCTTCCGCCACGACGACCTCGACGCCGCCCCAAAGACGATCTTCACCAACCCGATCTTCTCCACCACCCGCAGCGTCGACTTCGCCGAGCGCAACCCCCGGGTGATCGTGCGGGCCGGTGACTTCAACGACGCCGACCGCCCCGGCGACAGTCACGCGGCGTTCTCCACCGACGGCGGTGCGACCTGGTTCCAGGGCACCGAGCCGAACGGCGTCAACTCCGGCGGCAGCATCGCCGCCTCGGCCGACGGCAGCCGGTTCGTCTGGGCCCCGGGCGACTCGGGCCAACCGGTCGTCCACTCGGTCGGGTTCGGCACCTCGTGGACACCGTCCGTGGGAGTTCCGGCCAACGCCATGGTCATCGCCGACCGGGTGAACCCGCTGAAGTTCTACGCCTACTCCAACGGCACGGTGCACGTCAGCACCGACGGCGGGGCCAGCTTCACCGCCTCGGCGGCCACCGGCCTCCCCACGACCAACTGGGGGGTACGCCTCAAGGCGGTACCCGGACACGAGGGTGAGATCTGGGTCGCCGGTGGCGCGTCCTGGACCTCGTACGGGCTGTGGCGGTCGACCGACTCCGGTGCCTCGTTCCAGCGGGTGTCGACAGTGGACACCGCCGACAACGTGGGCTTCGGCAAGGCGGCACCGGGGCGGTCCTACCCGGCGCTCTACGTCGCCGCCAAGGTACGCGGCCAGCAGGGCGTCTTCCGCTCCGACGACGCCGGCCGCAGCTGGGTGCGGATCAATGACGACCGGCACCAGTACGGCGGTCTCCCCGAGTCACTCACCGGCGATCCTGACGTCTACGGTCGGGTCTACCTGAGCGGCTACGGGCGGGGCATCGTCTACGGCGACCCGGCACGTCGGTGAGACCTGCCGGGGCCCGGCATGTTCCGGGGCCCGGCAGGTTCCGGTGGGTTTGACGGCACGAGGGCCCGGAGCCGGTCGGCTCCGGGCCCTCGGTGCTGCCTGCGGTCAGGAGATGGCGCAGGTGATGTTGCCGGGCGGCGGGGTGCCGTTGCCGGTGGCGGTGAAGCCGAAGGTGGTCGAGCCGTTGGGCGCGAGCGCACCGTTGTAGGCGGCGTTGCGGACGGTGACGTTGCCGGTGGTGCCGGTGTTGACGCCGTTCCAGACGCTGCTGATCGCCTGGCCACTGCCCAGGCTCAGGCCCACGGCCCAGCCGGTGATCGCGCCGGAGCTGGTGTTGGCCACGGTGACCTCACCCTGGAAACCGCCGGGCCAGTTGTTGATCGCCTTGTAGGTGGCGGTGCAGCCGCCGGGCCCGCTGGTGGGCGGCGGGGTGGTGGGCGGAGGCGTGGTCGGCGGGGCGGTGGTGGGCGGCGGGGTCGTCGGCGGAGCGGTGGTCGGCGGGGGCGTGGTCGGCGGCGTGGTGGACTGGAACTGGCTGAAGAAGCGCCAGATCTCGCCCGAGGTCCAGGTCCGCGAGTCGTTGGGGCTGCCCGAGCCGTCGACCGGGCTGGGGGTGTGGTCCCCGTCGAACGCGGCCCACTGCACCGGGAAGCCGGAGCGGCAGCCCGAGTAGACGGTGGTGATGTGGGTGAAGGTGTTGAGGCCCGGCTCGCGGGGGCTCTGCGCGGTGCAGCCGTTGTTCCGGACGAACGTGTCCCGCAGCGACCGGCCCATCGAGATGTTCAGCACGCTGTCGTGGGTGCCGTGGATGCCGAAGTACGGCACCGGCTGGGTGCCACCGTTGCAGCCGCTCAGCTGGGCGCCGGAGAGCACGGCGACCGCGCGGACGACGGTGGGCCGGGCGCAGGCCACCGCGTAGCTCATCGCCCCGCCGTAGCTCCAGCCCAGCACGAACCGCTGGGTGGTGTCGACGCACAGGTCGTTCTCGACCTGCCGGGTGATGTCGTCGAAGAGGGTCAGGTCCCGACCGTTGGTGTTGGCCCACCCTGCGTCGATGCCCTGCGGGGCGACGAAGATGGTGCTGTTGTTCGACAGCGGCAGCAGGCCGTAGTAGCCGGCGGAGGACACGTTCTGCGCCGAACCGTTCAACCAGTGGAAGCCGACGACCAGCCGGTACTGGCGGTTGCGGTCGTACCCGTCCGGGATCCGCAGGATGTAGCTGCGGTTCTGGCCACTGCTGGTGATGGTGCGCGTGCCGTTGCTCAGCGTGGGCGCCTTGCCGCAGCCCGCGGTCGCCGCGAGGGTGCCGTTCGTCGCGGCCTCCGCCGTGGCGGGCAGCCCGCCGTTGAGCGCGCCGCCGACGGTCGCCGCGAGGAGAACGGCCACGGCGGCGATGGTCGGAAGTAGATGTCTGTGTCTCACCATTGCTTGGCTCCTTGCCATGGGTCTTTGTCCCGGTGGTGGTACGCGACGTCGAACGGGCGGGCGTCGGCCGGCCCGACGGGGACAGCACGATGCGCACGGAGGACGACTCGGACCCGTCGGTTCGCCGTCGGCGAGTCGACTCGGGTGGGCGGACGCGCCCGTTCGGCGCGGGCGGCACGACGGCTCGGTGGGGCGGCCCGGACTGTTCACCGACCGGCAGGGGGCGCGGGAGGGGTGCCCTCGCGCACCGCCGCCGAGTGACGGGGATGACTGGGAACGTGCCCTTCGCTCCCGGCCGAAAGATAGCAGGTTATCGATAACATGCTCAACCGGTCACGTCCCGGGGCGGTCGGCGCGGATCCGCCGACACACCACGACCGGGCCCACCGCCGGCGGACGCCCGACCCGCCGCAGCCGGGGTCCGGCGCGCGGCGGCAGGTCGGACCCGGCCCGCACGACCGCGCCGTTTTCCCTGGCCAGGAACCCCTTCCGCAGGTCGGGGCGACGCTCCGGAACGGGTCGGGGACGACGCGCGCGGCGTCGACCGCTGTAGCCCCGCACGGGGTTCACCGAGCCCGACGGCACCGGGAACCGACAGCTCTCCTCGAAACTATCGGTGGCGAAATTCGTAACTTTCCGGAATCTGGACCCGTCGACGACTGTGACCGCTAACACCGGAGGCGCTCAGGGCGGTCGACCGGGGGACACCGTCGATGGCCACCACCATGCTCCGATCTCACCCCCACCCGAGGGCTGCTGAATCGTCATGGGCGACACCGGGCGTCGCCCGCGGTGGCCGGTGTCGCGGCCCACGGTCAGGATCGGGCGAACGACCCGTGGCGGGCCCGACACCGGCCGGGCCCGCCGCGCCCACCCGGGGCAGCGGGTCGCCGGTCAACTCGGCCGCTGGTCCTGCTGGTTGCGCCGGAGGGCTTCTTCGAGTTGGTCTTCGAGAATGATGATCCGACAAGCGGCTTCCAGGGCTGTGCCCTGGTCGACCATCTCCCGCGCCCGCGCGGCAAGGCGCAGCTGGTGACGGGAGTAGCGGCGGTGACCGCCGGCCGACCGGACCGGGGTGATCAGCTTCGCCTCGTCGAGGCGACGCAAAAAGTCCTGGGTGGCACCGGTCATCTCGGCGGCGCGGCCCATCGTGTAGGCGGGAAAGTCCTCGTCATCGAACATGTCGTCGGGTTGGGCCATACACACACCTCTCCGTGACGAGGGCCCCGGCGCTTTCGCGCCGGGGCCCGGGGTTTACGGGTCTGAAACACCATCTACCGACAGGTTCGTCGGTTTGTCGTATCCGCACCCGCCGCCATCGGCGGACCAGGGCGCGAGGATCGCATAAGCGTGACCGGAGACCACCTCTCGTTCGATGGAAACTGCGGTGTCCGGCTCCAGAATCGACACGTGCGTCCTGGAGGCGGGCGATCCAACGGTGTTCGGGGCCCTCCCTTTCCTCTGCTTTCACTTCCTGACGTTCGTCGTGCTGTCCATCGGTGTCGGAGCCCCACGCGACTTCATGGCCCCGTCCACGTGCAACGGACTGTCCCACCAGGCGAGCCCCGAACCAGCACTGGCCCACCTGTCTGCCCTGACCTGGAATTACATCAGGGTCTTGTCGTTCACCATCACGCTCTTGCTCTGCTTGCTGCGGTGATCAGAACTCACCGCCGTGCCGGCCGGGCCACGAGACATGTCCGGGGCCCCGCTCGGTCACTTCGTCGGCGTTTTCGACGATCTCTGCTGTCAACGACAGGAACACTAACCACTGCCGGCAAGAATATCTAGCGTTTCGCACATAGTTTTTCTCCGTGAGCGCGTGGACACCTGACGTAACGCAACGGGCCGCCGTGGTCAGACGCTGGCCAGCGCCTCGGTCGGCGACAGGGCGGCGGCGCGCATCGACGGGTAGACGCCGGCCACCACGCCCACCACCACCGCACCCCCCAGCCCGGCCAGCGTCGACGACAGCGGGATCACCACCGGCCAGTGGTGGTACGTGGCGTAACCGACGGTGACGGCCACGCCGAGCACCGTCCCGGCCACCCCGCCCAACGCCGCCAGGGCCACCGACTCGGTGAGGAACTGGCCCCGGATCTGGCCCCGGTTGGCCCCCAGCGCCCGCCGCAGGCCGATCTCGGCCCGCCGTTCCAGCACCGAGATGACCATGGTGTTGGCCACCCCGATCCCACCGACCAGCAACGCCACCGCAGCGAGGGCGAGAAACAGCGACGAGAAGGCGCTCTCCGTGGCGCGCTTCGCGGCCAGGGCGTCCGACGGTCGGCTGACCAGCACGTCGGCCGGGCTCTGCGGGCTGACCGTCTCGGGCAGCACCGCCCGGACCTGCTCCACCGCCGGCTCCAGCGACCGGACGTAGAGCACGGTGGGGTGCCCGTCGAAGCCGAGTTCGGACTGCGCGGCCGGCCAGCCGACCAGCACGGACCGGTCGATCTCCGGCAGCAGCGGGACGGCGGCCAGGATGCCGACGACGGTGAACCACCGGTCGCCGATCATCACCTGCTGACCGGGGCCACCCCCGGTGCCCACGTCGACCACCCCCAGCCGGGCCGCCGCGACCGACCCGAGCACCACGGTGGGAAACCGTGCGGTCGCCGGGGTGAGCCAACTGCCGTGCTGGACGCGGGCGTTGATGATCGGGAGCAGGTCGAGCTGACTGGCCAGCACCGTCAGGCCGGAGCCGTCATCGGGGTCGGCGCGGTCGGACCGGCGTACCAGGGTGTGGGTGTTGGCCACCGCGCTGACGCTGGTCACCGGGCCGACCCGACGTACCATGCCGGTCGATTCCTGCGGCAGCAGCGCCGGTGGGTCCTGGTCGGGCAGGGCCCGTACCTCCAGCATGTTGGTGCCGAGCGCGGCCAGTTCCCGCATGAGCTGGGCCTGGCTGGAGGCGGGGATGCCGGTGACCACGATCATCGTGGCGATCCCGATGGCGATGCCGAGCGCGGACAGCGCGGCCCGGGTTCGCCGGGTACGGATGCCGAGCAGACCCAGTCCGAGCAGGTCGGTCAGGGCCAGTCGGACCGGCCGGGCGGCGTCACGTGCGGTACCCGGATGCGACGCCTGCGGGGTGTCCGTGCTCATCGGGGCGTCACCACCCGGCCGGAGTCGGCGACCAGGTGACCGTCGCGCAGCTCCACCCGACGGGGCAGTCGGGCGGCGATGTCCCGGTCGTGGGTGATCACGGCGATGGTGGTGCCCTCGGCGTGCAGCCGGTACAGCAGCTCCAGGACGGCCTGGCCGGTGCGGGTGTCCAGCGCGCCGGTGGGTTCGTCGGCGAGCAGCAGAGCGGGCTGGTGGACCAGCGCCCGGGCGATCGCCACCCGCTGCCGCTCACCACCGGAGAGCTGGTGCGGCAGGTGCGTGACGCGGTGCGCCAGGCCGACCCGGTCGAGCGCCGCGAGGGCCAACGACCGGCGGTGCCGGCGCGGCACCCCGGCGTAGAGCAGCCCGGTGGCGACGTTCTCGGCCGCGCTCAGCCCGGCGGTGAGGTGGAACTGCTGGAAGACGAAGCCCAGCCAGCGCCCCCGCAACGCGGACAGTTGCCGGTCGGAGAGCCCGCCGACGTCGAGCCCACCCAGGTGCACCGTGCCGGACGTCGGCCGGTCCAGGGTGCCCATGATGTGCAGCAGGGTCGACTTGCCGGAGCCGGACGGGCCGACGATGGCCAGCATCTCGCCCCCGGTGATGTCGAGCGAGACACCGGCGAGGGCGGTGACCCCGCCGGGATAGCGCATGGCGGCATCGCGTACGGCCAGCACGGTCACGAGGTCGTCACCACCTTGAGGTCCTCGGTGATCCCGTCGCCGGAGACCTCGACCATCCCCTTGGCGAACATGCCGGTGGCGACGGCCACGAACCGGTCGTCGTCGGCCCGTTGCAGCGCGTAGCCGCCCTCGCTGAGCGCCACCAGCGCGCCGACCGGCACGGCGAGCACGTCCGGTCGGGTCTCGCCGGCCAGGTCGACCCGCACGTCGGCGGCGTCGGTCCCGGTCAGGTCCTCGTCGACGGTCACCGTGACGGCCCGCTTGGGCTCACTGGTCGGGCCCGCGGCGTCGTCCTGCGCGACGGTGGTGCCGACCGCCGACACCGTGCCGTCGACCGTCTTGTCGCCCGGCAGGGTGACCGTCACCCGGTCGCCCCGGTGGACCGTCCCGGCCTCGGTCACCGTGGCCTGGACGGTGATCACCTTCGCGGTGGGCGTGACGGTCAACAGCGGGGTCTCGGCGTCGTCCCCGCGTAGGGCGGTGACGGCGTCGACCCGGACCGCGCCGGGCAGCACGACGACGTCGCCGACGGCGATCCGGCCGGTCACCGGCAGTTCGACGTCCTGCTGCCAGCGCTTGATCGCCCGCATCAGCGAGCCGGTCAGCACCCCTTCACCCTTGCGGACGACGACCCGGGCGGGGGTGGCGGCGGTGCCGCCCGCCGCCGGTGTGGGTGCCGCCGCGCCCTGCCCAGCAGCCTCCTGCCCGGACGCACCCTGACCAGCAGCCGCCTGCCCGGACGCGGGCTGACCAGAGGCCGCCTGCGCCGACGCCGGCTGCCCCGGCTCCGACCCCGCGCGCTGCTGCCCCGTGGCGGTCTCCCCGGGCCCGGACGCCGACTTCTGGCCGGACGTCGACTTCTGCTGGCCTGACGTCGACTTCTGGCCGGACGCCGGTGTGGCGGGGCCCGCCTTCGCCGGCCGGACGACCTTCTCCCCCGGTACGGGCTGGTAGCCGATCTCGTAACCCAGCGCCTTGAGGTTGGTGGCGATGATCCGCACGTCACGGCCCACCGTGCCGGGTTCGGCGAGATCGCGGTAGAGCGGCAGGCCACCGTAGAACAACGGCACCGGCTGGTCGTCGATCCGGTAGAGCTGTTTGCCCCGGGTGACCGTCGCACCGGCCGCCGGCAGCCAGGTGACCGTCCCGCTCCGACCGCCCTTCACCGGTTCCGCCCGCCCGTACCCGAGGGTGCCGGTCAGCGACACGGTGGTGGCGAGGTCGGTCCGGACGACGGTGGTGGTCTGCACCGGGACCAGCGGGTCCCCGGAGGGCGTACCCGGACCACGGTGGACGGACCAGGCGACGCCGCCGCCGACGACCGCCACCGCCAGGATCAGTATCGCCGGGACGACGAGGCGTCGACCGGTGCGGCGCGGTGGGCTCTGCGCTGGTGACTGTTCTGTTGGCACACCGCCGAGCATGGCGACGGTTCTTCAGAAACCTGTCAGGATCGCCCCGCCTCACGGGTTTCTGACATCAGGCGACGACCGTGGGCACCATGCCGAAGATGCTCTCCGTGCAGGCCCGTCGCTTCGCCGTACCGGTGCTGGTGGTCGGTTGCCTGCTCAGTGGTTGTTCCACCGCCCGCACCGACGACCGGGCCGACGGCCCACGGGCCGACAGTTCCCGGGTCGCCTCGTTGCAGAGCCCGGACCCGGCGTCGAGCAGCCCGGCCGGCTCCGTCGAGGACCAGCGTCCCCTGATCCCCCTGGACGCGACCAACGACGAGATCGAGGCCCTGCGGGCGGTCTGGGGTGAGTGCGTGGCGAAGGAGGGCGGCCCCGGGTACGAGGACGGTCGGAGCGTCATCTGGAAGGAGAGCCAGAAGGACCCGAGGGCGAAGGAGGTGCGGGCGGCGTGCCGGTCGAAGGAGCCGGAGTTCTTCGATGAACGGCAGAAGCGCACGGACAACGCCGCGTTCCGGGACAACCAACGGCAGTGGTACCAGTGCGCCAAGAAGGCCGGTTACCGGCTCACCGAGCCGGACGAGGACGGCGAGTTCGGCATCACCGAGGTCGGCCCGAACGGTGACTTCCAGTCGCCCCGGATGACGGCGTGCCGGCGGGAGGCGTTCAGCCGATGACCGGCATCATCCTTTCGGGTAGCCATCCTTCCGTCCTTCGGGTAGCGTTCGCTCCACCAGATGGACGACATGACGCGGTGGCCAGTCCCGTGATCGTGACCCTGTGACAGCGCGCAGCCCGTCCGCGTGCTCCGGCGTCAGCCGATGCGGAGGTTCCTCCGGTCGCTCCGATCAGCGGGCACGTGCGGAAGGCCCAGCATGCTCACCACGTCCGAACCGACCGCCGGCACCCCCACCGACCAGCACCGCGCCGCCAGCGCCGACGAGCTCGTGGCCGCGATGGCGGCGCTGGCCGCCGACGACCCGCGCCGCCCGGTGCTGCGGGCCCGCGCCATCGAGGCGTGGTTGCCGCTCGCCCGGCACCTGGCCCGCCGCTACTCGGGGCGCGGAGTCCAGGACGACGACCTGGCCCAGACCGCCGCGCTCGGGCTGATCAAGGCGGTCGACCACTTCGACCCGGAGCGGGGTGTCGCCTTCACCGGGTACGCCATCCCCACCGTCGTCGGCGAGATCAAGCGGTACTTCCGGGACCGCACCTGGTCGGTGCGGGTCCCCCGCCGGCTCCAGGAGCTGCGCCTGGCGATCAGCGAGGCGAACAGCACGCTCACCCACACCCTGGGCCGTTCGCCGACCGTCGCCGACATCGCCAGCTACCTCGACGTGTCCGAGGAGGCCGTCCTGGAAGGGTTGGAGGGGGCCCGCGCCTACCAGGCCACCTCGCTGTCCACCCCCATCGGCACCGACGGCGGCATGGAACTCGCCGACACCCTCGGCGTCGAGGACCACGAACTCGAACTGGTCGAGATCCACGTCGCCCTCGGCCCCGCCCTCGCCACCCTGCCGGACCGCGAACGCCGGATCCTGGCCCTGCGCTTCTACGGCAACCTGACCCAGGCGGAGATCGCCGACCGGGTCGGCATCTCCCAGATGCACGTCTCCCGGCTCATCACCCGGGCGCTGGCCGTCCTGCGCGGCCGGCTCACCGACGACCGGGGGTGAGTACGGCGGGCGACCACGGGTACTCCGCCCCCATGGCGCGGTACACGGAACCCGAGCTGCGGGAGCGGCTCAAGGACGAGATCAGGGCCGGTGACCGGGGTGGTCGGCCGGGACAGTGGTCGGCGCGCAAGTCGCAGTTGCTGACCCGGGAATACCAGAAGCGCGGCGGTGGCTACCAGGGCCCGCGCGACGAGCGGCAGCAGTCCCTGCGGCGCTGGGGTGACCAGAAGTGGCGGACCCGGCAGGGCACCACCCGGGCCCGGCACGACGGCGAGACCGACCGCTATCTGCCCGACCGGGCCTGGAAGCAGCTCTCCCCGCAGCAGCAACGCGCCACCGACGCCCGCAAGCGCAAGTCGTCGACGGCCGGCCGGCAGTACGTCGCCAACACCGGGCCGGCCCGGCGGGCCCGCCGGAGCGTCACGTCGGCCGGGTCCCTCACCGAGCTGACCGTCGCCGAGGCGACCCGGCACGTCCGCGATCTTGACACCACGCAGCTCAGAGCGGCCCTGCGTGCCGAGCGCCGGGGCAAGGGCCGCAAGACGCTGATCCGTCGGCTGGAGTCGGCCCTCGACCGTCGCTGACCCCGAGCGGGGCATCGCGGCGGCACGAGATACGCGGTGAGCCGGCATCGGACGACCTACAGCCGGTCGAAGCTCTCCATGCCGGCAAGGTCTAGCAACTCGGTCCGGACAGTCGGGCACTCCTGCCCGGTCTGGTCGTCGATCTGGCGGCCACTCGGCACCGCGCCCTGCTTCTCGTACCAGGAATAGAGGTTCACGGTGAGGTTGGCCATCGCACCGGTCTCGGACCCGATACCCCGCAGTGTCGGCAACCGCCCCTCCAGGTAGGCGCACACCTCCTTCGCCGACACCGGCGTCGAGTCGCCGGCCGCAGCGGACCCGGCCGCGCTGGACGCGGCGTCGGGTGGCGCGGCGGCGGTGTCGCACGCGGACAGGGTGAGCACGAGACAGAGGGTCGACACGAGCGTACGCACGGTTTTCATCGGTTCTTCGTCCCTTCAGGGGGTGGGTAGGACGGGTCGTCCGCAGCGGACGGCTCGTCGGCCGCCCCGGCGGTCGCGGTGACGAGCCAGAGGCCGGCGGGCAGCCGGTAGCCGACGTCGGGTTCCCGGAACCGGTCGAGCAACCGGGCCGCTCCCGCGCGCGCCGCTGCCTGCCCGGCGGGCGGGGCCGCCCGGTACGCGGCACCGGCCGGGCCGATCTCGACGAGCCACTCGGCCACCGCCTCGGCGTCGTCGGGTGCCTGCATGACCACGTCACACGGCGTGGTCGTGACAGTGGTCCAGCCCGCAGCGGTGAGGATCCGGATGAGCCGCGCCGGGTCGGCGAAGGCGAACGGACCGGGTTCGGCTCCCACCGGTAGCGGTGGCAGCGCTCCGAGGTGCGGTGCCGCGCCGAGCATCGCGGCGAACAGCCACTGGTTGACGGTGCCGTCGCGGAACACGGTCGCGGCCAGTCGGCCTGCCGGGCGCATCGACCGCCGGATCGCGGTGCAGCCGGCGACCGGGTCCGCCAGCAGCATCAGGGCCATCCGCGAGTACGCGGCGTCGAACGGCGCTCCCGGTACGGCATCGAGGGTGTCGATGTCCGCCGCGTGGAACCGGATTCCGGGGTACCGGTCCGGGGGGAACCGTCGCCGGGCGGCGGCCACCATCGCCTCGGCGATGTCGACGCCGACCGCCGTGCCGGCCGCGCCCACGGCCGAGGCGAGTTCGGCCGTGGTGCCGCCGCAACCGCAGCCCACGTCGAGCACTCGTTCGGCGGGCCGTACGGCCAGGCGATCCATGGCCGCCGCGCCCAACGGTCGCCCGATCCCGTCCTGCCAGTCGGCGTGCCGGATCCAGCCGGCCGCCGCCCCTGCCCAGAAGGTGGCACCTCGGGACCGCAGGGCGGCGGCGTCGGCCATCAGAACGGCATCTCGGTGCCGTCGACGCTCACCGCGCGGAAGCCGGCCGCCTTCGTCGGGTCGAAGCCGTCCTCCTGCGCTGCCAGGCCCGCCGCCCGGACCAGCCGTTCGGACTGGAACCGGCGGAACGCGGCCTCGTCCTGCCAGATGTTGATGATGCGCCAGCCGTCCTCGACCGGGCCGGCGACGTGGGCGACGAGCCCCGGCGGCCGGTCCGGTCCGAGGTGCCGTTCGACCTGGCGGTACTCCGCCTCGCTGACGCCGGGCATCTCCTGCAACACACCGAACGGCATGGCCACCACTTTCGATAGAGTTATAATCTATCGAATAGAGCACTACACTCGTGGCGTGGTTGTCAAGAGGCGCTATGACTCCTCCCGGCGGAAGGAACAATCCCGACAGACCCGAGGGGCGATCCTCGAAGCGGCCGGTCGACTGTTCGTCGACCCCGGTTACGCGGCCACCCCGCTGACCGCCGTCGCCGCAACGGCAGGCGTCGCGGTCCAGACGGTGTACGCGCTGTTCGGCAGCAAGCGCCAACTGCTCTCCGACCTGGTCGACGTCACCCTGGCCGGCGACGACGAACCGGTGGCCCTGCCGGACCGGCCCTTCGTCGCCGAGATCCGGGCACTCGCCGACCCCCGCGCCAAGCTCATCCGCTACGCCCGCCACCTGGTCGAGGTGAACGCCCGGCAGGCCCAGGTGATGCTCGCGCTGGCCGGGGCCGCCACCGCCGATCAGGACGCCGCCGAGATCTGGCGCAAGAACGTCGACGAGCGCCGCCGGGGCATGGCCATGTTCGCCGCGGAACTCGTCGGCACCGGGGCCCTCCGCCCCGACCTGGACGTCGACCAGGTCGCGGACATCCTCTGGCTGGCGCAGGACGTCCGCAACTTCGACTGGCTCGTCCGGCAACGGGGCTGGCCACCGGAGCAGTACCAGCGGTGGTACGTGGACACGGTCGGTGGGGCCGTCCTCGCCGGCCCCCCGCCGGGGTGACCGACAGCGTGACCGGTCCCGGCGGGGTCCCCGCCGACCCACGGTCGGCTCGTGAGGCGGGCGGCACCCGGAGTGCCTATGCTCGACGGGTGGAGGACAGCGACCAGATCGTGCTGGCCGAGATGCTGCAGTCGGCCGAGGACGCCGCCCCGGTCGAGGCCGTCGAGGCGGTCACCGGAGCCATCGCCTCGGCGCTGGACGCGCTCGGCGTGTCGCTGCTGATCGCCGATCTCAGCGGTCGGGCCCTGGTCCGGCTGACCCACCAGCCGGGCGCCGACGGGCCGGGCCGCCTCCAGGACGAGGAGGCCGCCGAGGTGCTCCCGTTCGACGGCGGGCCCTACGAGCAGGCGGTGCGCCTCCAGCTCCCCCAGGTGCTGCCCGGCAACGGCCGGTGGCGGCTGCTCACACCCGTCACCGAGCGCGGCGAGGTCATCGGCCTGCTGGAGATCGACCTGCCCGACGAGCCGGACGACGAGGTGATCGCCCGGGTCGCCCGGACCGCGCACGCGTTGGCGTTCGTGATAATCGCCAACCGGCGGCACACCGACCTGTTCGAGTGGGGGCAGCGCAGCACCCCGTTCACCCTCTCCGCCGAGATCCAACGCCGGCTGCTACCCGCCTCGTTCACCTGCGAGGGCGGCGCGTTCACCCTCTCCGGTTGGCTGGAGCCGGCCGCGAGCGTCGGCGGCGACACCTTCGACTACAGCGTGGCCCGCGACGTGCTGCACCTGAGTGTCACCGATGCGATGGGCCACGGGGTCGCCAGCGCGCTGACCGCCACTCTCGGGGTGGGCAGTCTGCGCAACACCCGCCGCCGTGGCCTGAGCCTGACCGCGCAGGCCGACGAGGCCAACAGCGCCATCGCTGAGCACGCCAACGTCCGTGGCGCGTACGTGACGGCGGTGCTGGGCCGCATCGACCTGCCCACCGGGCGCTGCGAGTTACTCAACGCCGGGCACGTCCCGCCGATGCTGGTCCGCGACGGCCGGACCACGGCCCTGGAACTGCCCGGCAACTTCCCGCTGGGCATGTTCCCCGAGGCGGGCTTCCGCAGCGGGGAGGTCGCCCTGCGCCCCGGTGACCGGCTGGTCGTGGTCACCGACGGGATGCGCGAACGCAACGCCGCCGATCTCGACCTACCGGCCGCCCTGCTCGACATCGCGCCGTTGCACCCCCGCGAGGCGGTCCGGGCGCTGTCGGACGCGGTGCTGTCCATCGCCGGTCCGGCCCTGGCCGACGACGCGACCCTGCTGATCATCGACTGGTACGGCGACCACGGGCCGCGCCGTAGCACCGCCGGCGCGGACACCACCCGGGCCAGCGTCCGGCCCCACTGAGGGGATCACGACACCCGGGCCGCCGCCTCGGCGTCGGGCACCGTGTCGAAGATGCCGATGACCTGGTCGACCGACGTGATCGACAACACCGTGCGGACCGGCCGGCGGACCCCGGCCAGCCCGAGCCAGCCGTTGCGTTCCCGCAGCTCCCGATAGGCGACCACGAGCGCGCCGAGGCCGCTGGAGTCCATGAACCCGACACCGGTCAGGTCGACCACCACGACCCGGGCGCCGCCCTCGACCACTTCGCGTAACCGTTCCCGCAACTGCGGGGTGGTGCTCATGTCCAGGTCACCGGCGATCTCCAGCACTGTGCCGGCACCCTCCTGGCGGGTCGACATCGTGAATTCCACGTGAACCCCCTTCGTTGCGACGTACCGGACATCCGATGACGCAGTACGTCGTTCCCACGGTGCCAGAAACCACCCATGAGCGCTCGGCGACGCCCGCCGGGTGGGCGGGTCGGTGGCGACTCGACGACTGGCGCACGGACCGGGCCGGCGCTTCCTACGCCTGTCGTGACCTGCGCGGTCGTCCGGAGGCAATTGCGCACGGCTTGCCGCGCAAACGCGTACATAACTCACATGAGTATCTTGACCAGCGACTGATCGTCGGTACGGTCCTTACTCACGCGGCGCGTTTCTCCCTATGTGGACGTCGCGGCTGGTCCTTCGATCGGAAGGCGATACATGACCACTCCCTCAACCCCCAGGGCACGCCGGGGCCGACGGGCACTCGGCCTGATGGCCGCCGGGCTGCTCCTGGCCGGCGCGATCCCCGGTACGGCGTCGGCGGCCGAGCCCGACCCACGCGTCGGCCTCGGCGCGGGCTGGCTCGACGCACAGTCCGCGATCAGCAACCTCGAACAGGTGGCGCACCGCGACAAGCCGGCCGGATTCGTCGACCCGACCAACCCTGGCAACGGCGGGTACTACAACTCGGACCTCGCCTTCGGCGGCCGGTACGCCTTCCAGGGCAACTACAACGGCTTCACGATCACCGACGTGGCCAACCCGGCCGAGCCGACCCTGGTCACCAGCGTGGTGTGCCCCGGTGGGCAGGGTGACCTCTCCGTCCAGGGCAACCTGCTCTTCATGTCGGTCGAGGAGACCCGGGGACGGGTCGACTGCGGCACGAACCCCAACGTCGGCACCCGGTTCCAGGGCGTGCGGATCTTCGACATCAGCGACGTCCGCAACCCGGTGCAGGTCGCGGGGGTTCAGCTCTGCCGTGGCTCGCACACCCACACGGTGGTGACCGACCCCCGCGACGCCGACAACATCTACATCTACGTCTCCGGTACGGCATCCGTGCGCCCGGCGACCACGATGGAGGGGTGCAACAACAACGCCGCCGACGGGGAGAACCCGTCGCGGTGGCGGATCGACGTGATCAAGGTGCCGGTGGCCGCACCCCAGAACGCCGCCGTGGTCAACCAACCGCGACTGTTCCAGGACCCGGCCACGGGTCGGGTCGACGGCCTCCAGAACGGCCCGGTGACGCCCCGGCACCCGTCCGGGTCGACCTGGTCGCCCACGCCGAACACCAACGCCTGCCACGACATCACCGCCTACCCGGCGATCGGCCTGGCGGCCGGCGCGTGTCAGGGCAACGGCATCCTGATCGACATCTCGGACCCGGCCAACCCGAAGCGGATCGACGAGGTGGCCGACCCGAACTTCGCGTACTGGCACTCGGCGACGTTCAACAACGACGGCACCAAGGTGATCTTCACTGACGAGTGGGGCGGGGGCAGCGGCGCACGCTGCCGCGACACCGACCAGCCGCAGTGGGGCGCCAACGCCATCTTCGACATCGTCGACCGGAAGATGACCTTCGCCAGCTACTACAAGCTGCCGGTGCCCCAGTCGCTGCAGGAGAACTGCGTCGCGCACAACGGCTCGCTGATTCCGGTGCCGGGCCGCGACATCATGATGCAGGCCTGGTACCAGGGCGGCATCTCGGTGTTCGACTTCACCGACTCGGCGCACCCACGGGAGATCGCGTACTTCGACCGGGGGCCGGTCAGCCCGACCTCACTCGTGCTCGGTGGCTTCTGGTCGGCGTACTGGTACAACGGCAACCTCTACGGCAACGAGATCGCCCGCGGTTTCGACGTGTTCAAGCTGACCCCCAGCGCGCACCTGTCGGCCGCCGAGATCGAGGCCGCCGGCCAGGTGAAGCTGGCCGGGTTCAACGCCCAGGGCCAGCCGAAGATCAGCTGGACGCCGAGCTTCGCGCTCGTCCGCGCCTACCACGACCAGGTGGTACGGGCCGGCGCGATCGACCCGGCGCTGAGCACGGAGGTCGACGCGGTCCTCTCCCGGGCCAGCGGATTCGCCGCCGAGGGCAGGCGGTTCGCCGCCGAGGAGCAACTGCGTGCCCTGGCCGACAAGCTCGACACCGCAGCGCACCGCACGCTCCGGCAGTCCGTGGTGGACCTGGCGGACACCTTCAACCCGAGGGTCGCCGCCACGGTGGGCCCGGCCGAGCCGACCGGCAGCAACGGCTGGTACACCGGTGACGTCACGCTCACCCTCACCGGCCTGATCGCCGGTCTCTGGACCGGTCAGTACTCGATCGACGACGGCGTGACCTGGGTGGACGTCCCGGCCAGCGGTGTCGCGACGATCAGCGCCGACGTCAAGGGTCCGGTGCGATACCGGGCCGTCGACGGGGCCGGCAACACCTCCCGGCAGGGCAGCCAGTGGCTCAAGATCGACCGGACGGCACCCGCCGTGCAGGTTTCCGGGCTCACCGACGGCACCTCGTACGGTGACTCCGGTGCGGTGACGGTGGACTGGTCGGTCACCGACACCGGTTCCGGGCCCGGCATCAACCCGGACAGCGCGCTGCTGGACGGCAAGCGGGTCGCCCGGGGGACGACGGTCGCCCTGTCCAGCCTCCCGCTGGGCAGCCACACCCTGACGGTGACCGCGAAGGACAAGGCCGGCAACACCACCAACCGGTCCGTCACGTTCACCACGACGACGTCCTTCGCCGACCTGCGGTCCCTCGTGGACGGTTACCGGTCCGCCGGCACCGTCAGCGCGGGCAACGCCGACAAGCTGACCACCAGCCTCGGCAAGGCCGCCGCGGCGGCCAGCGGCGGGCAGCCGGCGGAGGCGGTCACCCACCTGACCACCTTCGTCGACCAGGCCCGTGCGCTCAACGCCGTCGGCGCGCGCAACCTGCTGGTCCGCGACGCCCAGGCGCTGATCGACCAGCTCGACAGGTAACCCGCCCGGTCCGGCCGGACCGACGGATCGCACGAACCGGGGCCTGCCCAGCGACGCTGGGCAGGCCCCGGCCGTTCCCCGACTCCTGCGGCCCGGTCCGGTGCCGCCCGACGGCGGCTCAGCCGAGTTTGGCCAGCACCCGAACCGGTGCCGCCCGACGGCAGCTCAGCCGAGTTTGGCCAGCATCTGCTGCATCCGTTGGATCTCGATGCCCTGGTCGGCGTTGACCTCGCGGGCGAACTGGTCGCTCGCCGGCTCCAGCCCGCCGCCGCCCGCGTACAGCTGCTCCACCATGGTCAACGCGCCCTGGTGGTGGCGGATCATCGCGGTGAGGAAGAGCCGGTCGAACTCCGTACCACTAGCCTGCTTGAGCTGGTCGAACTGGGCGGCGGTCAGCATTCCCGGCATGAGCGCGTCGTGCGCCGCCCCGTCGTGCGGGCCGGCGGCCGGCACGTTGCGCTCGGCCAGCCAGGTGCGCATCCGGGCGATCTCGTCGCCCTGCGACACCTCGATCCGCTTGGCCAGCAGCGTCACGTCCGGGCTGGTGGTCCGTCCGGCCAGCAGCGCGGTCATCGCCAGCGCCTGCGTGTGGTGCGGGATCATGCCCTGGACGAACCGGCTGTCGGCTGCGGTGAACCCGGGCGGCGAGACCTGCGCCAGGTCGGTGCCGGACAGTTGCCGACCCGGCTGGCCGGGTGCGCCCGGCTGCACCACGCGTGATGTCGGCGGCTGGTAGGCCGGGTCGTCCCGGCCCACCCAGAGGGCCACTCCCACCACCGCGCCGAGGACGACCGTGGCGACCACACCGGAAACGACCACGCGACGGGGCAGCGGCACGATTCACCTACCAGTCTGGGCTTGAGCTGCGCAGAGTCCCTGGGAATAGTGCCTCAATCCCGGCACCCCCACCAGCCCACGAATCGGTGGAATCGGGCCCATCCGTAGCCACTTTCGCTCACTCATCGAAAAGTTTCCCCGAATCGATCCAAAGTGCTAGTGTCTGCGATCAATCTTTGATGTGACGCGTTCCATACCGACCCGCCATCGGGAGAAAGTGGCGCGGTCCCTCCCCGGCCGGGCCCACCACCACTGGAGGAACCATGACCGCCCCGCACCGGCGTCGCTGGCGTCGCAGACCCGTGCTCGTGGCCGCCGGCACCGCCCTGGCCACCGTGCTCGCCACCGCCTCCGTCACCCCGGCCACCGCCGCACCCACCGCCGACCTCCCGCCCCAGGAACCCGGCGTCACCCTGCGCTCGTACGACATGGGCACCCCGCTGTCCGCGCTGTGCACCCTCAAGCCCGCGCAGACGCCCAACGTCGACAAGCTGATGCCGCAGGTCAACTGGACCAGCACGGATGACTTCGGGCTCGCCGACCGGTTCATCAGCCACGTCACCGCCAACCTCGCCGCGCCCGTGGACGGCACCTACGCCTTCCGCCTCACCAGTGACGACGGCTCCCGGCTGACCATCGGCGACGCGGTCGTCGTCGACCACGACGGGCTGCACGGCGAGACCGCCAAGGACGGCACGGTCACCCTCACCGCCGGCCGGCACCCGCTGCGCATCGAGCACTTCGACGACGGCGGCGGCCAGGTGCTGCGGCTGGAATGGCGTCCACCGGGCAACGCCGACTTCACCCTCGTCCCGAACTCCGCGCTGAGCACCGAGGCCGGGGTGGTCCGGGTGACCGCGCCGGGCTGGAAGTACTGCGAGGGGGCGACCGACTCGGCCGGCGACGGTCTGCCGCTCGACCGGGTGCACCCCGGCTACACCCTCACCGACCTGCGCCCCGACGGGTTCCGGCCGCAGGTCACCGGGATGGCGTTCCGCCCCGACGGCGCGCTGGTCCTGAGCACCTGGGGCGGCACCGACAACGCCACCGGCGAGATCTGGGTGGCCGAGGGCGCTACCGGCGCGACCAGCCCCGACCAGGTGACCTACCACCGGTTCGCCGACGGGCTGCGCGAGCCGCAGGGCGTCGCCGTGGTCGACGGCACCGTCTACGTCAGCCAGAAGCACGAGCTGACCGCGCTGCGCGACACCGACGGCGACGGCGACGCCGACGACCGCCGTACGGTCGCCACCTGGCCGTGGGGCGGCAACTTCCACGAGTTCGCCTTCGGCCTGCTCTACCGGGACGGGTTCTTCCACCTCAACCTGTCCGTCGCGATCAACCAGGGCGGCGCCACCACAGTGCCGCAGCCCGCCGCGAACCGGGGCACCTCGATCAAGGTCAACGCCCGGACCGGCAAGATCACCTATGTGGCCGGTGGGCTGCGCACCCCGAACGGGATTGGCTGGGGGCCGCGCGACGAGGTCCTCGTCACCGACAACCAGGGTGGCTGGCTGCCCGCGTCCAAGCTGGTCCAGATCCAGCAGGGGGCGTTCTTCAACCACTACACCAGCCCCGACGGGCCGTACGACGACAAGCCGGTGACCCGACCGATCGTCTGGCTCCCGCAGAACGAGATCGGCAACTCCCCGTCCACTCCGGTGCTGCTCGCGCAGGGGCCGTACGCCGGGCAGCTCGTCGTCGGCGACGTCACCTACGGCGGCCTGCAACGGGTCTACCTCGACGAGGTCGAGGGGCAGTACCAGGGGGCGGTGTTCCGGCACACGCAGGGCCTGGAGGCCGGCGTCAACGAGGTCACCCTCGGCCCCGACGGCGCGGTCTACGTGGGCGGCGTGGGGGCCGGCGGCAACTGGGGCCAGGAGGGCAAGCTGACCTACGGCATGCAGAAGCTCACCCCCAACGGCACCTCGACCTTCGAGGTCAAGCAGATGCGGGCCACCGCCAACGGGTTCGACCTGGAATACACCGAGCCGATCTCGGCCGAGACCGCCGCGCGGCTCGCCGGGGCGTACCAGGTGACGCAGTGGCGCTACGGGGCGACCAGCCAGTACGGCGGGCCCAAGCTCGACCTGGAGACACTCACCGTGACCCGGGCGGTGCTGGCGGCCAACGGGCGCACCGTCCGGCTGCGTATCCCGGGCCTGAAGGAGAACCGGGTGGTGCACGTCCGCTCCCCGCGCCCGTTCTCCGCCGCCGACGGCGAGCAGTTGTGGAACACCGAGGCCTGGTACACGCTCAACGAGATCCCCGGCCGGGTGTCCCAGCCGCAGACCTTCTTCGAGGCCGAGGAGGGTCGCACCGTCGGGGTCGGGATGGCCACCGACCACGCCGCCTACTCCGGTGCCGGCTTCGCCGCCGGGTTCGCCGACGACGGCGCGTCGACCCGGATCTCCGTCGACGTCCCCGAGGCCGACAACCACGACCTGGCGATGCGCTACAGCAACGGCCCGAACCCGTTCTCCGGCCCGAAACAGCTCAGCCTGTACGTCAACGGCAAGCGGATCGAACAGACGGTCTTCCCGTCCACCGTCACCTGGGAGGAGTGGGGCACCGTCACCAGCAGGGCACACCTGCGGCGGGGACGCAACATCGTCGAGTACCGCAAGGAGAGCGCCGACTCCGGGCACGTCAACCTCGACGTGCTCGCCGTCCGGCCACGCGGCGAACGGATCACCCTGTTCGACGGCGGCGACCTCACCGAGTGGCAGCACACCGACGGGCGCGAGCCGGAGTGGACGCTCGCCGGCAACACCATGACCGTACGCGGCGGTGACCTGCGCACCGTGCAGGCGTTCGGCGACTTCCGGCTGCACGTGGAGTTCAACCTGCCGCTCTACCCACCGGAGGTGACCGGGCAGCAGCGCGCCAACAGCGGGGTCTACCTCCAGGACCGCTACGAGATCCAGGTGCTCGACTCGTTCGGCGTCGACCCGCCGCAGAACAACGACTCCGCCGCCATCTACACCCAGAAGGCGCCCGACGTGAACGCGGCCCGACCGCCCCAGACCTGGCAGACGTACGACATCGAGTACCGGCAGGCCCGCTACGACGCGGCCGGCGTCAAGGTGGCGAACCCCCGGGTGACCGTGGTGTGGAACGGCGTCACCGTGCACGACGACGTGGAGATCCTCGGCCCGACCGGCGGCAGCCGGCCGGAGGGCCCGGCGGCCGGCGCGATCCGGCTCCAGGACCACGGCAACCCGGTCCAGTACCGCAACATCTGGATCAAGCCGCTCGACGGGTGACCCGGTAGGAGACGCGGCCGGGACCGTTTCGACGGCCCCGGCCGCGCCGCGTCGCGGGCTGGCCTGATCGGCACCTCCTTCAGGCGCGGATCCGCCCCGGCACCGAACTCCGCGCGAGCCTGGATAGAGTTACGTCAATGACGTCGCTGGAGTGGTCACCCGCCCCCGTCGGCATCGACGCCAGCCGCTGGGTGAGCCGGTCGGGTTGCCGGCCGACGCTCGTCGTGGCCCACACCATCGCGAGCTGCCAACGCTTGCTGGACGTCATCGGGTACGTCGAGGGCGACCCCCGCGTGCAGGTGGTCTTCACCGTGGCGCCGGACGTCTTCAACCATCAGGTGGCACGGTTCCTCGACCGGCTCGGCGCGCTCGTCCTGCCCTGGTACCAGGCCGTCCGGGAGCACTTCGACCTCGGCATCGCCGCCGCCCACGGCGGGCTGCACCAACTGCACGCGCCGCTCCTGCTGCTGGCCCACGGGGCCGGACGGAGCAAGCGGGTGCGACCCGGTCCGTCCGACGCGCCGGTGCTCGCAGACCCACCGGTGTACGGTCTCGACGCCCAACGGCTGACCCATGACGGGCGCGTGCTCCCGACAGCCCTCGCCCTCTCCCACGACCGTGAGTTGGAGGTGCTGCGTCGGCAGTGCCCGGAGGCGGTCGAGGCGGCTGTGGTCGTCGGCGACCCCTGCGTCGACCGGCTCGTCGCCAGCCTTCCCCGCCGCCCGGACTACCGGCGGGCCATGGGGTTGGGCGAGCATCAGCAACTCGTCGTGGTCTCCTCCACCTGGGGCAGGGACGGTGCCTTCGGCCGCTGGCCGGACCTGCTTCCACAGTTGATGAAACAGCTCCCGGCGGACCGGTACCGGGTGGCCGCGCTGCTGCACCCCGCGATCTGGGACGGACACGGGCACCGCCAGATCCGCGCCTGGCTCCGGGGCTGCCTCGACGCCGGGTTGCTGCTGCCCGATCCGACCGAGGACTGGCGTGGCCCGGTGGTTGCCGCCGACCACGTCGTCGGCGACCACGGCTCCGTCACGGCCTACGCCGCCGCCATCGGACGCCGGACCCTGCTGCTCCCCGCCCAGGGACCGGTACCGGCCACCGGTACGGCCCAGCACCTGCTCGCCACCCACGCACCCCGCCTGGACCCCCGACAGCCGCTGATCTCCCAACTCGCCCTGACCGGCGAGGTCGACCCCGAGACGGTGATGGCTGCGTTGACCGCCCGCCCGGGCAATGCCGGCGTGCTGCTGCGGCGCACCATGTACCGCCTGCTCCGGCTTGCCGAGCCCGACCAGCGGCAGCAGACCGACCCCGTCCCCATGCCCCGCCCCCACCACTGGGCGACGGAACGTGGTCTCGCCGGCTGAGCGGTGCGCATCCTCGTGACCAGGGCTCCCGGGCACCTGGCGACGCTCACCCTGGGGTCGTCGCCCTCACGGTCCGCTGGTCGTGCGCTCGCGCAGGTGGGACAGCGGTGCGTGCGGTGGACGCCACTCCAGCAGCAGCGCCGTCGCGTCGTCGTCGAGCTGCCCCTCCTGGTAGGCGACCACCGCGCGCACCAGCCGGCGCATCGTCTCCGGGGTAGCCAACTTGTCGTTGAGGGCACGGTTGACGAAGTCGACGAGACGCGTCAACCCGAACCGTTCCCCGTCGACGCCCCGCGCGTCGGTGATGCCGTCGGTGTAGGCGAGGATGCGGTCCCCGGGGTGCAGCTCCTCCTCGTACACCTCGGGGCGCTGGGTCGCCAGGTGGCCCAGGCCGAGCGGGAGCGCGGTCGGGCCCGGCAACTCACGGATCGCCTTGCCGTCGCGCAGCAGCAGCGCGCCCGGGTGGCCGGCGTTGATCACCCGGAGCCGGCCGGTGCTCCGCTCCAACTCGACCAGCAGCGCCGTGGCGAACATGTGCGGGTGCTCGGAGCGCACCCACCTGTCGATGCTGGTCGCCGTGTCGACCAGGTCTAGGCCACAGCGGCGCGCGTTGCGGTAGGCGCTGACCACCAGGGAGGCCAGGGTGCTCGCCTTGATGCCGTGTCCGCAGGTGTCGAACAGCCCGACGCTGAGCACGTCACCGTTGAGCGCGTAGTCGAAGATGTCCCCGCCGACGTCGTAGCACGGTTCGAGGATGGTGGTGAGCAGCATGTCGTCGGTGGCGAAGGTCAGCGGGGGCAGCAGGCCCCAGACGATCTCGGCGGCGACCTGCATCGGCAGCCGACGCCGCAGCCGCTCCACCACGTCGCCGTACGGTCGGCGGTTCACCACGAGTTGCGCGACGCAGGTCGCCAACTCCCAGGCCGGCTCGTTCATCGCCGGGTCCCCGGCGGCCGGCGAGACGATCTCCAGCACGCCCATCCGTTCGCACCCGACGAGCAGCGGCACCCAGATCCGGTCCGCGCTGTCGGCCGCGTGCTGCACGTCGAGGCCGGTGAACGCCCGACCGGCGAGGGTCGTCTCGATCGCCAGCTCACCCCGGTCGAGACCGGCACCGAGCAACGGTACGAGGCTGGCCTGCTGGTAGTCCGCCAGGTAGATCACGATCTCGGTGGCGTCCATGGCCGGCGCGGCCCGGTTCACCAGCAGGGGCAGATCGTCCGGCCCGCCGCGGGGTGCGGCGAGCTGGAGCCACCGCACCGCGTCACCCGCGTCGGCCAACCTGAACCTCCCCCATCTTGTCCTCCACACCGTAGGAGGCACACGGCAAACCGCCAACACCTGATTCGGGCAGCACGGCGGGCAGGGAGAATGACCGTGGCGGACATCTCGGGTCCGCGCCAACGAAGGAGGCAGGGTCGTGGTCGTCGCGGGACTCGTCCTGGCCGGCATCGCCGGCCTCATCCATGTCTACATCTTCTACCTGGAGTCGGTCGTCTGGACCACCGCCCGCGCCCGCGCGGTCTTCGGCACCAGCCGCGAGGAGGCGGAGGCGACCCGGCAACTCGCCTTCAACCAGGGTTTCTACAACCTCTTCCTGGCCGTCGCGATCGTCGTCGGCATCGTCGCCTACGCCGTCGGCGCGCACACCGTCGGCGCGACCCTGGTCTTCGTCGGCGCCGGGTCGATGGTCGCCGCCGGGCTGGTGCTGCTGATCTCGGCACCCGACAAGGCCAGTGCCGCGCTCAAGCAGCTCGTCCCCCCGCTCCTCGCCGTCGCCGCCCTGGCGATCGGGCTCAGCCTCGGGTAGCGGAGGCGGGACAGCGACGCCCGGTGACGGAGGCGGCCGTGAACCGACGAGAACCGCCAGCCCGGTGACCGTCGGGGCACGGCCTGAGGCGGTCAGGGGCGGTAGCGGTAGCCCATGCCCGGCTCGGTGATCAGGTGCCGGGGCCGGGCCGGGTCGTCCTCCAGCTTGCGTCGCAGCTGCGCCAGGTACTGCCGCAGGTAGTTGGTCTCCTGCTGGTACTCCGGCCCCCACACCTCGTGCAGGAGCTGACGTTGGCTGATCAGCTTGCCGGGGTGGCGCAGCAGCCGTTCCAGCACCGCCCACTGGGTGGGGGTGAGCCGGACCTCGGTGCCGTCGTCGCGGGTGACGGTGCGGGTGGCGAGGTCGACGGTGTGCCGACCCACCTGGGCGGTGGCCGTCGCGTCGACGGGTGAGGAGGCGAGGCGGCGGGTGACGGCGCGGATCCGGGCGAGGAGTTCGTCGACCCCGAACGGCTTGGTGACGTAGTCGTCGGCACCGGCGTCGAGGGCGGCTACCTTGTCCGCGCTGCCGGCCCGCCCGGACAGCACGATGATCGGGATGGTGGTCCAGCCGCGCAGGCCCCGGATGACCTCCACGCCGTCGAGGTCGGGCAGGCCCAGGTCGAGCACCACCAGGTCCGGCGGGTGGGCGGCGGCGGCCTTCAGCGCGGCCGTGCCGGTCCCGGCGACCTCGACGTCGTACCCCCGGGCGCGCAGGTTGATCCGCAGCGCGCGGAGGATCTGCGGTTCGTCGTCGACGACCAGGATGCGGGTCACCGGTCCGGCCTCTCGTCGGCGGCGGGCAGCCGCAACACCATGGTCAGCCCCCCACCGGGGGTGGTCTCCGGGGTGATGCTGCCACCCATCGCCTCGGCCAGCCCCCGCGACAGGGCCAGCCCCAACCCCACCCCGGTCTGGTTGTCCCGGTCGCCGAGCCGCTGGAACGGCAGGAAGACGTGCTCCCAACGGTCCTCGGGGATGCCGGGGCCAGTGTCGATGACCCGCAGCTCCACCTGCCCGGCGTGGCTGCTGGCGGTGAGCGTGGGCGGCTGCCCGGCCGGGCTGTGCCGCAGGGCGTTCGCGACGATGTTGACCAGCACCCGTTCCAGCAGGCCCGGGTCGGCGTCGACCGCCGGCAGGTCGGCGGGAATGTCGGTCCGTACGTCGGCGGCGGCCGGCCCCAGCTCGTCCAGGGCCAGCGGTACGGCGTCCTCCAGCCCGATCGCGGTGCGGGTGACACCCAGCGCGCCGGCCTGCAACCGGCTCATGTCGAGCAGGTTCGCCACCAGCCGGCCGAGCCGGTCCAGGGACTCGTCGGCGGTGGCGAGCAACTCGGCCCGGTCCTCGGGGTCGAAGTCGACGTCGGGGCTGCGCAGGCTGCTCACCGCGGCCTTCGCCGACGCCAGCGGGGTACGCAGGTCGTGGCTGACGGCGGCGAGCAGCGCGGTGCGTAACCGGTCGGCCTCGGCGAGCGGCCGGGCGGTGGCGGCTTCCTCGGCGAGTCGTTCCTGGCGCAGCGCGACGGCGGCCTGCGCGGCGAACGCCTCGACGATGCGCCGGTCGGCGGCCTCCAGCCGACGGCCGCTGAGCACCACGGTCAGCCGGTCGTCGACCGGCACCGTGGTCTCCCCCGCGCCAGGGCTGCCCGCCGGGTCCACCCCGACGCTGGCGACCCGACGCCAGGCCCCCTCCTCGTGGGCCCGGCCGGGCCGCCCCCGCGCGTCGGGGACGAGTTCCAGGACGCTGACCGCGCGCAGCCCGAAGGTCTCCCGCAGCCGGTCGAGCAGCGCCGGCAGCGGCCGTTCACCGCTCAGCACGCCACCGGCGACGGTGGCCAGGGTCTGCGCGTCGGCGGCGGCCCGGGCCGCTTCCCGGGTACGCCGGGCCGCCACGTCCACCACCCAGCTCACCGCGACCGCCACCCCGACGAAGACGCCCAGCGCGAGGAGATTGTCCGCCTCGGCGATGGTCAGCGTGCGGTACGGCGGGGTGAAGAACCAGTTCAGCAGCAGCGATCCGCCGAGCGCGGCGACCAGTGCCGGCCAGAGCCCACCGACCAGCGCCACTCCGACCACCCCGGCCAGGAAGATCAGGATGTCGTTGGTCAGGGTGAGGTCCGGCAACACCGACAGCAGCAGGGTGAGCAGCGGCAGGCCCAGCCCGGCGAGGGCGAACCCGAGCAGCCGACGCCGTCGGGACAGCGCGGCCGGCATCCCGGCCCCGCGCCGGCCCCGCCCGGCCTGCGGGTGGGTGACCAGGTGCACGTCGATCGCCCCGGAGCGGGCCGTGGTGGTGACGCCGACGCCCCGGGCGATCAGCTGGGCGAACCGGCCGCGCCGGCTCGCGCCGAGCACCAGTTGGGTGGCGTTGACCCCCCGGGCGAAGTCGAGCAGGGCGGCCGGGACGTCCCCGCCGAGCACCTGGTGGTAGCTGCCGCCGAGGCTCTCCACCAGGACCCGCTGCCGGGCGAGCTGGGCCGGGTCCGCCCCGGCCAGCCCGTCGTCGCGGGCCACGTGCACGGCGAGCAGGTCGGCCCCCTTGCTGCGGGCGGCGATCCGGGCCGCCCGGCGGATCAGGGTGTCCCCCTCCGGGCCGCCGGTGAGGGCGACGACGACCCGTTCCCGGGCCTCCCAGGTGGCGGAGATGCCCTCCTGGGCCCGGTACCGGTCGAGCTGGTCGTCGACCTTGTCGGCCAGCCAGAGCAGGGCCAGCTCACGCAGCGCGGTGAGGTTGCCGACCCGGAAGTAGTTGCCCAGCGCCGCGTCGATCCGGTCGGGCCGGTAGATGTTGCCGTGCGCCATCCGCCGGCGCAGCGCCTCCGGGGTCATGTCGACCAGTTCGACCTGTTCGGCGGCGCGGACCACGGCGTCCGGGACGGTCTCCCGCTGGGTGGTGCCGGTGATGCGGGCGACCACGTCGTTGAGTGACTCCAGGTGCTGGACGTTGACCGTCGACAGCACCGAGATGCCCGCGTCGAGCAGTTCCTGGACGTCCTGCCAGCGCTTGCCGTGCCGGGAGCCGGGCACGTTGGTGTGCGCCAACTCGTCGACCACGACCAGCTCCGGGCGGCGGGCCAGCACGGCGTCGAGGTCCAGCTCGGTGAACTCGGCGTCCCGGTAGCGCAGCGTGCGCCGGGGCAGCACCGCCAGGTCGCCGATCATCGCGGCGGTGTGCGGCCGGCCGTGCGTCTCCACCAGGCCGACCAGCACGTCGGCGCCCCGCTCGGCCCGCCGCCGGGCCTCCTCCAACATGGCGTACGTCTTGCCGACGCCGGGGGCGGCACCCAGGTAGATGCGCAGTTCACCTCGTGGCACAGGACCATCCTCTCGCTGTGCGTACCGCCCCGGGGCGCGACCGCCGGGCCGGCACCCCGGGCAGGGGTGCCGGCGTCGGGGCTCAGCGGGCGGGCAGGCTCCGGTCGAGGGCCAGGTTGAGGGCCAGCACGTTCACCGCGGGGGCACCCATGAAGCCGAGCGTCCGGCCGGTGGTGTGCTCGGCGACCAGCCGCCGGACCACCGCCGGGTCCGCGCCGCGCTCCCGCGCCACCCGGGCCACCTGGATCCCGGCGTACGCGGGGCTGATGTGTGGGTCGAGGCCGCTGCCGCCGGCGGTGACCGCGTCGGCGGGGACGGCGGGGTGTGCCGGCGCGTCCCCCCGGACCGGGGTGATCAGCCCACCGGCGGCCCGGTAGTCCTCCCCGGGTTGCGCCAGCTCCACCGGCACCCCCTGCCAGGAGGTGACGAACGGGGTGGCCGGGGCGGTCTGGTTGACGCTGACCACCCGGGTGATCCGGCCGGTCAGCCCGTCGGCGCGGAACACCGCCAGCACCGCCCCCACCCCGTCGGGCGTGCAGTACGGCCGCCGCCCGTCGACGCCGTCGAGCAGGCCGACCGCCCGGCTGCGGGCGCAGACCTGGCTGAGCAGGCTCCGGGTCGAGTCCTGCGGGTCGACGGCGAGGGTGTCCAGCACGCTCTCCGGGCCGAGGTTCGAGGCGCCGGAGGCGGTCGGGTCGTAGCCGTCGCCGGCCCCCGACGGGCGGGACTGGAAGTAGCGCGGGACGGGGTCGCCGTCGGCGTCGGTGAAGGACTGCCCGATCAGGGTGCTGCCGACGGTCCGGCCGTCCACGGTCAGCAGCGAACCGTCGGTCTTCGCGTCGAGGCCGGGGAGCCGGCCGACGGCGACCAGGGTCAGCGGGTAGGCCACCCCGAGCAGCACGGTGAACACGAGCAGGGCGCGCAACGCGGCGAGGTGGGCGGCGAGCCAGGCGGGTGGGCGCATCACGAGACTCCCGGAACGAACTGGATGAGCAGGTCGATGATTTTGATGCCGACGAACGGCGCGACGATGCCGCCGAGGCCGTAGACCAGCAGGTTGCGGCCGAGCAGCCGGGACGCGGCGGCCGGCCGGTAACGCACCCCGCGCAGCGCCAACGGTACGAGCGCGATGATCACCAGGGCGTTGAAGATCACCGCCGCGAGGATCGCCGACTCGGGGCTGCCCAGCCGCATCACGTTGAGCCGGTCCAGGCCCGGGTAGATGCCGGCGAACATGGCCGGGATGATCGCGAAGTACTTCGCCACGTCGTTGGCGATGCTGAAGGTGGTCAACGCGCCCCGGGTGATCAGCAACTGCTTGCCGATCTCCACGATCTCGATCAGCTTGGTCGGGTCGGAGTCCAGGTCGACCATGTTGCCGGCCTCCTTCGCCGCCGACGTGCCGGTGTTCATCGCGACCCCGACGTCGGCCTGGGCCAGCGCCGGGGCGTCGTTGGTGCCGTCCCCGGTCATCGCGACCAGCCGGCCGCCCTCCTGTTCCCGGCGGATCAGGGCGAGCTTGTCCTCCGGGGTGGCCTCGGCGAGGACGTCGTCCACCCCGGCCTCGTCGGCGATCGCCTGCGCGGTACGCGGGTTGTCTCCGGTGACCATCACGGTCCGGATGCCCATCCGGCGCAGCTCGGCGAACCGCTCCCGCATCCCGGTCTTCACCACGTCCTTGAGGTGGATGACGCCGAGCGCGCGGGCCGGCTCCCCGGCGACGTGTTCGGCCACCACCAACGGGGTGCCGCCGAGCCCGCTGATCTCGTCGACCAGCTGACCGACCTGTTCGCCGGGGTGACCGCCGTGCTCCCGTACCCAGGTCAGCACCGCCGTCGCCGCCCCCTTACGGACCCGGCGGGCCGGCGCGTCCTCCGGCGTCAGGTCGACGCCGCTCATCCGGGTCTGCGCGGTGAACGGCACGAAGTCGGCGTACGGCAGCAGCCCCGGTTCCTCCGCGCGCAGGCCGAACTCCTGCGTCGCCAGCGCAACCACCGACCGGCCCTCCGGGGTCTCGTCGGCGAGGCTGGCCAGCTGCGCGGCGGCGGCCAGGTCGGCGGTGGTGACCCCGTCGGCCGGCAGGAACGCGACGGCCTGCCGGTTGCCCAGGGTGATCGTGCCGGTCTTGTCCAACAGCAGGGTGTCGACGTCCCCCGCCGCCTCCACCGCCCGGCCGCTCATGGCCAGCACGTTGCGCTGCACGAGCCGGTCCATGCCGGCGATGCCGATCGCCGACAGCAGCGCCCCGATGGTGGTCGGGATCAGGCAGACCAGCAGGGACACCAGCACCACCCCGGTCACCCCGTCGTCGGTGACCGCCCCGGTGTCGGGCGCGGCGGCCTGCCAACCCTTGGCGAAGATCGCCAACGGCTGGAGGGTGACCACGGCCAGCAGGAAGATCAGGGTGAGCGCGGCGAGCAGGACGTTCAGCGCGATCTCGTTCGGGGTCTTCTGCCGGTCGGCCCCCTCGACCAGGGCGATCATCCGGTCGATGAAGCTCTCCCCGGGCCGCTGGGTGATCCGCACGACGATCCGGTCCGAGAGCACCCGGGTGCCGCCGGTCACGGCGCTGCGGTCACCGCCGGACTCCCGGATCACCGGCGCGGACTCACCGGTGATCGCGGACTCGTCGACGCTGGCGATGCCCTCGACGACGTCACCGTCGCCGGGGATGGTCCCACCGGCGCTGACCAGGACGACGTCGCCCTGCCGCAGCTGCGGCGCGGGCACCGCCTCGTCGGTGTAGGTGTCGGCGCGGGCACCCGGCGACCAGCCGACCAGGCGGGTGGCGATGGTGTCCCGCTTGGCCTGCCGCAGCGAGGCGGCCTGCGCCTTGCCCCGGCCCTCGGCGACCGCCTCGGCGAGGTTGGCGAAGAGCACGGTGAGCCAGAGCCAGCCGGTGATCGCCCAACCGAACACCGACGGGTCGGTCACCGCCAGGACGGTGGTGAAGGCCGCGCCGATCTCCACGATCAGCAGCACCGGGTTGCGCCACAGGGTGCGCGGGTCGAGCTTGCGCAGCGCGTCGGGCAGGGAGCGGAGCAGCTGCCGGGGGTCCAGCAGGCCGCCACCGGCCCGGCCACCACCCGGTGCCCGGCCGTCGGGTGGGCCCACCGCCACCCGGGCCTCGGCTGGGCCGGCGGTCGGCGGCTGCTCGCCACCGGATGCCACGGACGGGACGGTCATGTCGTTCTTCCCCATGGTGGTCACCGCCCTTCGGCCAGCGGGCCGAGGGCGAGCGCGGGCAGGAAGGTCAACGCCACCAGGATCACCGTGACGCCGACGACCATCCCCACGAAGAGCGGGCGGTGGGTCGGCAGGGTGCCCTCGGAGGCGGGGGTGGGTGCCTGGCGGGCGAGCGAGCCGGCCAGCGCGAGCACCAGGATGATCGGCAGGAACCGGCCGAGCAGCATGCACAACCCGAGGGCGGTGTTCCACCACGGGGTGTTCACGGTGATCCCGGCGAACGCCGAACCGTTGTTGTTGCTCGCCGAGGTGAACGCGTAGAGCACCTCGGACAGTCCGTGCGGGCCGACGTTCAACGCGGTCGAGGCGTTGCCGGTGGCGAAGGCGGCAGCCGTGCCGATCAGCACCAGGGCCGGGGTGACCAGGAAGTACAGCGAGGCGAAGGTGATCTCGCGGGAACCGATCTTCTTACCCAGGTACTCCGGGGTCCGGCCGACCATCAGACCGGCGACGAACACCGTGATCACCGCGAGGACCAGCAGCCCGTACAGGCCCGCGCCGACGCCGCCGGGGGCGACCTCGCCCAGCATCATGTAGCCCAGCGTCATCATCCCGCCCAGCGCGGTGTACGAGTCGTGGGCGGAGTTCACCGCGCCGGTCGAGGTCAGTGTGGTGACCGCGCCGAAGGTCGCCGAGTTCGACACGTCGAAACGGACCTCCTTGCCCTCCAGCGCCGCACCGACCGCCTGCGGCACGGTGCCGTGCCCGGCCAGCTCGAACACGTTGGTGAGGGTGACGCTGCCGAGCGCCAGGACGGCCATCACCGCGACGATCGCGTAGCCCTGCCGGTGCTGGCCGACCATCCGGCCGAAGACCCGGGGCAGGCTGAACGGGATCAGCAGGATCAGGAACAGCTCGACCCAGTTCGTCCAGGCCGTCGGGTTCTCGAACGGGTGGGCGCTGTTGGCGTTGTAGAAGCCACCGCCGTTGGTGCCCAACTCCTTGATCACCTCCTGGCCGGCCACCGGACCACCGGGGATGCTCTGCCCGCCGCCGGTCAGGGTGGTCACGTCGGTGCCGGCGGAGAGGTTCTGCACCACCCCGCCGAGCATCAGCACGACCGCGCCGAGCACCGCCACCGGCAGCAGCACCCGCAGCGTGATCCGGACCAGGTCCACCCAGAAGTTGCCCAGCTCGCCGGTACGGCTGCGGGCGAACCCCCGGACCAGGGCCACCGCCACCGCGATGCCCACCGCGGCGGACAGGAAGTTCTGCACCGCCAGCCCGGCCATCTGCACCAGGTGACCCATGGTCGACTCACCCGCGTACCACTGCCAGTTCGTGTTGGTCACGAACGACACGGCGGTGTTCCAGGCACCGTGCGGGACGACCGGGTCGAAGCCCAGCGACAGCCACAGGTGGTCCTGCCACCGCTGGAAGGCGTAGAGGAACAGCACCGAGACGGCGGAGAAGGCCAGCACGCTGCGGGCGTAGACGCCCCACGACTGCTCGGCGGCCGGGTTCACTCCGACCAGCCGGAACACCCCGCGCTCCACCCGGGACTGTCGGGTGCCGGCGACCACCCGGTACAGGTGGTCGCCGACCGGGCGGTACGCGACGACCAGCGCCACCACCAGGGACAGGATGAAGATGACGCCCGCTGTGGTCGTGGTCATCAGAAGCGCTCCGGGAACAGCAGCGCGACGACCATGAACACACCCAGGCCGATCGCCAGCACCAGGCCGACGGCGTTGACGGCGTTCACCGCTTCTCCACGCCCCTCACCACGAGGGCGAGCGCCGCGAACAGCACCACCGTCACCAGTACGAACACCACGTCAGACACGCGGACTCCCTCAACCGGACCCGAACGCCGTGACCGCCTTCCGGCCACGCCGGGCAATCACAACGCGCTCTGATCCGATCGGGCAGGGTCCATAACGCGACCTAGACGGGCAGCCGCGGTTTCTTGACGTGTTCTTCACGCCGGCCACCGCAGCCGGTGACGGCGGTCACGGTGCGGAGGGGAGGTCGGTGCGTGGACGGGCGGGACGGCCCGGGCGGTCGTACCGGCATGGTCAGCGGCGGATGGCCCGCCGGATCGACTCGGGCACCCGCCGGGCCACCGCCCGCCGCAGCCGGAAACGCAGGCTGTCCAGGTGCGCCACGGTGACCGGGCGGGCACCGTCGGCCGCACAGCGGAACGCCACCGGCAGCGTGGCGTCCTCGGTCCAGCCACAGCAGGTGACCCGGGCCTTCAGGTCCCAGGTGCCGCTGCTGCGGCCACCGTTGAGCGCGCCGACGTCGAGTCGGGCGGTGCCGCGCCGGACCAGCCGCAGCGTGCCGTCGCCCACCGGGACCAGCTCGACGGCGCCGGTGACCGGCACGAAGAACTCCTCCCGGGTGTCCCGCCGCCGGGCGATGACGTCGAGCTTGGACTGCTTGATCCCGGGGGTCGCGTCCCGCAGGTCGGCCGGTACGTCGTCCACCGGCACCACCAGCAGCCGCTGCTCCCCGTCGGCGGTGAGGGTGAGCGGCTGGTCGCCGAAGAACAACTCGCCGGTGAGGGTGACGGTCAGGACGCCGCCGTCCTGCTCGACCCGCTGCACGGTGGGCTGGGCCCGGACGGCCGCCTCCCACTGGGCCAACCGGCGCAGGTCGGCGGTGCGGCCCTGCTCGATGAGCCGGGTGATGATCCGTTGCAGTGGCGGCAGACCGGCGGCGACGCCCGGGGCGAACCGGTCCCGGATCGTGCGCTGCGCCTCGCCGACCAACTGGTCCACCCAGTCGGCGGGCGCGTCGAGCAACCGCCGGCCGCGAAGTCGGGAGACCATCTCGTTGCGCAGCCACCGCCGGTGCAGCCGGTCCCGCAGCGCACCGGCCTCGGTGTGCGCGTCGACGATGTCGAGCGCCTCACGCAGGTTGACGAAGTAGCCGGCCGGCTCCAGCGCGGTGGCGGTGACGTTGCCGGCGTCGACCCGCCGCTGGTGGTGGTAGCAGACGTAGTCGGCCAGCACGCAGGTGCGGCGGGACAGGAAGTAAGCCCGGGTGACGAAGACGTGGTCCTCCAGCCGGCGCTTGCCCTCCGGGAAACGCAGGTCGTGCTCGATGAGGAAGGAGCGCCGGAACAGCTTGTGCGCGGTGAGGCTGTCGATCAGGGGCGCGTTCGCCAGGGTGGCGTCGAACCGGTTGCGCCGGAACAGTTCGCGCGGCACCGAACGGCGGTGCCCGGCCATCTTGCCGACCACCAGGTCCGCGTCGTGCTCGCGGGCGCAGGCGTACAGCCGTTCCAGCGCCTCCTCGCCGAACCAGTCGTCGTCGTCGGCGAAGAAGACGTACTCGCCCCGGGCGTGTTGGACGCCGAGGTTACGGGGCCGCGACGGCCAGCCGGAGTTGTCGATGTGCAGCACCCGGATGTGCGGGTGGGCGGCAGCCAGTTCGTCGAGCCGGGCGCCGGTCGAGTCGGTCGAGCCGTCGTCGACGAACATGACCTCGAACTCGCCGGCCGGCAGCGACTGGCTCAACAACGAGGTGACGAGCTTCTCGATGTGCGGTCCGGAGTTGTACGCCGGGACCACGACGGTCACCTTGGGGTCATTCGTACTGGCGGTCATGGCTCTTCCTGAGGCGGTCCGTGAGCCGGCGCGGGGATGCGCCCAACCGTGCGGACGGGCACCCGTTTGGGGGGCGTTCCGTCGCCGACATGGCCCGTTCAGTTTGCGGACTTTACGCGACCGCAGGGGCTGACGCAGGCCCCGAATCGGATGATTTCTCGATCCTCGGCCCGGCGGTGCAGGACGACCCGTTCCCGCCTGGAACGCCACCCTCGACAGTGGCCGGGACCACACTCCACCGGGCACCCACCGAACCCCGGATCACCGCACGGCCGGCCCCGACCTGAGCTGGTCGGCCGGCCCCGACCTGAGCTGGTCGGCCGGCTCCGAACTGGGCTGGCCGGGCGGCTCGGAGCTCGGCCGGCGGGGCGGTGATCCGGGTGCCGGAAGGACGAATCCTCGACAGCGGACCCAAGCATGGGAAACCGCTACGCAGGGTAAACCGAGATCATGGCACCGCTTCGCACCTCGCCGCCCCCGCCTCAGGCCACCGAGTTGCGCCGGTGGGAACTGGCCGATCCCGCCGGCCTGCGTGCCCTGCGCGCCTCGCTGCACGAGGCGCTCACCGGTGAGCGGCTGCTCGACGGTCAGAACCTGGACGAGATTCCCGAGCTGATCGTCCTGGTCGCCACCGAGTTGGCCACCAATGCCCTCAAACACGGCATTCCGCCGACAATTGTCCGACTACTCACCATCGACGAGTCGCTCATCCTCGACGTCGCCGACCACGACCTCAGCACCATCCCCGAGCTGTCCGACACCCGGCCGATGGGGGCCGGCGGCCGGGGACTCCAGATCGCCATGGCGGTCTCCCTGGAGGTCGGCTGGTACGCCACCGACCGCACCAAGAACATCTGGGCGTCCTTCCCCCGCCGCTGACCCGACCGGGCAAGGCCCCGCCACATGGCCACAGCCGAGTTGGCCCGTCACATGGTCACAGCCGAGAAGCCCGACGGCCGGTCGCAGCCGAAACGGCCGCAGCCGAGAAGGCCCGCCGCACGGCGCAGCCGAGTTGGCCGGCCCGGCGGAAGGGGTCAGTCGCCGGCCGGGATCGGGTCGTCGTACTCACCGGCGGGACCGGTGAACAGGGTGCCGCCCGCCATCGGCCAGGCGTTCGGCCGGCAGCCGTGCAGGCCGAGCGTCTGCTGCTGCATCACCGGTGCCGGCCCGCCTGCCGCCGGGCACCGCTCGTGACCCCGGCCCAGCCGGTGCCCCACCTCGTGATTGAGCACGTACGACCGGTAAGTAGCGAGATCACCCCTGAAGTCCGGTACGCCCCGTGCCCACCGCGCCACGTTGATCACCACCCGGTCACCGTTGCGGCAGGAGGTGTAGCGGTCCGAGGTGTCCCCGCACAGCTCGCCCCGGGTGACCGGGGTGGTCAGCAGCACGGTGAAGTCCGCCGGGCCGTCGGCACCGACCCGTTGCAGCCGCCACCGGCCGTCGGCGGTCCAGCCCCGGCGGTCGGCAAGCACCACCGCCACCTCCCGGCCGAACCGCTCCGGGTCGACGGCGTCGATGCCACCCTCCACCGCCACCCGGTAGCGCAGCAGCTGGCCGTCCCGCCCGGCGACCGCACCCTCAGCGGTCGCCGTCCGCCAGGTGCCGGTCCCCCGTTGCGGGTAGCGCAGCGCCGCCGGGGCGGGCGCGGCGGCGGATCCGAGCGGGACGGGTGCCTCCGCCCGGGTCGGCACGGGTGGTACCGCGGCGGCGGGCGGCCGGACCGGCTCCCGGCGGACGTCGCCGATGAGCGCGCCCAGGTCGACGCCCTGCCGCTGGGCCACCACCGCACCGCCGGCAGCCAGCCCGGCCACCACCAGCACCACCGACAGGACACCGGCCGGGGTCACGCCCCGGCGTCGCCCCCGGTGCCGGCCCCGGTCAGCGGCCTCGCTCACCGTCAGGGTGCTCACCGTCGTCCTCCCCGTCCACCTGTGGTCCACTCCGGGCAGGAGTACGGGCGCGAGGCCCGAACGGATGAGTGCCCGGGAGGAGCAATCCGGACCCGGGTACCGTTGCCGGGCAGACACTCCCGACGATCCGGACACCACCCGGCCGTCACGCCGAGGAAGGACCACCCGTGCCGGACGCCGACGCCCTCATCGCCGCCGCGGTCGCGGCGGTGCGCGGCACCGACGTACGCAATGCGGAGCGGAAGCTGGACCAGCTCGTGGTCGGCGGTGACGGTGGCCGGCCGACGCCCGGCGGACCCGAAGGCCCGGCGGCGGTGGACGCCGCCCTGCTCGGCCGGTTGGTGGCCTCCCTGGGTCGGCTCTGGCCACGGGGCTGGCAGCCGGCCGACGTGGCCCGGATCGTGACCCGACGGCTGGGCGCGCGCCCCGGCCGGCTGGTCACCGAGGCCCTCGCCGCCGACCGGGCGGCCCAGCCCGGCCCGGTGCCGCAGTGGTGGGACGACCAGTTGGCCGGCCTGGACGCCCGGGTCCACGGGGACGACGACGCCGGATGGCTGACCGGTTGGACCACCCGGGAGGGTACGGACCGGATCACCGCCCTGCGCGACGCCATCGAGGTGCTGGCCCTGCTGACCGGCCTGCCGCCGGTCGCGGTGCTGCGCCCCCCGCCCGGCGGCGTCGGCGGACCGGCCACGACCGCGTCGAGCGGTCCGAGCGGATCCCGGGTGCTCGACCGGGTACGGGCGTTGCTCGCCAAGGCGGAGTCCACCACGTTCCCGGCCGAGGCTGAGGCGTTCACCGGCAAGGCGCAGGAGCTGATCGCCCGGCACAGCCTGGAACGGGCGCTGGTCGAGGCGGACACCGCCCACCCGGACCGGCCCGGTGGGGTCCGGATCAGCACCGACGCCCCGTACGCGGGTGCGAAAGCGCTGCTGGTGCAGGAGGTGGCGGCGGCGAACCGGTGCGAGTCGGTCTGGTCCGACGATCTCGGTTTCGCCACCGTGCTCGGCTTCTCCGCCGACCTGGAGGCCGTCGAACTGCTGCACACCTCACTGTTGGTGCAGGCCACCGCCGCGATGCTGCGCGGACGCCGGGAACGTCAGGGCGGCGGTCGACGCACCAAGGCGTACGACGAGGCTTTCCTGCACGCCTTCGCCCGGCGTATCGGCGAGCGGCTGCGGGCCGCGACCGACGAGGCGAACCGGCAGGCGGCGCAGGACGCCGGGGCGGACCGGCTGCTGCCGGTGCTCGCCGCCCGCTCCGGTGCGGTACGGGAGCGGATGGACACCCTCTTCCCCGGTGTCACCCGGGCCCGGCTGACCGTGCGGGACGCCGAGGGCTGGCAGTCCGGCACCTCGGCCGCCGACCGTGCCTCGCTGGCCGGTACCGCCCCGCCGGGCCGGCCGCTGCCCGGTCGACGCTGACCCGACGGCCCGGGATCCGCCCACTACGTCCCTGTGCCCGCGCCCGACCGGGCATCCCCGGCCCGGGCAGACCCTCGGCCCAGGTAAGTCTCCCGGGCCGGGCAGGACTCCAGGCCGGGCAGGACCGCTGGGTCCGCCGGGCAGGACCGCTGGGTCCGCCGGGCAGGACCGCTGGGTCCGCCGGGCAGGACCGCGTGGGGTCCGGGTCAGACGTGGCAGTCGCGGGTGAGCCGGGCCGGGATCTCGACGAAGTCGGTGCCCATCCAGCTTGCCGGGCTCTTGGCCGCCGCGCCGCCCTCGATCTTCGTGGCGGTCTCGTCGACCAACTTCTTGATCCGGGCGTCCCGGGCCTTGCGGGCCTGCGCACGGAGGTCGTCGGCGAGCCCGCTCAGTCGCCCCTTGAGCTTGCCGTTGAGCTGCTCCGGGGTGAGTTCCTCCCGGGTGGCGGCGGCCGAGTCGGCGGTGATCTGCCGGCTGCCGTCGATGATCAGCTGGTCGACGGCGCGACAGACCTGCGCGGTGTTCGCGGCGGTGCCGGCGGTCGGGGTGCCGGCCGTCGGGGTGGTGGTCGTCACCGTGTCGGGCGTGGCCTGCCCGGTGGGGGCATCGGCGGCACTGGTCGGCGTTGCGGGTGCGGCGTCGGTGTCGTCCCCGCTGTCCGAGCAGCCGCTGGCGAGGACGGCGAGGACGGCGAACGTGAGCGCGGTGGCGGAGCTGCGGTGCATCGACTTCCCCGTTTCGATGTGTCGGGCGGTACCACGGACACGATGCCGCACGGCCCGCTCGGCCGACGTCTCACCCCCGACGCGCCGCACCCCCCGACGCGCCTCACGCCGGACCGACGAGGTCGGTCCGGCGTGACGGGTGGCGCGGTTCAGCTCTTGAAAGCGTCCTTGACCTTCTCGGCGGCCTGCTTGAGGCTGGACTTGGCCTGGTCGCTGCGACCCTCGGCCTCCAGACGCTCGTTGTCGGTCGCCCGACCCACGCCTTCCTTGACCTTGCCGGCGGCGTTCTCGGTCGTGTTTTCGATCTTGTCGTCGAACCCCATGAGAGCCTCCCGAATAAGCACTTTTTCCAACGCCCCTCAACTACCCCCACCCCCCATCCCCAAAACACCCCCACCACCCGCTCCGGCCCGTTGACCAAGAGGTTTGCGTCACCAGCAAGCCGACTGGTGACGCAAACCTCTTGATCAACGCGGTCGTCCGGGGTGGAGGCTGGTGGTGGAGAAGCGGCGGAGGCGGAGGCTGTTGGCCACCACGAAGACCGACGAGAAGGCCATCGCCGCGCCCGCGATCATCGGGTTCAGCAGGCCGGCGGCGGCCAGCGGGAGGGCGGCCACGTTGTAGGCGAACGCCCAGAACAGGTTGCCCTTGATCACGGCGAGGGTGCGCCGGGAGAGCCGGATCGCGTCCACCGCGGCGGTCAGGTCGCCCCGGACCAGGGTCAGGTCGGACGCCTCGATCGCCACGTCGGTGCCGGTGCCCATGGCCAGCCCCAGGTCGGCCTGGGCCAGGGCCGGCGCGTCGTTGATCCCGTCACCGACCATGGCGACCGTACGACCCTGCGCCTGGAGCCGGCGGATCACGTCGACCTTGTCGGCCGGCAGCACCTCGGCGGTCACCTGGTCGATGCCCACCTCGGCGGCCACCGCCTTGGCGACGGTCGCGTTGTCCCCGGTGAGCAGCACCGGGGTCAGGCCCAGGGCACGCAGCCCGGCGACCGCCTCCCGGCTGGTGGGCCGGACCACGTCGGCGACCGCGAGGACCCCACGGGCCCGCCCGGACCAGCCCGCCACCACCGCCGTACGACCGGCGGCCTCCGCCTCGGCCACCGCCCGGACCACCTCCTCCGGTACGTCCAGACCCCGCTCGCGGAGCAGCCTCGGCCGCCCGACGACCAGGTCGTGGCCGTCGACGGTGCCGGTGACGCCGAGCCCCTCGGCGGCGGCGAACCCGGTGACCGGGGGCAGTTCCCCGGCTTCGGCGGCGCCGGCCGCCACGGCGCGGGCGATCGGGTGCTCGGAGCCGGCCTCCAGCGCCCCGGCGAGCCGGAGCAGTTCGGCCCGGTCCTGCCCCTCGGCGGGACGGACGTCGACCAGGGTCATCCGGCCGGTGGTGACGGTGCCGGTCTTGTCCAGCACCACCGTGTCGACCTGCCGGGTGGATTCCAGCACCTCCGGTCCCTTGATCAGGATGCCGAGCTGGGCACCCCGCCCGGTGCCGACCAGCAGCGCGGTCGGGGTGGCCAGGCCGAGCGCGCACGGGCAGGCGATGATCAGCACGGCCACCGCGGCGGTGAAGGCGGCGGTGGGGCCGGCCCCGCTGCCCAGCCACCAGCCCAGCGTGCCGACGGCGAGCACGATGACGATCGGCACGAAGACCCCGGAGATCCGGTCGGCGAGCCGCTGCACGGCGGCCTTGCCGGTCTGTGCCGCCTCCACCAGCCGGGCCATCTGGGCGAGCTGGGTGTCCGCGCCGACCCGGGTGGCGGTGACGACCAGCCGGCCGCCCGCGTTGACGGTGGCACCGGCCACCGTGTCGCCCGGCCCCACCTCGACCGGCACCGACTCGCCGGTGAGCATGCTGGCGTCGACCGCCGAGGTGCCCTCGTCGACCCGCCCGTCGGTGGCGATCTTCTCGCCGGGCCGGACCACGAACCGGTCGCCCACCACGAGCTGGTCGACCGGAACGCGGGTCTCCGTGCCGCCGCGCAGCACGGCGACGTCCCGCGCGCCGAGTTCGAGCAGGGCCCGCAGGGCCGCCCCGGCGGTCCGCTTGGAGCGGGCCTCGAAGTAGCGGCCGGCCAGCAGGAACACGGTCACCCCGGCGGCGGCCTCCAGATAGATGTTGCCGGCCCCGTCGGTGCGGACGATGTCCAGCCGGAACGGGTGGGTCATCCCGGGCATCCCGGCGTCGCCGAGGAAGAGCGCCCAGAGCGACCAGCCGAACGCGGCCAGGGTGCCGAGCGACACGAGGGTGTCCATGGTCGCCGCGCCGTGTCGCAGGTTGGTCCAGGCGGCCCGGTGGAACGGCAGCCCGCCGTACGCGACCACCGGGGCGGCCAGGGTCAGTGACAGCCACTGCCAGTAGGTGAACTGCCAGGCCGGCACCATCGCCAGCACGATCACCGGCACGGTGAGCACGGTCGACACCCGCAGCCGGGTCCGCAGGGCGCCCAGCTCGTCGACCGGCCCTGCGGCCGGTTCCGTGCCGGCGGGGGTGGGCGGCGGGGGGACGACGGCGGTGTAGCCGGTCTTCTCGACGGTGGTGATCAGGTCGTCGGGGGTGACCCCGTCGGCGTACCGGACGGTGGCCTTCTCGGTGGCGTAGTTGACGCTCGCCTCGACGCCGTCGAGCCGGTTGAGCTTCTTCTCGATCCGGGCGGCGCAGGACGCGCAGGTCATTCCGCCGATGGCCAGTTCGATCAGGTGGGGTGCGGTGGGCAGGTTCGACGTGTTCGGGGTCATCGCGGCACCTCCGGTCAACCGTGGGTGTGACCGGCCCCGCCGGTGCCGGTGACGGGCACGCTCGGCGTCGGGTCGGTGGTGGGCTCCGGGCCAACGGGGCTGGGGACGGGTCGCGGGGTGTGCGTGGGGTCGTGGCGGGTCTCGGCGGGCGGGGTGACGGGGCCGGTCAGCTGGCCGACCCCGTACGCCGCGCCGAACACCACCGCGAGGGCGAGGGCGAATCCGCCCAGCCTGGTCGGTGTGTTCACCGGTCCCCCCGGACCGTCACGCCTCGACGAGGTCGTAGCCGGCCTCGTCGACGGCGGCCCGCACGGACGCGGTGTCCAGCGGGCGGTCGCTGGTGACGGCGACCCGGCCGGAGGCCAGGTCGACCTGGACGTCGGTGACACCGTCGAGGGCACCCACCTCGGCGCTGACCGCGCTGACGCAGTGCCCGCAGGTCATGCCCTTCACCTGGTAGTTCGTGATCATGCGGCTCTTCCCTCCACTCGTCCAACATACCCCCCAGGGGTACGTCACCCTGCGACCGTAGCATACCCCCCGGGGGTACGCTATCCTGGTCGCCATGACCACACCGAGCACCCCGGTCCGGGGCTACACCGCCAGCAAGGACCAACTGCTCGCGCGGCTGCGCCGCGTGGAGGGGCAGGTCCGGGGCATCGAGAAGATGGTCGACGACGACCGGTACTGCATCGACGTGCTCACCCAGATCTCCGCCGTGCAGGCCGCCCTGGACAAGGTCGCCCTCGGGCTGCTCGACGGCCACGCCCGGCACTGCATGCACGAGGGGGCCGCCGAGGGCCGCGCCGACGAGATGGCCGCCGAGATGATGGCCGCCGTCGGCCGCCTGATGAAACGCGGCTGACCGGCCCGCCCGTCCGGCGACCTGCGGTCGGCGGGGCATCGGACGGGCGGACTGCCCGGCGTCGCGGGGCCGGTGGGATCCGGCCCCGCGACGCCTCACGGGTGGCGGTCAGCGCCGGGCGAGGATCTTGCGCATGGTGTCGATCTCGCCCTGCTGGGTGGTGACGATCTGCTGCGCCATGGCCCTGGCCCCGGCGTGCCGGCCGTCCGCCAACTCCTGCCGGGCCATGGTGATCGCACCCTCGTGGTGGGCGATCATCAGGGTGAGGAACCGGCGGTCGAAGTCCCGACCGGTCGCCCCCTCCAACCGGGCCAGGTCGGCGTCGGACATCATCCCCGGCATGCCGTGGTCCATCCCCGGCAGGTGACCGTCGGCCGGGCCGCCGGACGGGACGGGCCGGCCCCAGGCGGTCAGCCACCCGGTCATGGTGGCGATCTCCGGGGCCTGGGCGGCGCGGATCCGTTCGGCCAGCCGGGTGACCTCCGGATCGGCGGCCCGGCTCCCGGCCAGCTCCGACATGCGTACCGCCTGCTGGTGGTGCGGAATCATCATCTGGGCGAACATCACGTCCGCCGGGGCGACCCCGGCGGACACGGAGGCGGCCGGGGCGGTGCCCGCGGCCGGACGGCCGTGGCCGCCGTCGGAGGAATGGCCCCCGCCGCAGGCGGTCAGGGCGGACGCGGTGGTGAGAGCGACGCCGGCCAGGGCGGCGCGACGGGCAAGGGTACGAGTGGACACGGGCAGACCTTTCGGTACGACGGAGACGGACGGCGGACACGGCGGAGCCGCGCCCGGGTGTCCTATCTGCGCAGTACCGACACCGTGGCGAGCCGGAGCCCGAGCGGGCGCGGTGGCGGGGCGCGCGGCTCCCGGGGCCGCGACGGCGGACGGGCCACCCCGGCCGGCCTGGTACGCACCGCGCAGAGCAGCACCAGCAGCGTCACGGTGAGCGCCCCGAGCACCGCCAGGCAGACGCTCCACCCGGTGGCCGGTGAGCCGGTCGGCTCGTAGGGCAGCACCACCACACATCCGGCCCCGCACCCGAGGGGACGGGCCGTCACCATCGCGAGCCGTACCGGACCGGTCAGGTCCCCCCGGTCCATGACCGGCGACACGACGGACGTCCGGTGGGGGCGCTCGACCGGGGTGTCGTGCCCGACGGAGGCCCGGTCCGCCGAGGTGGAGTGGCCGACCGTGGAGTGGCCGACCGGCCGACCGTCGGCGGGATGACCGGCGGCCGGGTGCGCGTCGTGGCCGAGGGTGTGCATCGCGGACAGCCCCAGCAGGGTGCCGACGAGCAGCAGCAGCCGCAGCCACCGCCCGGCCGTCGTCGTTCCCGCCCGCCGCACGGTTCCACGCTAGCCGTCCCGGACGACCGGCGGGCCCGGACGGGTCGGCCACCCGACACGGGCGTACCCGCCGCAGCGGTGGCGGGGCCTGCCACCAGCACGTGAACCGCGCGGCCCGACCTGGTGCTGGCTACCATCGTCCGACGACCCGCCGCCCGTGGATGAACCGGCTGGCCGGCTGACACGTATCCCGTCCCGGATCGTTGGGAGTACTCGCACATGGGCGCCGACCACACCCGTCCCGCTCCGTCCACCCCACCCCGGGTGCGGCGGATCCTCGTCATGACGGTGGTGCCGCTCATCGTCGTCACGGTGATCGCCACGCTGCTGCTCTGGCCGGGGGAGACCCCGAAGATCGACCAGGGCGAGCAGGTGCCCCGCTACCACGGCACGGTGACCCGGGTGGTGACCGAGCCGTGCCCGCCCGCCCCGCAGACCCCCGACGGCCCGTCGGGGGCGGCCGACGGGCCGTGCGGGACGGTGACGGTCACCGTCGGGCAGGGCCCGGACAGTGGTGAGCAGGTCGAGACGCCGGTCCCGTCGGGGCCGGGGGCACCGACGGTGGCGGTCGGCGACGAGGTGGTGCTGGTCGCGTTGGCCGACCCCACCGACCCGTCGGTGAGCAGCTACCACATCGCCGAGCACCAGCGGGGCATGCCGCTGCTCTGGCTGGTCGCCCTGTTCGCGGCGGCGATCGTCGCGTTCGGCCGGCTGCGCGGGCTGGCCGCCCTGGCCGGCCTCGGGGCGAGCTTCGCCATCCTGTTGACCTTCGTGGTGCCGGGCATCTCCGCCGGGGGCGCACCGCTGCCGATCGCGGTCACCGGCGCCGCGCTGATCATGTTCGTGGTGCTGTACCTGACCCACGGGGTCACCGCGCAGACCTCGGTGGCGGTGCTCGGCACGCTGGGCAGCCTGGTGCTGACCGGCGTCCTGGGCACGCTGGCCACCGCCGCCACCCACCTGACCGGGTACGGCAGCGAGGAGGCCACCACGCTGTCGATGTACCAGCGCGACGTGGACCTGCACGGACTGCTGCTGGCCGGGATCATCATCGGTTCGCTGGGGGTCCTGGACGATGTCACGGTCACCCAGTCGGCCACCGTCACCGAGCTGGCGCACGCCAATCCGGGGCTGTCCCGGTTGCAGCTCTACCGGGCGGCGACCCGGGTCGGGCGGGCGCACATCGCGTCCACGGTCAACACGATCGTGCTGGCGTACGCGGGGGCCTCGTTGCCGTTGCTGCTCCTGCTCACCGCCGACAGCCGGCCGGTGAGCCAGATCCTGACCAGCGAGTTCCTGGCCCAGGAGATCGTCCGCAGCGCGGTGGCGACCCTGGGGCTGGTGGCGGCGGTGCCGCTGACCACCGGATTGGCCGCGCTCGTCGTCACCGCCGGGCGCGGTCCCGCCGACGCCGACGCGACCGGACCGACGCCCACCCCACGCCCCGCCCCCGACCGTGCCGAGGCGCTGGCGGCGCTGAGCGGCCCCCGGCACGGCGAACCGTCCACCCCGGCCCCCGCACGGTGGCCAGACCCGGAAAGGAGCACGGACACCGCATGGTGACACTGCGCTGTGTGACCGGAGGTGAGGTCGCGGCTGTCGGTCGCGTCACTGATTACCCCTCGCTATCGGGAAAATACGCATTTTGCCGGGTTGTGACCGTAGATCCCCGGTACGACTCTCGGGTAACCTCGCTGCCGGTCACCGCCGAAGGCGCCCACCGGAGCCAGCGGTGCCACCGCCCAATCGCCGTACGGCGAGCCGGGGAACCGAGCACCTGGGGTGAATCCGCGCCAGCGGTAGGGGCCACTTCCGTCCCGAACCCGTCAGCTAACCCGGTCGGCGGTCGACGGAAGGGACAACTGTGACGGCACCCCTACGCCACTGGTGGACTCCGGTGGTGGCCGTGCTCGCCGCCCTGGCGCTGGTCGCCGGGCCCGCCGCCTCCCCCGCGGCGGCAGCACCCAACGCGCCCACCCCCTCGGGGCACGAGGAGGACGAGGAGCCGAAGCTGCTCACCGACGTCATCGAGGCGACGAACCGGGAGTATTCGGCGGCGAAGAACCGGCTGGAGAAGTCCAAGAAGCGCCAACTCGAGTACGCCATCGAGGTGGAGAAGGCGGAGCAGGAGCTGGCGGCGTTGGCTCCGCAGGTCAACGAGATCGCGGCCCAGTCGTACCGGACGGGTCGGGTCGGCGCGGTCGCGGCGCTGCTGGAGAGCAACGCCCCGGACACCTTCGTCCGGCGGGCCGCCGCCCTGGACGAGCTGAACATGGTCAACGCCGGCAAGCTGGCCGAGGTCAACAAGGTCAAGAAGCGTGCCGAGCAGGCCAAGCTCGCCGTCGACACCGAGGTCCGTGAGCAGCAGAAGCAGACCAACCTGATGGCCAAGAAGAAGACCGAGGCCGACAAGGCGCTCGCCCTGGTCGGCGGTCGGGGCTTCACCGGTGGCCTGGTCGACGCCACCTCGCCGGTCGCCCGGATCGCCCCGGGCCAGACGGCCGACGGCGACTGGCGCGGCGAGTCGTGCAGCGAGAACGACCCCACCACGTCCGGCTGCATCACCCCGCGCACGCTGCACATGTACAAGGAGGTCAAGCGGGCCGGCTTCAACCGGTTCGTCGGCTGCTACCGCCCCGGCGGGCCGTGGGAGCACCCCAAGGGCAAGGCGTGCGACTGGTCGTTGCAGAAGAGCGGCTTCAGCCCGTGGCACAACAACGACACCCGGATGTACGGCAACAACCTCGCCGCGTTCCTGATCCGCAACTCGGACCGGTTGGGCATCTACTACGTGATCTGGAACCGGCAGATCTGGTTCCCGGCCAACGGCTGGAGTTCGTACTCCGGGCCCTCCAACCACACCGACCACGTCCACGTGTCATTGCTGTAGCCGGCCCTCACCAGCACGAAGGCCGCCCGGCTGAGCCGGGCGGCCTTCGTCGTGCGTGGTACGCCTCAGCCGGGGACGGCCGCGGGCTCGCCGGTCGGCACGGCGTCGACACCCGTCGGCACGGCCGGCCCGGGTACGACGGCAGCGGCCGCCGCGGTGGTGGGCGCAGCCGCCCGGGTGGCGGGAGCGGCGGCCTCGTGGGCCGGCGCGACCTGGCGGACCTCACCGGCGGCGAGGCGGTAGGACATGCCGACCACCGCGCACCGCCCGGCGGCCACCTCGGCGGCGATCACCGGGGAGTTGCCGAGCAGCACCTCGACGGTCTGCGCGATGTGGATGTCGACGATCCCGTCGATGTCGTGCACTCCCTGCTGGTCGGCGCGACGCAGGCTCGGCCCGACGGCGGCGACCACCGAGTAGAGGTGCCCCGGGGGCTGGGTGCCGGTACGGGCCGCCTCCCGGGCCGCCTGCACCGCCCCGCAGGAGTCGTGCCCGAGGACCACCACCAGCGGGGTGCCGAGGATCGTCACCGCGTACTCGACGCTGCCGAGCACCTCCGGCCCGGCGGTGTGCCCGGCGGTCCGGACCACGAAGAGGTCACCCAGACCCCGGTCAAAGATGATCTCGGCGGCCAGCCGGGAGTCGGAGCAGCCGACGATGACGGCGAAGGGATGCTGGCCGTCGGCGACGGCGGCCCGGTGGCTGGCACCCTGGTTGGGGTGGTGGGGCTCCCCGGCGACGAAACGCCGGTTGCCCGCCTGTAGTTCGGCCAGCGCCTGGGTCGGAGTGATCGGGGCCATTGCCTCACCTCGGTCCGGAATCGCACCTGGTCACGCCGGCCGGCGGCGACGACGGCCGTGTTCCCACGGTCACACGCAGCGAAAGGTACGTCAAGATTTCGTGATCCACGTTTCAGGCTTTGGTCGCCACGATGTCGACCAGGGGTCGAGGCCCACGGTCCGACCCGGCGGCCGACGGCGGGCCTCCCAGGTACGGGCCATACGATGACGTCATGGCGACGACGACGGGCGGCACCGGGAGCACCCGGAACTGGACGTTCCTCACCAACCACGGTCACGTGCTGCTCGCCATCGCCCGCAACCCCACCGCCCGGCTGCGGGACGTCGCCGAGGAGGTCGGGGTGACCGAGCGGGCCGCCCAGGCCATCGTGGCGGACCTGGAGACCGGTGGCTACCTGCGGCGTACCCGGGTCGGCCGACGCAATGAGTACACGATCGACCCGAGCGGTCACTTCCGGCACCCCGCCGAGGCCGACCGCCAGGTCGGTGCCCTGCTCGCCCTCTTCACCCCCACCACGCCGACTCAGGCGTCGGGGCCCACGGCCCACCCGGCCGACGCCTGAGGCATCAGCCCACCTGCCCGACCGAACCCGGCGGCGACAGCCCGGGCGACCACGCCCCAGGCGGCAGCCCAGGTGACCGGTGCCGAGTCGACGGCCCACCCCCGGTGCGTGCGTGGGCGGGCCGTCGGGCGTCCGGTGCTTCATCCGGGCCACGGCGCGGTGGCGGCACCCGGACCGCGCCCCCAGGCCGGGACGGCTCAGCAGAACCGGCCCGGGGACGGCTCGACAGAACCGGCCCGGGGACGGCTCAGCAGAAGCTGCCGGCCCGCGCGCCGCCGTCCTGCCGGGTGGTACGGAGGTCGCAGAGGTCGTAGCCGTTGGCGGTGAGCGCCGCCTTCGCCGCCGTCGTCTGCGCCCCGGTCAGCGCCGGCTCCCGGGACAGGACGAAGCCGGTGCTGCGGTCCGGGTCACCGACGACCGCCCAGCGGTAGTCGGGGTCGAGCCCGATCACCACGTAGTTCGGCCCACCCAGGTAGAGCCACCGGCTGCCGAGCTTGAGGAACGACACGGTCAACGCCGAGTCGGCCGGCGGGTTCTCGCTGCGGGCCCGACCGGTGACCGCACTGGTGGTGCCGACGATGGTCTGGCAGGTGTTGCGGACCCCGACGGTGCCGTCGGGCTGGACGTCGTACCGGGCCTTGACGTTCTTGAAGCACTGGATCTCGAAGATCGCCGGGATGGCCGCGACCTGGTACCAGTCGCCCGCGTACCGCTCGACGTCGACGTCGGCGACCGGGGTGAGTGGCCCGGTGTCGACGGCGGTCGGCGCGGCCTGCGCGGGTACGGCGGTGGCCAGCACCGTCGCGGTGGCGACGGCGACGGCCGCAGCGACCTGACGACGTACTCTCATGGTGTCTCCTCCGGTCTGTCCGGTCCCGGCGCGGCAGGATGTCGCGCCGCCGGCCAATTGCCCGGACCGACCGGGCGGAAACTGTCGGCATTCTCATCGCCGTCGATGCATCCGGGAGCAGGTCAGCGCGCGTATCCCTGCTGGGAACGGTCCGTCCACAGGGCACACCGTGGCCCGGGTCACTGGCCCGATCGGGTCGCCGACGCTGCGCGCACGGCCGGGTGGGGATAGGTTGGACGGGTGATCCGCCCAGCTTCCACCCGGCCCGTCTGGGTGTCGAGGCTGCGCGACCTGACCCGGTTGGCGGTCACCGCCCTGGTGCTCACCGTCGGCCTCGGCGGGCTGTTCGCCGCCACCGGCGGCCCGGCCGCCGCTGCCGCCCAGCCGCTCGTGGTGACCTCGCGGGTGGCCGAGCTACCCGCCGACACCTGCGCCGGTGACGACGCGTCCACCGAGCCCCGTCCCGGTGCCGGGCGACCCGCCCACGGGCCCAGCCGGCCGCTGCCGGCCGGATCCGCCGATGAGCCCACGGTCCGGCCCGCCGCCCGGTTGGACGTGGCGACGCCGGACCCGGCCCGGGACGCCACCGGCCGGCGCGGCCCGCCCCGGCACTGAGCGGCGCGGCCCTCCTGGTCCCCGTCCCCGACCGCGCCCCGGTCCGAGGTGGGCCGGCCGGATCCGGTCCGTTGAGGACACGCCGCCCGTAGCTCCCGCCCCGACCGGGCCCCCGTCCGTCCACATCGTTGTTCCACCGTGAGGTGCTGGTGATGCAGACCGTCTTCTCCGCCGTCCTGCCCGACGTCCCCGCCGCCGCCGGAATCTGGCTGATCCTGCTCGCCGTCGCGGCCGTCGCCGTCGCGGCCCTGGTCGTCCGTCCCGACCGGTTCCGGCTGGCGGTGGCCCGCCGGTTCCGCGACGCCGCCCTGCCCGACGATCGGGAGCGCACCGAACAGGACCGGGAGCACACCCGGTACGCCGAGGAGGTCGCCGTGGCGGCCGACCGGGCGGGCACCACCGCGAGCCGGCTGCGGGCCGAGTGGCTGGCCACCCAGGACGAGGTCGAGTCGGCCTGGACGGCCCTGGAGTCGGCCGAGGCGCACCTGCGTCGGCTCGCCGCCGCCGCGGCCATGCCGCTGCCGCACACCGGGCAGACCCCGGCCGAGTACGCCGACCGGGAGCGCTGGCTGCACCGGGCCGCCGAGGAGGCACACCGCCGGGGCGAGCTGTCGGACGCGCAACTCGACGACGCCCTCGCCCACCGAGCCGGCTGGGACCCGCGCCGGCACCCCGTGGAGCAGGAACTGGTGCTGCGCCGCGCCACCCGGGACCACCTGGCCGCCCGGCACCGGGCGGCGGTCGCCCGGGAACAGGCGGCGTGGCGGGCTGCCGACCTGGCCGGGGCGGCGGCGCGCAGCCTGCGGGACGAGGCGTTCGCCGCGCGGGAGCGCCGGCCGGAGCGGGCCGAGTCGGTGCTGCCGATGGCGGACAGCCCGCGCCCGTCGGCCGAAACCACCCGGGAGAACCCCACCGTGGCACGCGGCCGGGCCGCTGTCGCCGCCTACTGACCCGACCGCGACCGGTCGGCCCGTCGGGTCGGCGACGGAATCCGGCGCGACGGGCCGGGCTGGGCTAGCGTTGCGGGCATGTCCCGGGAGATGTGGGCGCTCGTGGTCGTCGGCGGCATCCTGGCGCTGGCGACGCTGGTCGGCGCGGTCCTGCTGGCGGTACGGGTCATCCGCACCCGACGGCTGCTCGGCACGCTGGGCGTGGGCGGCAAGGTGGCCTTCTACGGCGCGCTCATCTACACGATCCTGCCGGTCGACGTGTTGCCCGACCCGATCTACCTGGACGACATGGGTGTGCTGGCCGGTGCGCTGATCTACCTGGGTCGCCTGGCCCAACGCCGTCGGGCCGCCGGGCCGCCGCTGCCCGGCCGACCTGGTGCCCTGTCCGACGCCTCATCCTCCCCGCCCGGCCAGGGTCGGACCGGGCGGATGATGTCATGATCGGGGCTGAACCGGGGCGACGCCCCGCACGGGACGGGAAACGGACATGGCCGGCAGACACCAGTTGGACCCGCACGACGAGCGGGTCCTCACCTTCTGCCGGGAGCGGCACCTGGCCACGCTGACCACCCCACGTCCCGACGGCACGCCGCACGTCGTACCGGTCGGGTTGACCTACGACGCGACGGCCGGGCTGGCCCGGGTGATCACCTCCGGTGGTTCGGCCAAGGCCCGGTACGTCGCCGCCGCCGGATCGGCCGGCGTCCCGGTGGCGGCCTGCCACCTCGACGGCCGTTGGTGGCTGACCGTCGAGGGTCGGGCGGTGCTGCGCACGGACCCCGACGCGGTGGCCGAGGCGGAGCGCCGGTACGCGGAGCGCTACCGCCAGCCGCGCCCGAACCCGGAGCGGGTCGTCATCGAGATCACCGTGACCCGGCTGCTGGGTTCCCTCCCGCCCCTCCCGTCCGACTAGGACCGATCCACCGACCGTGCGCCGGGACGGCCCCGCGCGGCAACACCGGCAGCGGGCGTCCGTCGCCCGGCCTGAGGTCGGCCCCGGGGTGCGTCCCCGGCGGGTCGGCCCGGGAAGTCGGAACCGGCAGCTCATCGACGGTGATGGTTCGGGTGCCCGGTGGTGGGTACAGGCCCCGCCAGGAGCCGATCCGCCCGCAACCGGTAAGGGGCACCGAGATGAGCAACGCACAGGCCACCACGGGTCAGGATGTCGTGGACGTCCTGACCGCCGACCACCACGAGATCGAGACGATCTTCGTGGAGCTGGAGAGCCGACAGGGCAGCGCCGAGCACCGTCGCCGGCTGGCCGACGTGATGATCGCCGAGTTGGTCCGGCACGCGGTCGCCGAGGAGATGTACGTCTACCCGACCGCCCGCCGGGCGTTGCCCGACGGCGACCAGCTCGCCGAACACGAGATCGCCGAGCACGCCGTGGCCGAACGGACGCTGAAGGAGCTGGAGCCGCTGGACCCGTCCGACGCCCGCTTCGAGCCGCTGATCAGCCACCTGACGAAGAGCATCCGGCACCACGTGAAAGAGGAGGAGGCTGAGCTCTTTCCCCGGCTGCGGGCCGCCGTCGCCCACGAGGAGCTGGTCGAACTGGCCGACCGGGTTCAGGCGGCGAAGGGACACCTGCCGACCCGCCCGCACCCCGGTGCCCCGGACCATCCACCGGCGAACCGGCTGCTCAATCCCGGTGCCGGCCTGGTCGACCGGATCAGGGACGCGCTGAGCGGGCGGCCCACCACCAGGGCGGAGCTGCACGACCAGCAGGGTTGAGCGGGGGTTGGCCGTCTCCGGGTACCCCGCCGGGGCCGGCCACCACCCGCTCAGGCGCCCGGGGCGATCCGGCTGTCGTCGGCCGCGTCGGACACCACGATCGCCTCCATCGGGCAGGACTCGGCGGCATCCAGCACCGCGTCCGCCGGATCGATCCGTTCGGCCAGCGGCCGGGACAATCCGTCCACCAGCACGAAGTGGGCCGGGGCGTAGCCCGCGCAGATTCCTGCCCCGATGCACCGGGTCGGGTCCACGTGCACCCGCCAGCCGTGCTCCCCCATCTGTCCTCCGTCCTTCCGTCACCAGGTGACGGGCAACGCCGTCAGGCCCCGGACCAGCAGGCCGCTCTTCCAGGTCAGTGCCGACTCGGGCACCGCCAACCGCAGGCCCGGGGTACGGGCCAGCAGGGTCTCCAGGACCACCTGGAGTTCCATCCGGGCCAGTTGGGCCCCGATGCAGTGGTGCGGGCCGTGCCCGAAGGCGAGGTGCGGGTTCACCTTTCGGTCGAGGTCCAGCCGGTCGGCGTCGGGGAAGACGCTCTCGTCCCGGTTGGCCGAGGGGATGGAGACCAGCACCGGTTCACCGGCCCGGACCAGCACCCCACCGAGTTCGACGTCCTCCAGGGCGTACCGGGCGAACGCGGCGGTGGCACCGAGTGGGATGAAGCGCAGCAGTTCCTCCACGGCGGACGGCACCAGGGCCGGTTCGGCGCACAGCCGCTGCCAGACGTCCGGCTCGGTGAGCAGGACGTAGACCAGGTTGGGGATCTGGGTCACGGTGGTCTCGTGGCCGGCGGCCAGCAGGCCCGCCGCCAGGCGTACCATCTCGTCCTCGGTGAGTCGGTCGGCGTTGTCGTCGCGGGCCCGGACCATCGCCCCGATCAGGTCGTCGGTGGGGGTCACCCGCCGCTGGGCGATCAGCCCCGCCATGTACGACAGCAGGTTGTCGATGTAGCTCTGCGCCACCTCCGGTCGCAGGGACGTGGTCGACACGATCGCCTCCGACCAGGTGTGGAAACGGTCCTGGTCACTGACCGGCACGCCCAGCAGATCGCAGATGACCCGGATCGGCAGCGGGGTCGCGACATGGCTGACCAGATCGGCCGGCGACCCTGCGGCGATCATCCCGGCCACCAGGTCCTCGGCCAGTTCCCGGGTCCGCGGGCGGAGTTCCTCGACCCGTCGGGCGGTGAACGCCTTCGCCGCCAACCGGCGCAGCCGGCTGTGCTCGGGCGGGTCCATCCCGAGGATGCCGGCCTCCCGCTGGTAGGGGCTGCTGCGCGGCTCGTCCCGCCCGACGGCGGCGGCCCGGCTGAACCGGAGGTCACCCAGCACGGCTCGTACGTCCGCGTGCCGGGTGGCCAGCCAGGCCGGCTCACCGAACGGGAGTTGGACCCGGATCAGCGGTTCGTCGCGGCGCAGCCCGGCGTAACGGGGGTCGACGTCGAGCCGGTGCGGATCGCTGAACGGGTAGGGCCGGGCGATCGTGGCGTGCGTTGTGTCGGTCACCGGGGATGCTCCCTCTCGTCGACGGCCCGCAGTGCCGCGTGCCGGTCCACTCCACACGACTCAACGGTGAGTCATGCCCCGACTGCGGATAGTAGCGAGCCTCGTCGATGGTTACCAGAGGTGAGCAGCTATTGACACGACAATGCCGGACCACCCGAACGGGTGACCCGGCATTGGGAACGGCTCAGCGACCCTGGTCGCCCTCACCGGTGCGCGCCTGGATCGCGTCGACACCCTTGTCGATCTGCTCGTCGTGCTTGCCGCCGGTCCGCTCGTCGGCGAAGTCGCCGGCCTTGTCCAGGCCCTGGTCGACCTGCTTGTCGTGCTTGTCGGCGAAATCCTTGACCTTGTTCATGAAGTCGCTCATGGTGTCCTCCTCGTCGTCGGCCTGTTGCGTTCCCCGTCCGCCCGGGCACAAACACCGCAGCGCGGCGGCAGCGGGCGGACCACAGCGCCCGGCGGGTCGACCGCACCACCAGGGACCGGCACGACACCCCCGCTGAGCGGCGCGACAGGACAGTCCGGACGGCACCGTGCGGCGACAGCGTGCCGGCGTCACCCTTGCTGGGCGTGGCCGACCGGGTGCGACCGTCCTGAGCGGAACCCACCGGTCGGCACGACGTTGAGCCACCGGGTGTCGCGGCCGACCGGGTCGGGTATCGACCCCGCCGAGACCGAGGAGGATCCGACGTGGTCGAGGACGGTACCGGGCGTACGCCCGAAGTGACGGCTGCGGGTGCCCGCCCCACCCCACGGCAGGCCTGGGCGGCGCTGCCCTGGCTGATCCGCACGGCGGTGGTCTGGAGCGCCTGCCTGGTGGTCGTGGTGTTCGGGTGCTACCTGCTGGGGAAGGTGGCGGTGCTGCTCGCGCCGCTGGCGATCGCGGTGGCGGTCACCTTCTTCCTCACCGCGCTGCTCGACCCGGTGCTGTTGGCCCTGCGCCGGCTGCGGGTACCGGCCGCGCTCGCCGCGCTGCTGAGCGTCCTGCTGCTGCTCGGGGTGCTGGTCGGGGTGGGTGTGCTGGTGTGGAACCTGACCGCCGCCCAGTTCGGGGAGCTGAGCCAGCAGCTCGACGAGGGTCTGCAACGCTCCCGCGACTTCGTCACCGGGACCCTGCCGGTCAGTGACGCCCAACTCGACAAGCTGGTCCAGCAGGTCCGCGACGGCCTGGGTGGCAGCGCCCCGGACCCGGTCGGCGGGGCCCGTACGGCGGCCGAGGCGGTCGGCTCCGCCCTACTCGCCCTGGTACTGCTGTTCTTCCTGTTGAAGGACGGCCGGTCGATGTGGCACTGGGTGCTGCGTCGGATGACCGGCCCGAACCGGGCGGTGACCGCCGAGGCCGGTCGGGCCGGTTGGCGCACCCTCGGCGCGTACAGCCGGGGCACGATGCTCATCGCGGCCATCGACGCGCTCGGCATCGGGCTGGCGCTGGTGCTGCTCGGGGTGCCGTTGGCGCTGCCGCTGGCGCTGATCACGTTCCTCGGCGGCTTCGTACCGATCATCGGGGCGACGGTCGCCGGCGCGGTCGCCGTGCTGGTGGCGCTGGCCGCCAACGGTCCGACCACGGCGCTGCTGGTGCTGGCTGCGGTGATCGCCGTCCAGCAGATCGAGGGCAACCTGCTGGAGCCGTTGGTCATGAAGCGGCAGGTGCAGCTGCACCCGGCGGTGATCCTGGTGGTGGTCACGGCGGGCACCCTGATCGCCGGCATCGCGGGGGCGTTCGTCTCGGTGCCGATCGCGGCGGTCGCCTACCGGGTGGTCGACACCGTCCAACGGCACCGGGAGCAGGTCGCGTCGGCCCCGCCGGAAGACCGCCCGCACCACCGCCACGACGACGAGTCACCCGCCACCCCCGCCTGACCCACCGATCCGGCACCCCACACCGTCGGGCCACGATCGTGCTCGATCCGTGTCGTAGCGGCTTCCGCCTGATCCGAGCCCGCCGCACCATGGATCGAGCACGATCGTCAGCGGTACAGCCACCCAGGATCGTCACGGTGGGAGCGGTCAGGCCGGGACGGGGAGGTGGCGGCTGAACCAGTCGGCTGCGGCGTCGGCGACCTCGTCCAGGGTGCCCGGTTCCTCGAACAGGTGGGTGGCACCGGGCACCACCCGGAACTCGTGCGGGCCGGTCAGCAGCCCGGCGGCCTGTTCGTTCAGCGTGATCACCTGCTCGTCGAGGCCGCCCACCAGCAGCAACGTCGGCGCACGTACCCCGGCCAGGGCCGGCCCGGCCAGATCGGGTCGACCACCCCGGGACACCACTGCGGCGACCCGCTGCGGACGTGCGGCGGCGGCCACCAGGGCGGCGGCCGCACCGGTGCTCGCCCCGAACAGGCCGACCGGCAGCCGGCCCAGCGCCGGTTCGGCAGCGAGCCAGTCGACGGTCCCGGCGAGCCGACCGGCCAGCAGTTCGATGTCGAAGCGCAGCTCGGCGGTACGGGCGTCGACCGCATCCTCCTCGGCGGTGAGCAGGTCCACCAGCACCGTCACCAGCCTCCGGCGTTGCAGCACCCGGGCCACCGCCACGTTACGTGGGCTGTGCCGGGAGCTGCCGCTGCCGTGGGCGAAGAGCACCACTCCCACCGCGTCGTCCGGCCCGTCGACGTCGGCCGGCAACCGGGCGTCCCGCAGCGGCACCGTCGCCTCGGCGCGTACCCCCATGGTGTTGCTCCTTTCCGCCGTGCGGTCGGTGGCGGTTACCCGCCCGGCGACCGCTCTCACCCACGCCGCCCCCACCCGCGCCGCGTCCGCCCGTTGCCTTGACACCGGCGACAAGGTCTAGCGTGACGCCAGGAACTCCGCCGAGGAGGTCGGATGCTGATCGGTGAGCTGGCGGAACGGGCCGGAACGAGCACCCGCACGCTGCGGTACTACGAGACGCGCGGGCTGGTCCGGCCACGCCGCTCGGCCAACGGCTACCGGGTGTACGACGAGGCGGAGCTGCGGGTGGTGCACGAGATCCGGGCGCTGCTGGCGGTCGGCTTCGACCTCGACGACATCCGGCCGTTCGTGGCCTGCCTGCGGGCCGGCCACGCCTCCGGGGACGTCTGCCCGGACTCGGTCGCCGTGCTGCGTCGCAAGCTGGCCGAGGTGGACGCCTACCTCGACCAGCTGGGCACGGTACGGCGGCAGCTGCACGACCAACTCACCCAGGCGATCATCCAACGGGAGGAAACATGCCTCAGGACACGGCAGCGGGACAGTTGACCGCCGTCACCGACGCGACCTTCGCCGACACGGTGCTCGCCGCCGACCGGCCGGTGGTGGTCGACTTCTGGGCGGACTGGTGCCCGCCCTGCGTGGGGACCTCACGACACCTGGCCGAGCTGGCCGACGAGTTCGGCGACCGGCTGCGGGTGGTCACCGTGGACACCGACGCCAACCCCGCCACCGCCCGGGCTTACGGGGTGATGTCGCTGCCCACCATGCTGGTGTTCGTCGGCGGTGAGGTGGTCGGCTCGATCGTCGGCGCCCGTCCGAAGAACCACCTGCGGCTCGCCTTCACCCGCCACCTCGACGCCTGAACACCGGACCGGCGGCGTCCACGGCGCTGTCCGGCGACGTCGGCGCGCGGCGGTGGTAGGGGCACAGCGACGTCGGCGGGCGATGGCGATGGCGGTGGCCGGCGACGTCGGCGGGCGGTAGCAGGGTGGCGGTGGCGAGCGGGGACGGCGTTTGCGGGGGCGGCGGGCGGGAAGACGCGCGTGACGTCGGCACCGGCGCAGCAGCGCCCCGCACGGATCACGAGGTTCGCCATGGCCAAGCGGAAGACACGTCAGCAGACCCGGACCATCGAGCAGGAACGCCCCGAACAGGACGCCGAGCGCAACCTCGACTGGGCGGACGAGGCGGCTCAGGCGCGTACCCCGGACGACCCACGGGCGGTCGCACCGCGCGATGCCGGTGGCCGCCCCTCCGACGGCCCCCAGTTCTGAGCCCCGGGGGCCTTCGGGGTCGAGGGAGGGCACCAGGCACGTGATCGTGGAGAGTTCTTGTCGCTCCCGCGACAAGAACTCTCCACGATCGAACCGGTCCGGCACGACCGGACACGACCGGTCGACGGGCACGACCCGGCCGGGCCGGGCCGGACGGGATCAGGCGCGGGACTCCGGAAGGCGCAGCAGCGGGGCCCGGCCGGGTGGTTGTTCCGGCGCGGGGGTCCGTTCGTGGGTCTGCGGCACGGGTACGGTGACCGGCGCGGCGGAGGTGACCCGGACGGTCTCCCCGTGGTGTCGCAGCTCCAGGGCCGTGTCGGGGCCACCGTTGCGCAGCGAGTAGGTCGTCTGGTGGGGCCGGACGTCCACCCGCAGCCGCATCGACCGCCACTGCAACGAGAACTCCAACCGGCTCAACCCGCTGGACAGCCGGGGGGCGAACGACAGCTCGCCGTCGTGGTCGCGCAGCCCACCGAACCCGGCCACCAACGCGATCCAGGCCCCCGCCAACGACGCCATGTGTACGCCGTCGCGGGTGTTCTCGTTGAGGTCGTGCAGGTCCATCAGCGCGGCTTCCCTCAGGTAGCTGTGCGCCAGCTCGGGGTGCCCAACCTCGGCGGCGAGCACCGCCTGGGTGCAGGCCGACAGGGACGAGTCGCGCACGGTACGCCGCTCGTAGTAGAGGAAGTTGCGCAGCTTCTGCGCGTCGGTGAAGGCGTCCCCCCGCCAGTGCATCGCCAGCACCAGGTCGGCCTGCTTGACCACCTGCTTGCGGTACAGGTCGAAGTACGGGTAGTGCAGCAGCAGCGGGTACTTCTCGGTCGGGGTGTGCGCGAAGTCCCACTCCTGGAGCCGGGTGAAGCCCTCCACCTGCTCGTGCACGTCGAGGTCCTCGTCGTACGGGACGTGCATGGCCTGGGCGGCGTCCCGCCACTCGGCCGCCTCCTCCTCGGTCACCCCCAGGTCGAGGGCCTCGTCGCGCAGGCGCATCGCGCAGTCGGCGGCGGTGAGGAGGTTCCGCTGCGCCATCAGGTTGGTGTAGATGTTGTCGTTCTTGACGGCGGTGTACTCGTCGGGGCCGGTCACCCCGTCGAGGTGGAACCGGCCGTTGCGGTCGTGGTGGCCCAGCGAGCGCCACAGCCGGGCGGTCTCCACCAGCAGTTCCAGACCTATGTCACGTTCCAGCTGATCGTCACCGGTGACCAGGACGTAGCGGCGCAACGCGTCGGCGATGTCGGCGGCGATGTGGAAGGCGGCGGTGCCGGCCGGCCAGTACGCCGAGGACTCGGGGCCCTCGATGGTGCGCCACGGGAACGCCGCCCCGGCCAGGTTCAACGTGCGGGCCCGCTCCCGGGCCTGCTCCAGCGTGGCGTGCCGCCAGTACAGGGCGTCGCGGACCGCGCCCGGCTGGGTGTACGTCAACACCGGCAGGACGAACATCTCGGTGTCCCAGAACGCGTGCCCGTCGTAGCCCGGGCCGGTGAGCCCCTTGGCGGAGATCGGCCGGCGTTCGGCCCGCGCACCGGCCTGGAGCACGTGGAACAGTCCGAACCGGACCGCCTGCTGCACCTCCGGGTCCCCCTCGACCCGGACGTCGGCGGCGTCCCAGAACCCGTCGAGATATTCGCGCTGTTCCCGGTGCAGCCCGTCCCAGCCGGTCAGCCGGGCGGCGGCCAACGCCGCGCCGACCTGGTCGCGCAGGGCGGGCAGCGAGCGTCGGCTGGACCAGCCGTACGCGAAGAACTTGACCACCCGCATCGTCTCGCCGGGTTGGAGCACGCAGCCGATGGTGGTCCGGACCCAGTCCTCGTACCCCTCGGACTCGATGGTGGTCTTGCCCGGGGCGTCCACGTCGTGGCCCATCCCGGCGGCCACCCGCAGCCCGCTGACCTTGGTGCGGTGGATGAGCAGCCCGCCGTCGTCGGTGGTCAGCTCCTCCTCGGCCTGCAACGGCGACTCCAGCACGGCGGCGACCCGGGGGTCGCGGCTCTGCGCCGGCAGGTTCTCGTTGGCGACCAGCTCGGACTGGAGGATGAGCCGCAGCGGGCCGCTGACCGCCTCCACCTCGTAGTGGATCGCGGCGACCGACCGTTGGGTGAAGGAGACCAGCCGGGTGCTGCGGACCTTCACCTCCCGGCCGGCGGGCGAGCGCCAGTGCATCTCCCGGTGCAGGGTGCCGGCCCGCAGGTCGAGGACCCGTTCATGGCTGAGCAGCTCGCCGTAGCGCAGGTCGAGGGGTTCGTCGTCGACGAGCAGCCGGATCAGCTTGCCGTTGGTGACGTTGACGATGGTCTGCCCCGACTCGGGGAACCCGAACCCGGCCTCCGCGTACGGCAGCGGACGCAGCTCGTAGAACGAGTTGAGGTAGGTGCCGGGCAGGCCGTGCGGCTCACCCTCGTCGAGGTTGCCCCGCAGCCCGATGTGACCGTTGGAGAGCGCGAACACCGACTCGGACTGGGCCAGCACGTCCATGTCGAGGCGGGTCTCCCGGATGTGCCACGGCTCGACCGGATAGGCGCGTTCCCGGATCATGCGGCCGGCCCGGTCAGCAGGTCGGCGAGGTCGGTGACGACCACGTCGGCGCCGTGGGCGCGCAGCTCGTCGGCCTGGCCGGCCCGGTCCACCCCGATCACGTGCCCGAAGCCACCGGCCCGCCCGGCGGCCACCCCGGCCAGCGCGTCCTCGAACACGGCCGCGTCGGCGGGGGCCACCCCGAGCAGCTCGGCGGCGGCGAGGAAGGTGTCCGGGTGCGGTTTGCCGCGCAACCCCTCGGCGCGGGCGACCAGCCCGTCGACGCGTACCTCCAGCAGGGGTTCCAGGCCGGCGGCGGCGACCACGTCGCGGCAGTTGGCGCTGGCCGAGACCACCGCGCGGCGCAACCCGGCCTGCTCGGCCGCCTTCAGGTAGGCCACCGAGCCCGGGTACGCCTCGACGCCGTCGTGGTGGATCCGGTCCAGCAGGACGACGTTCTTGCGGTTGCCGACGCCGTTGACGGTGTCCGCGTCGGGCGGGTCGTCAGGGCTCCCCTCGGGCAGGGTGATGCCCCGGGAGGCGAGGAACGAGCGCACCCCGTCGGCGCGCGGTTTCCCGTCGACGTAGCGGTTGTAGTCCGGGCCGGGATCGAACGGCCGGAACGGTTCGCCGCCGGCCTCGGCGTGCCGGCGCAGCAGGTCGTCGAAGGTCTGTTTCCAGGCGGCGTTGTGCACCTTGGCGGTCTGGGTCAGCACGCCGTCGAGGTCGAAGAGGCAGGCGGTCACATGAGCAGGTAGGCCCAGCACGCTACGAATCTATCCACCGCCCCCACCGGGCAAACCCCCGCCACGCGGGTCAGCGGTGCGGGCGCAGGGTCCACAGGACGGTCATGGTGGCGGTGACGGTGCCGTCGGCGGTGCCGATCTCCACCGCGACCGGGAACTCGGGGCGTTGCCCGGCGTCCAGTTCGGCGAGCACCTCGGCCGGGGTGCGACCGAGCCGCGCGGTGGCCCGCACCTCCCCCATCGCCACCCGCCGGTACGCGATGTCAGCCCGCACGGCCAGCGGCACGGCCCGGTCGAGCACCTGCCCGAACGCGGCCATCACCACCGCGCCGGAGGCGGTCTCGCCGAGGGTGAACATGGCCCCGGCGTGCGGGCCGCCGACGTGGTTGTGGGTGGCCGGCGAGTCGGGCAGCCGGACGACCGCCCGGACCCCACCCTCGGCCTCGGGCGCGACCTCGACGATCTCGAAGCCGAGCGTGCGGGCGAACGGGACGGCCCGGAGCACCCCGGCCGCCACCTCGCGGGAGTCGATGGTCATGACCCCGAGGTTACCCGCCGGTAAAAACCCCCACCAGCACCTGCCGACCCCCGACCACCACCCCGCCAGAACCGGTCGACCCACGCGCACCCCCGCCCCGGTCGACTGCCACGACCTCATGATCCACACAGTTCCCTGGAAATAGCGGCATCCAGGCGGGCGGAGACCACTACATCCACGAAGTTGCGCGCAGCGCCAGGGGCAGAGCAGCGCCGGGGGCAGGGTGGGGTAGGAGAAGGCAGGGTGGGGTCAGCGCCAGCCGACGTCGATGCGGTCGCCGCGTTCGTCGAAGAAGTGCAGGGCGTCCATCCGGACCGCCACCGCCATCGGGTGCCCCGCCGAGATCGCCGGGTACGGGGCCAGCCGGACCGCCAGCTCGGCCGGGCGGCGGTGGTGGCGGCCGGGGTCGTTCAGCACGCTGGTGCGGTTGTCGCCGGCCGTCCGTTCGACCTCCTCCGGCTCGCCGGCCCGCCCGGTGAGCCGGGACATGACCTGGCCGAACCGGCGCAGTCCCCGCTGGCCCGAGGCGGCGTCCTCAGCGGGGGCGCTCATCTCGTCGACCATGATGGCGGTGGCGCCGATGTCGAGGAAGGCCAGCGACTCGTGCCCGTGGTGCTCCAGGTAACGGACCCGGCCCTGGAGCACGTCACCGGGGGTGTCCGGGGCGACCGGGGTGAGCGCCTCGGCCCGCATCCCGACCACGATCCGCTCGCCGTGGTAGTGCGCCACGGCCCGACTGCGGATGTCGTCCCACGGCAGGTAGAGCGCCTGGTCACCGAGGGTGAGCGTGACGTACCGGTCGAGGTGGACGTAGACCGACGCCTCCAGCAGGTTCATCCGGGGGCTGCCGAGGAACGCGGCGACGTAGAGGGTCGCCGGCCGGCCGTACACCTGGGTGGGGGTGCCGACGTCCTGGAGCACGCCCTTGCGCATGATGGCCACCCGGTCGGCCATGGTCAGCGCCTCGGCCTGGTCGTGGGTGACGTAGATGGTGGTGACGCCCAGCTCGCGGGTCAGCGCGGAGATCTCGGCACGCAGCTCCGCCCGCAGCCCGCTGTCGAGGTTCGACAGCGGCTCGTCCATCAGGAACAGCCCCGGCCGGCGGACGATCGCCCGACCCATCGCGACCCGCTGCCGTTGGCCGCCGGAGAGCTGGCTCGGTTTGCGGCCGAGCACGTCGCCGATGCCGAGCGCGCTGGCCACGTCCTGTACCCGCTCGCCCCGGGGCACCGGCTCCACCCCGGACAGCTTGAGCGGGAAGCCGATGTTGTCACCGACGGTCATGTGCGGGTAGAGCGCGAAATCCTGGAAGACCATGGCGATCTTCCGGTCGCGCGGCGGCAGGTCGTTGGCGACCTCACCGTCGAGCATCACCGCGCCGGTGGTCGGCTCCGCCAGTCCCGCGATCATCCGCAGCACGGTCGACTTTCCGCAACCGGACGGGCCGAGCAACACCATGAACTCACCGTCGACGACGTCGAGACTGACGTTGTCGACGGCAACTGTCCCATCCGGGAATACCTTTGTGACGTCCTTCAACGCGACGGTGGTCACCGTCTCCTCCCCCAGCTTGGCCGAACCCCGGGTTGACTGTGACGAGCATCATCGGGTTAGCACATCGGGTAAACGTGCCATGTTCGACTGATGACAGCCCTATTACGGGCCAGTACGGCGATCCGCCCGGATCACCCAGGTTCCCCCAGGAAGACCCGGCGGACCACCCGCTCCGCCGCGTGCCCGTCGTCCCAACCGCAGAACCGCTCCCGGAACGCCTGCCGCGCCCGCTCGGCCGACTCCCCGGTCACCGCGCCGCAACGGAAGACCGCACACAGCTCGTCGAAGGTCAGCGCGACCTCCCCCGGCGGCTCGGCGGTGACGTCGAAGTAGACCCCCCGGGCCAGCCGGTAGGCGTCGTGGTCCGGGGCGTAGATGACGATCGGCCGGTCCAGCACCGCGTAGTCGAACATCGCCGACGAGTAGTCGGTGACCAGCACGTCGGCCGCCAGATAGAGGTCCTCCACGCTGGCGACGTCACTGACGTCGACCACCCGACCCCCGGCCCGCCGCCGGGCCCGGCCCTGCCGGTCGTGGAAGTAGTGGCTGCGCACCAGCAACCGCCCGGCCGGCCCGAGCACCTCCAGCAGCCGGTACGGGTCGAACGGCGGCCGGTAACCGGGCAGGTGCTCCCGGTGGGTCGGCGCGTAGAGCACCACCCGCTCGTCCGGGGTGACGCCGAGCCGGGCCCGCACCGCAGCCACCTCCTCGGTGGTGGCGGTGACCAGCCGGTCGTTGCGCGGGTAGCCCACCTCCAGCCGGACGTAGTCCGCCGGATAGGCGCGGTCCCACATCTGGGTGGAGAACGCGTTGGAGCTGACGCTGTAGTCCCAACGCTCCACCCGGCGCAGCAGCCCCGCGAAGTCCATCCCGACCGCACCGAGCGGGTACCGCTGCTGGTCCAGCCCCATCACCTTGACCGGGGTGCCGTGGTGGGTCTGCACGTGCACCTGACCGGGGCGCTTACGCACGAAGTCCGGGAAGTTGACGTTGTTGACCAGCCAACGGGCCCGCGCCAGCACCCGCTGACAGTCGAGGGTGCCGGCCACGACGTACTCGGTGCCGGGCGGGAGGGTGTCGATCCGGTCCCGGCGGACGATCCACACCCCGCGTACCTGCGGGGCGAGCCGGCGGGCGGCGGCGTGCACCGCCGCCGGGTTGCAGGCGTAACCCCGGTACCAGTAGGCGGCGTAGACGGCCAGCGTCGGGTCGATCGGCCGGCGCATCTCGGCCCGGTAGCACTCGTGCAGCAGCGCGTCCCGGGCCAGCCGGGCGGTGCGCCGGGCCACCGGCCGGGCCCGCCGACCGGCGCTGCGGGCGACCTCCCGGGCCTGGTTGGCGGTACGCAGCGCGCTGAACGTCCGCCACCTGCCGGCGGCGACCAGCCGGTGCTTGAGCCCGTCCCACCCGTCCGGCACCGGATAGCCTCCGGTGGGTCGGAACCGCCGGTGGTCGGCGGTGATCCGCTGGAAGAACGCCGGCCGCAGCTGCGGGGCGATCCGGTCGCCGTTGCCGAGCACGGTCAGGTAGTGCCAGATCATCCGTTCGAAGACCACCGGTCGCAGCTCAGCCAGGTCGGGCCGCTCGTCGAGGAACCCGAACACCCGGTGCCACTGGTCGAAGACCTCGAAGTGCCGGTCGTCGAGGGTCCGGGTGATCGCACCGGCCCGGCGCTGCCGGTAGTTGACGCAGACCCGGTCGAGCACCCCGATCCGCCCGGCGGCCAGCAGCACCGGGTAGCTGAACGCGACGTCCTCGTACCAGCCGGGGGCGAAACGCAGCCCGAGGCCGGTGAGGAACTCCCGGCGGACCAGCCGGTTCCAGGCGGTGTGCAGCAGGCGCAGCGCCTCCGGCCGCTCCGCCAGGCGGAACGTCGCCGCGCCTGGCGGTTCGGGAAACACCTCCGACAGGGCGCTGCGGGTGGCCCGCTCGTCCCAGTGCACCCGGACGTGGTCGACCAGCAGCACGTCCGGACGGGTGGCGGTGAGCCGGTCGGCGACCTCGGGCAGGCAGTCGGGGGCGAGCCAGTCGTCGCCGTCGAGGAACCAGACGTACTCGCCGGTGGCCCGGTCCAGCCCGGCGTTGCGGGCCGGACCGAGCCCCACGTTGCGTGGCAGGCGGAGCGCCCGGACCCGGGGGTCACGGGCGGTGTACTCGTCGAGGATGTCGCCGCAGGTGTCCGGGGAGCCGTCGTCGACCCCGATCACCTCGATGTCCCGCACCGGCTGGCCGAGCAGCGAGTCCAGGCATTCGCGCAGGTAACCCTGCACCCGGAAGGCCGGTACGACGAAGCTGATCAGCGTCATCCGCCCCGCCCCTGTCGTCAGCCCGGCGAACCACCCCGCACGGGTACGGCCGCCGCCCGGCTCGCGCGGGCCGGCAGGACGACCCAGGCCAGCACGACACTTGCCACGAACACCAGCAGAAGGTACGCACCGAGTGTAGCCATTACAGGGCTGGCAAATCCGGCGATCGCCGCCACCGCCAACAGCACCGAACGCCCCTCCCAGCCCAGCGTCCACCGGTGCAGGGGCGGGGCCACCTGCCGCTTCTCCAACCGGGCGGTCAGGTCGTAGTGGTGCACGGTCAGCACGAAGACGTACCCGAAGAGCAGCCACGCCGGCACCCCGCCGACCACCCCGACCACGGCGGCGAACAGGTACTCGCCGGCCCGCAACGCCGCCGGCACCAGCCAGTCCAGCGGCCCGTTGTGCGCCGCACCCGCACCCAACCCGGCCACCAGCAACACCAGCAGCGCCACCGGCAGCCACCAGCGCAGACCGCCCGGATCACCGTCGCCGGCCGCCCGGAACAACCCCACCACCAGCAGCACCGCCGGCCCGAGCACCCCGAGCACCGCCAGGGTCAACGGGCCCATCGGGCGGACCACCGGCAACCGGGCCGCCACCGGCCCGTCGTCACGGTGCAACGTCGCGTCGACCGTGTCCAGCACCGGCACCCACATCCAGCGCGCCCGCAAGGTCCGCAACGCGCCCGTGTAACCGAACGCCAGCACCCCCCACACCAGCACCGAGACCAGGCTGACCAGCGGCCCGAACAGCGCGGCGGTGACCGCGATCAACGCCCACCGCTCACCGATCGGGAAGACCACCGTCCGCTTCAGCCAGTACGACACCGAGCCGGTGTCCGCCTGCACCCGGGTCGAGGCGGCGTTCAGCTTCCCGCCGATCCCCCCGGCGGTCGGGGTGGCCGGGCGGGGTCGCCGGGCCGCCTCGTCGTGCAGCACCCCGTACCAGGCGTCGGTCATGTGCCGGACGGTCTGCAACGTCATCGCGGCGATCGCCAACGCCCAGCCGTAACGGAACCCGGCGTGCGTCGCGCCGTAGCCCAGCCCGGCGTAGACCAGGTACTCCTTCGCCCGGTCGGCCATCGTGTCCAGCCAGCCGCCCCAGGCGCTGAAGTGCCTGGTGTACCGGGCCAACTGCCCGTCCACGCAGTCGAGCACGAAACCCAGGTAGAGCAGCACCGCGCCGGCCACCAGGGCGACCCGGCCACCCGCGCCGAAGAGCACCGCCGCGACCACCGCGAACAACACCGAGATCATGGTGACCCCGGTCGGCGTCAGACCCAGCCGGGCACACGCCTTCGTCACGTACGGCGACCAGGTGCTGACGAAGTAGGTGGTGAAGAAGTCGTCGCGTTCCTTCACCGACAGCCGCAGCTCCGCCCGGTCCTCGTCCACCCCGGCCAGGGCCGCCTCGGCGGCGGCCAGGCCGGCCGGGTCGGTGACCCGGTGCGCCACGAGCAGGCGTACCCGGTGGGCGAAGGTCAGGGTGCCGAGGTCGGTGAGCGCCGCGAACAGCCGGTCCACGGCGGCACCGGCCACGCCCCCCGCTACCGGGCCGTGGGCGGCCTGCACCACTACCTGGCCGTGGGCGGCCTGCCCCGCCACCCGGCCATCGGCGGCCTGCGGGCCGTGGACGGCCTGCGGCGACGCCGGGCCGGCGGCGGCGCGGGCCGCGGCGGCCAGGGTCGGCAGGTCGTCCGCCCCGACCCGCACCGCGCCGCCGAAGACGCCGGTGGCGTCGGCCAGCTCCGGGCCCGCGTCGACCACCTGGCCGCGTTCCTCGCGGACCACCGTCTGACCGGCGGCCGGCGCGTCGGTGAGCACCAGGGCCACCGTCGGGCCGACCGGGCTGGTCACCAGATGCCGCAGTACGGCCGTGTGCGCGACCAGGTCGCCCCCGGTGACCAGCACCGGACCGGTGACGGTGTCGACCAGGGCGGCCAGCTCGGCGAGACCGGCGACGGTGTGCACCCGGTCCGCCCCGGCCCGGCGCAACTGGTCGGCGAGCCGGTCGGCCAGGGGTACGCCCGCGCCGGTGGGGGGGCCCGCGGCCGGCGCACCGGCGGCGAGCACGATCGCCAGGGTCACCTCGGCACCGCGGCGTGGTACGCGTCGAGCGCCTCCGCGACCGTCCCGTCCACGGTCAACCGCCCGCCGTCGAGGTAGAGCCCCCGACGGCAGAACCGGGTCAGATCCTTCTCGTTGTGTGACACCAGCACCAAGGTGCGCCCCTCCGCGAGCAGTCGGTCGATCGTCGAATAACACTTCCGGCGGAACTCCGCGTCGCCCACCGCGGTCACCTCGTCCATCAGCAGGATCGGGTGCGGCAGGTGCGAGATGATCGCGAACCCGAGCCGGACCTTCATCCCCGACGAGTAGTGCCGCACCGACGTGTCGATGGCCCGTTCCACCTGCTCACCGGCGAACGACACGATGTCGTCGAAGTGTCGCCGCAGGTAGCCCGGGGACAGTCCGTGCAGCCCGCCGACCAGATAGAGGTTCTCCCGACCGGTCAGGTCGTTGGAGAACCCGGCGGAGAGTTCCAGCAGCGGCGCGACGTCACCCCGGACGGTGATCCGCCCCTCGTCGGGGATCAGCACCCCCGCGATCAGCCGCAGCAGGGTGCTCTTGCCGGTGCCGTTACGCCCGATCACACCGAGCGTGTCGCCCGGCGCGACGGTGAACGAGACGTCCCGCAGCGGCCAGAACTGACCGGCGGTGGTGGCCCGGCCGCCCCGGTGGATGAACAACTCCCGCAGCCGCAACTGCCGACGCCGGTTGCGGACGAAACGGATGCCGAGACCCTGCGCCTCGATGATCGGCGGCACCTAGAGTTCCTTCAGCACGGCCGGTTCGAGCTTGCGGAACGCCCACCAGCCGGCCACCAGCACCAGCAGGCTGCCGGCGATCGTGGTGGTCAGCAGCCGGGCGTCCGGGAACTCGTCCGGGTACCAGATGGCGTGCTGGAGCTGGAAGATGCCGACCAGCGGGTTCAGCTCGTACGCCACCTTCACCCAGGCCGGCATGCCGGACTCCCGGACCAGGCTCAACGGATAGATGATCGGGGTGGCGTAGAACAGCACCCGGATGACCAGCCGCATGAACCGTTCCACGTCGCGCATCAACACGTTGACCGCCGACAGCAGCAGGGCCAGCCCGACCAGCAGGGTGCCCTGCACGGCGACGGCCAGCGGCAGGCTCAGCAGCGACCAGCCCAGCTCGATCCGGCCGTGTACGGCGTAGACGGCGGCGACGGCCAGCAGGATCGGCAGGCCCGCGACGTACTCGGCGAACCGGCCGGTGACCCGGCCGATCGGGAAGACCTGCCGGGGTAGGTTCATCGTGGTGATCAGGCGGGACTGCCCGGTCAGCGCATTGGTCGCCTCGCTCAACGCCGAACTGGTCCACATCCAGGCGAAGATGCCGGTGATCAGGAACAGCGGGTACGACCCGGCGGCCTCGCCGAGGTGCCGGTTGGTCGGCCCGGAGTAGAGCACCCCGAAGACGAAGAAGTAGATCGCGCCCATCCCCAGCGGCTCGATCAGCGACCAGAAGTAACCGAGCACGGACTGCTGGTATTTCACCGCGAGATCGCGTCTGACCAGGATGCGCAGCGAGTTGCGGTGCGACCACAACGCCGTGACGCCTGCGGTCACCGTCGCCTCCCGCCTGACAACAACGGACGACAGGTTAGCAGTCGGTGAACGAACGCCCCCTCAGCACTCGATCACGTTGACGGCCAGGCCGCCGCGTGCCGTCTCCTTGTATTTGACCTTCATGTCCGCCCCGGTCTCGCGCATGGTCTTGATGACCTTGTCGAGCGAGACGTGGTGCACCCCGTCGCCGCGCAACGCCAACCGGGCCGCCGTGATCGCCTTGATGCTAGCCACCGCGTTGCGCTCGATGCAGGGGATCTGCACCAGCCCCCCGACCGGGTCGCAGGTCAGCCCGAGGTTGTGCTCCATGCCGATCTCGGCGGCGTTCTCCACCTGCTCGGGGGTGCCGCCGAGCGCCTCGGCCAGCCCGGCGGCGGCCATCGAACACGCCGACCCGACCTCACCCTGACAGCCCACCTCCGCCCCGGAGATCGAGGCGTTCTCCTTGAACAGCACCCCGATCGCCCCGGCGGCCAGCAGGAACCGCACCACCCCCTCGTCGGAGGCCCCCGGCACGAACCGGGTGTAGTAGTGCAACACCGCCGGGATGATCCCGGCCGCACCGTTCGTCGGAGCGGTCACCACCCGGCCACCGGCGGCGTTCTCCTCGTTGACCGCGAGCGCGAACAGGGTCACCCAGTCCATCGCGCGCAGCGGGTCCGTCGAGCCGGCGTCGGCCTCCAGGCTGCGGCGCAGCTCAGCGGCCCGACGACGGACCCGCAACCCACCCGGCAGCACCCCGTCCCGCTCGCCACCCCGGGCCACGCACTCCCGCATCACCCGCCAGATGCCCAGCAACCCGGCCCGGACATCCGCCTCGCTGCGCCAGGACAACTCGTTGGCGAGCATCACCGCACTGATCGACAGGCCGGTGCCGGCGGTGACGTCCAGCAGCTCGGCGCCGGTCGAGAACGGGTGCCGTACGGCCGTGGTGTCCGACGTGATCCGGTCCGCCCCGGCCGCCGCCTCGTCCACCACGAACCCGCCACCGACCGAGTAGTACGTCCGGGTCCGCACCTCGACCCCGGCCGCGTCCCAGGCCACGAAGGTCATCCCGTTCGGGTGGTACGGCAGCGACCGGCGGCGGTGCAGCACCAGGTCCCGGTCCGGCTCGAAGTCGATCTCCTGGCCACCGGGCAGGGCGAGCCGACGCCGGGTGCGGACCTCGGCGACCCGGGGGCCGACACTGTCGGTGTCCACCGTCTCCGGGCTCTCACCGGCCAGCCCGAGCAGCACCGCCCGGTCGCTGCCGTGACCGTGACCGGTCGCACCCAGCGAACCGAACAGCTCCGCCCGGACCCGGGTGACGGTGTGCAGCAACCCGTCGGCCTTCAGCCCGGCGACGAAGGTACGCGCGGCCCGCATCGGGCCCACCGTGTGGGAACTGGACGGCCCGATACCGACACTGAAAAGGTCGAAGACACTGATCATCGCTGCGCTTCCTCGCCGTCGCCCGGTGGTGCCGGGTCCGGGCCGGGTCCGTGGCCGCCCGGGGTCCGCCGGTGACCTGCTGATCCCGCCCGGGGTGGGGGCGGTGTCGACCGGCGAGCCTACCCGCCCACCCCACCCCAGCCCCTTCCCGTCCCGCACCCCGCACCCCGCACCCCGCACCCCGCACCCCGCACCCCGCACCCCGCACCCCGCACCCCGCACCCCGCACCCCGCACCCCGCACCCCGCACCAAGATCGTGCTCGATCCTGGTTGTAGTGGCATCCCTGCGCCTTGGGCGAGGCCACTACAACCAGGATCGAGCGTGATCTTGGTGCCCGAACGGCCGGGGTAGGCGGCGCGGGCTGTGGCGGGCAGCGGCCAGACAGCGCGGGCAGCGGCCAGACAGCGCGGGCAACGGCGGGCAACGCAGGCAGCGCGGGCAACGGCCAGGCAGCGCGGGCAACGGCCAGGCAGCGCGGGCAGCGCCCGGGGCATCAGCCGGGGCCGACTCGGGTAACCACCTACGGGTACGGGGTCACCGGATCACTCTCGGGGCGGAGGGCAAGGTGGCCACCCCTTCCTACCGTGGAATGCAGCGCGGCGGATCGCCGCAGAGTGGAGTTAGACGATGAGTCGCAAACTGGTCCGACCCCGCGAGGGGCGCATGCTCACCGGTGTCTGTGCCGGCCTGGCCCGCCGGTTCAACACCTCGGCCACCCTGGTCCGGCTGCTGTTCCTGCTCTCCCTGCTGCTGCCCGGCACGCAGGTGATCGTCTACCTGGTGCTGTGGATCCTGATGCCCAACGAGGACCGCTACGCCACCACCACCTACTGACCGCGCCGGGCCACCCGACGAAGACCGTAACGCCGCCGCCCGACGAGGCGCATCGCTGCCGCCGCGCCGCCCGACGAAGATCGCATCGCTGCCGCCGCGCCGGGCGTCGCCCGGTCACCGTGGATGCCGCCTCCCGTCCCAGGGAGGCGGCATCCTGGCGTTCCCACTCCCTGACACCAACCCCATCGACATCCACAAGCCCCCACCCGATCAATCACCCGTCGACAGCGTGCAGATGGGGTTACACGCGGTGATCAAGAGGTTTACGTCAACTTGAAGATCAAGAATGACGTAAACCTCTTGATCACCGGGATCAGCCGGGGCACCGGGGGGGCACCGGGGTCGCCGGGGTCGCCGTTGGGCGTGGTGCTGTGCGCTTGCGGTGAGGGGCTGCGGGTTGGCCGGGGCGCGGACGGTGGGGGCGCTGCGGGTCAGGGGGCCGTGTAGGTGATGGTGATCTTTTCGTAGCCGAGCGAGCGGAGCAGGCCCTCCAGCATCTTGCGGGTGTTCTCCTCGGCGCGCTTGGCCAGCCCGCTGTCCCGGGCCGCCGTGGTGATCCGCTCCTCGGCCATCCGGTAGACCTGCTGCTGCCGGTTGGGGTCGCCCTGGACCAGCTCACCGATCCGGTTGAACAGGCCGCGCTCCTCGGCGAAGACGTAGCTCTTGTCCATGTCGAGGTTGGTCTGGCCGAGCTGCGGCGCGGGCAGCTTGATCTCGACGGACTTACCGTCGGCGGACGGCACCACCGCCCCCTCGCCGATCTTGCCGAAGTCCACGTACGCCTCGACGCTGCCCGCCCCGACGAAGAGGGTCCGCTGGTTGAGCAGGAACTCCGGCACGTTCTTACGGTCGTTCTGGAGGTCGACCACGACCTGGAAGTTGCCCTCGGCCGCGACGTAGCGGCTGAGGTCCTGGATCGACTTGAGCAGCGGCGGCTGGCTGCGGTCGGTCTGTTCCTTGGCGAACGGGTTGCGGAAGTCCGGGAAGAGCCCGGTCACCTGCGTACCGAGCAGCACCACCACGACCAGCGCCGCCGCGCCGAGCACCCAGAGCAGCCCCCGGGCCGGGCCGCCACCGGTGCGGGGCGGGTCGGCCGGTGGGGTGTCGGGGTCGACCGGGTCGCCCGACCGGGTACGCAGTGTGTCGGCGGTCGGGTAGCCGGGGAACTCACTCTGGGGGGTCTCACCGTCGCGGGCCATCGCCCTCACCGTCCTCGTCAGACACGTGCCTCTGTCGATGACGGTACGGCCACCGTGCGACGCGCGCGCGGCGAGCGCCCCGAACGGGTGACGGGCGGTCGTCAGCCGAAGGCGGACAGCCCGGTGAGCCGCTGCCCGATGACCAGCTGGTGGATCTCGGAGGTGCCCTCGTAGGTGAGCACGCTCTCCAGGTTGTTGGCGTGCCGCATCACCGGGTACTCGCCGGACACCCCGTTCGCGCCGAGGATCGTCCGGCACTGCCGGGCGATCGCCAGCGCCTCCCGCACGTTGTTCAGCTTGCCCACGCTGACCTGGTCGGGTCGCAGTGTTCCCGCGTCGGCCAGCCGGCCCAGGTGCAGGGCGAGCAGCAGTCCCTTGTTCCACTCCACGGCCATGTCGGCGAGTTTGGCCTGGGTGAGTTGGAACCCGGCGAGCGGCCGGCCGAACTGGGTGCGGGTGGCGGCGTACGCCAGGGTGGTCTCCAGGCAGTCGCGGGCGGCGCCGAGCGCCCCCCAGACGATGCCCTGCCGGGCCTCCGTCAGGCAGCTCAGCGGCGCCCGCAGCCCGACCGCCGCCGGCAGCAGGGCGTCCGCCGGCAGCCGGACCCCGTCGAGGGTGATCTCGCCGGTCACCGAGGCGCGCAGCGACATCTTGCGGCGGATCTCCCGCGCCGTCACCCCGGGGCTGTCCATCGGTACGAGGAAACCCCGCACCCCCTCGTCGGTGCGGGCCCAGATCACCCCGACGTCGGCGATCGGCGCATTGGTGATCCACATTTTCGCGCCGTCGAGGATCCAGTCGTCGCCGTCGCGGCGGGCCCGGGTGGTCATCGAGGCCGGGTCGGAGCCGTGGTCGGGCTCGGTCAGGCCGAAGCAGCCGATCGCCTCGCCGGCGGCCATCGCGGGCAGCCAGCGTTGCTTGTGGTCCTCGCTGCCGAAGCGCCAGATGGCGTACATGGCCAGCGAACCCTGCACCGACACCAGGGAGCGGACGCCGGAGTCGCCGGCCTCCAGCTCCAGGCAGGCCAGCCCGTACGCGACGGCCGGGGCGCCGGCGCAGCCGTACCCGGTCAGGTGCATGCCGAGCAGGCCGAGCCGGCCGAATTCCCGGGCCAGCTCGCGCGCCGGGACGTGGCCGTCCTCGTACCAGCCGGCGACGTGCGGGCGGACCCGGTCGTCGACGAGCCGGCGGACGACGGCCCGGATCTGCCGTTCCTCCTCGCTCAGCAAGGCGTCGACGTCCAGCAGGTCCAGTACGGTGCCCATGGCCGCCACCTTAACGAGTGTTCAGGCGGGCGTCACTCGGGCTGGCCGGTGTAGACCAGCACCCGGGCGTGGATCTGGTTGCGTTGCTGCAACGCCGCCCGCAGCGCCCGGTGCAGGCCGTCTTCCAGGTAGAGGCCGCCGCCCCACTCGACCACGTGCGGGAACAGGTCGCCATAGAAGGTGGAGTCCTCGGCGAGGAGCTTGTCGAGTGCCAGCTCACGCTTGGTGGTGATGAGCTGGTCGAGCCGCAGCGGGCGCGGTGGGATCTCCGCCCACTGTTTGAGAGTCAGGTTGTGTTCCGGGTAGGGACGCCCGTCCCGGACCGCTCGGAAAATCACGGCACGCTCCCCTCCCCGTGGTCAGGCCGACCCTCGGCGTGGTGCCGGGTCACGCCGAGGTGCCGCGCCGTGCGGCACCGATGACGGTGCCAGCCTATCCGCCCCTGCCACACCGCGTTTTGCTCCCCGTTGTCGGTTTCTCTCGCTCCGTCACCCACTGCGCAGGGTACGAACCGGCATCAACTCCACCGACCGCGCCGGACCACCTCGTCCACCGGCCGACGCCCCCGCCGCAGCGACGGTGACCGATGGTCAGCCGAGCGGTAACCCACCGTGACCGCGCCGATCGGATGGTAATCCGGCGGCACCCCGAACGCCTCCCGGTACGCCGCCAACCGGTCGGGCGGAATGCCGAAGAAACACGCCCCCAACCCCTCGTCCACGGCGGTGAGCAGCATCAGCAGCGCGGCGAAGCCGGTGTCGACGTACCAGTAGGGCACCGGCCAGCGGTCCTCCGAACGGTCCGCCCACCCTTTGTCCGGCTCCGCGTACCGCTCCAGGTAGACCGACCGGTTGGCGTGCGGCACCACGATCAGCGGGGCGCGGCGCATCCCCGCCAGCCACCGGTCGCGGCCACCGCCCGAGGGGGTGGCCGCCGCCCAGAACCGCTCCCGGTCCGCCGGCTCCTCCAGCACCAGGAAACCCCAGCCCTGGGCGAAGCCCGCCGACGGCGCCCGGACCGCGTGGTCGAGCAGCCGGTCCACCACCTCCGGCGGGACCGGCCGGTCCGGGTCGTAGTTGCGGACCATCCGGCGACGCCGGACCACCTCGCCGAACTCCATGCTCAGACCCCGGGCCGGATGCCCCAGTTGCCCCGCCAGGTCTCCCCCGGGGCCAGCGCGATCACGTCCCGGCCGGACCGGAACGCGTCGGGCGGGCAGGTCATCGGCTCCACCGCCACCGACCGGCGGTGCCGCTCACCGGTGAGCGCGTCACCGGTGAAGACCTGCCACCAGCCGAACTCGCGGTCCGCCCAGAGGTGCACCCCGTCCGCGTCGTCGGGGGCGGTCAGGGTCACCGACGAGCCGCCGTCGGAGTCCCGGATCACGTCACCGAAACAGAGGTCGAGCTGCGCGGCACCGATCGGGCGGGGGCTGGTCCAGTCGTACTCGGTGCCGGCCACCGGGGTCGCCCCGATCGGCAGCAGCCGGGCGTCGACCTGCAACCGGCTGCGGGCCGGCAACCGCATCGTGAGGTCGTCCACCGCGACCCCCGCCAGCCGCAGGTAGGGGTGCACGGAGAACCCGAACGGCGCGGCCTCGCCCCCGGTGTTGGTCACCTCGTGCTCGCCGCGCAACCCGTCCGCCCCGACGCTCCACCGGGTACGCAGCCGCAACGACCACGGGTAACCCGGGGTCGGCGGCAGGTCGTAACCGAGGGTGACCGTGTCGGCGGACTCCTCGATCAGCTGCCAGCGCACCCAGTTGACCAGGCCGTGCAGGGCGACCCCCCGGGTCGGCTCGGTCAGGTCGAGCTGCAACGACCGGTCCCCGAAGGTGTACTTCCCGTCCCTGATCCGGTTCGGCCAGGGGGCCAGCACGTGTCCGGCGCTGCCGGGGCTGATCTCGTCCTCGGCGTACCCGTCGAGGTAGTCCACCCCGTCGCGCCGGTACGTCCGAACCCCACCGCCGACCTCGACGATGACGGCCTCGTGGCCGTCGGCGGCGATGGTCCACTGTGTCCCCGAGGGCGGCCGGTGCATGGCGTTGTCCATGTCGTGACCCTAGTCGGTGCCCTGGCCCGCCCGCCGGACCCGGCTGGCCCGTCCCACCTGGCGTGCGGTCAGCGGCGGTCCTCGGTCACCGAGCCGGCCCGGTAGCGCAGCAGGGCCGGGAAGCACGCCACCAGCAGCACCGCCAGCCCGGCCGAGAACAGCCCGCCGGCCACCCAGGCGACGCCACCACCGAACCCGGCGGCCATCGCCCCGGCCCGCAGGTCGCCCAGCCGTGGCCCGCCGGCCACCACCACCGTGTTGACCCCCTGGAGCCGGCCCCGCATCCGGTCCGGCGCGTAGACCAGCAGCATCGACTGCCGCAGCACCGCGCTGACCAGGTCCGCCGCCCCGGCCACCGCGAGCAGCAGCACCACCAGCCAGAGCTGGCGGGCCAGCCCGGCCGCCGCGATGGCCAGCCCCCAGCCGACCACCGCCACCACCAGGGCGAGCCCCTGCCGCCGCAGCCGGCCGATCCAACCGGAGGTCAGGCCGCCCAGCATCGCGCCGATCGCGATGGCGCTGTAGAGCCACCCCACCGCCGCCCCGCCGCCGAACCGTTCCTGCGCCACCTCGGGGAAGAGCGCCCGGGGCATGGCCAGGATCATCGCGATCAGGTCGATGGCGAACGAGGAGAGCAGCACCGGTGTGGTCGCCAGGTAGCGGAACCCGTCGAGGATGCCGGCCAGGCCACCCCGACGCGCCTCCCCCTCGGCCGGTGGGGCCGGGGGCATCGCGGGCAGCCGGACCGTCGCCACCACCAGCGCGGTGAACAGCAGCGCGTCGGCCGCGTAGGCGACGGGCAGCCCGGTGCCGGTGCCGAAGGTGGCGAAGACCAGGCCGGCGGCGAGCGGGCCGGCCACCGACGCGGCGGTGAAGGTGGTGTAGTTCAGGGTGGTGCCCGCCGGGACCAGCTCGGGCGGGAGCAGCCGGGGCAGGATCGCCGAGCGGGCCGGCGAGCTGATCGCGAACGCGACCGAGTGCACGGTCACCAACGCCAGCAGCAGCACCGGGCTGCCGAGGCCGGACAGCGCGTGCCCGAGCAGGCCGAGCATCGACACCCAGAGCAGCGCCGAGCCGACCAGCAGCACCCGCCGCCGGTCCCGGGCGTCGGCCACCGCCCCGCCCCAGAGGCCGAAGACCAGCAGCGGCAGGAACCCGGCCACCCCGAGCAGCCCGACCCAGAACGAGTCCCGGGTCAGCGCGTACATCTCCACCGGCACGGCGACCGCGGTGAACTGAAACCCGAACATCGCCACCGTGTTGCCGAGCCACATCCGGCGGTACGCGGGGACCCGCAGCGGCCGCAGGTCGATGGCCAGCCGCCGGGCCCGACCCGTACGGGCCGGTTTGACGGCGGTCACGGGGCCAGCCGCTCGACGGCCCAGCCGCCCCCCTCGACCCCACGGAACCGCAGCCGGTCGTGCAGCCGACCGGCCCGGCCCTGCCAGAACTCCACCGTCTGCGGCCGGACCCGGAACCCACCCCAGTGCGGGGGCGCCGGGACCGGCGTGCCGGCCGGGAAACGCTGCTCCGCCGCCCGGTACGCCTCCTCCAGCGCGGCCCGGTCCGGCACCACCTCGGACTGGGTGCTGGCCCAGGCGCCGAGCTGGGAGCCGCGCGGCCGGCTGGCGAAGTACGCCTCGGTCCCGGCCCGGTCGACGTGCTCCACCCGACCGGTCACCACCACCTGCCGCTGCATCGCGAACCAGGGGAAGACCAGACTGGCCCACGGGTTGGCGGCCAGCTCGACGCCCTTACGCGAGGAGTGGTTGGTGAAGAAGACGAACCCCTGCGGGTCGTACTCCTTGAGCAGCACGGTCCGGCCGCTGGGCCGGCCGGTGGCGTCGGCGGTGCCGAGGACCATCGCGTTGGGCTCGGGCAGCCCGACCGCGACCGCGTCGGCGAGCCAGCGGCCGAACTGGGTGGGCCAGTCGGCGGCCAGGTCCGGCTCGGAAAGGCCCCGGTCGGCGGCGTACTCGTTGCGCATCGCCGCCAGGGCGGGTGTGTCGCCCGTCACGTCGTTCTCCCTCTCGCCGGGCATCCGGCGTCTGGAGACGCTGGCCAGCCCACTGATCAGTCTCACGGAGAGCGCCCCGGCGTCCAGCGGCGGGGATGTCGCGTGCAGCACAGTCGCGGTGGGTCGCGCGCTTGGTTACTCACCAGGCAAGATGGCGAGAACACATCCCTGAGGGTCGCCTAAGGTACCGGGCCGGACCGAGCCCGTGGCGGGCGCACCGAGCCAGAAGCCAGGAGACGACATGGCCGACTTCAAACCGGGCCTCGAAGGCGTCGTGGCCTTCGAGACAGAGATCGCCGAGCCGGACCGCGAGGGTGGCGCGCTGCGCTACCGGGGCGTGGACATCGAGGATCTGATCGGTCAGGTCTCCTTCGGCAACGTCTGGGCGCTGCTGGTCGACGGGCGCTTCGGCCCCGGCCTGCCGCCCGCCGAGCCGTTCCCGGTGCCGGTGCACTCCGGCGACATCCGCGTCGACGTGCAGTCCGCGGTCGCGATGCTCGCCCCGTACTGGGGGCTCAGTCAGCTGCTGGACATCTCCGACTCCCAGGCCCGCGCCGACCTGGCCCGGGTCTCGGTCACCGCGCTCTCCTTCGTCGCCCAGTCCGCGCGTGGCCTGGGCCTGCCGGCGGTGCCGCAGAAGGAGATCGACAAGGCGGAGACGATCGTCGAGCGGTTCATGAAGCGCTGGCGGGGCGAGCCGGATCCCCGGCACGTCAAGGCCGTCGACGCGTACTTCATCTCGGCCGCCGAGCACGGCCTGAACGCCTCGACCTTCACCGCCCGGATCGTCGCCTCCACCGGGGCCGACGCGGCGGCCTGCATCTCGTCGGGCATCGGCGCGCTCTCCGGCCCGCTGCACGGTGGTGCCCCGTCGCGGGTGCTCACCATGCTGGAGGCCGTCGAGCGCAGCGGTGACGCCGAGGGGTACGTCAAGGGCGTCCTCGACCGGGGCGAGCGGCTGATGGGCTTCGGCCACCGCGTCTACCGGGCGGAGGACCCGCGCGCCCGGGTGCTCCGGCGCACCGCCCGGGAGCTGGGCGCACCGCGTTTCGAGGTGGCCGAGGCGCTGGAGAAGGCCGCCCTGGCCGAGCTCCAGGCCCGCCGCCCGGACCGCGTCCTCGCCACCAACGTCGAGTTCTGGTCGGCCGTGGTGCTCGACTTCGCCGAGGTGCCGGCGCACATGTTCACCTCGATGTTCACCTGCGCCCGGATGGGCGGCTGGTCGGCGCACATCCTGGAGCAGAAGAAGCTCCAGCGGCTGGTCCGCCCGTCGGCCCGGTACGTCGGCCCGGGCACCCGCAAGCCGCAGCAGGTCGAGGGCTGGGACGCCATCCCGCACGGCGTCTGATCCCGTTCGCACCGGGGGGGCGTCGACCGACCGGTCGACGCCCCCGCGCGTGTCACCCGGGTCCGGCCGGACGGACGACCCGGCGACGCGCGACCCGGCCGACCGCGACCACCGGCCGGCCGGTCGGCGACGGGTGGACGATCAGGAGCGGCCCGGCCGGCGACCGGCCGTTGATCACGCAGCGGTGTGGCCGACGCCTCAGGTCCGGGCCTGGGACCAGCCGGCATCCGGGCCACCGCAGGTGCGAGGATGAAGGCCGGCAGTGTCGCCGGACCGGGCACGGACCCGGCCACGTGGTGCGCCCCGCGCACCCGTCCGCCGGCAGTCCCGCGCCTGGTGAAGGGCCCGCCCTAGCCCCATGCGGAAGGATCGAGAAAACCGTGGCTGACGCACCGACCATCCGGATTCCCGACGACATCAAGCCCGCCGACGGGCGGTTCGGCTGCGGGCCGTCCAAGGTCCGTCCGGAGGCGGTGTCCGCACTCGCCGACGTGGCGACCAGCTACCTGGGCACCTCGCACCGGCAGCAGACCGTCCGCGCCGAGGTCGCCCGGCTGCGCAAGGGCATCGCCGAGTTCTTCTCCCTGCCCGAGGGCTACGAGGTGATCATCGGCAACGGTGGCGCCACCGCCTTCTGGGAGGTCGCCACCTTCGGTCTGGTCCGCGACCGGGCCCAGTTCGCCAGCTTCGGCGAGTTCGGCGCGAAGTTCGCCAAGTCGGTCAAGGACGCGCCGTTCCTCGGTGAGCCGACGGTCCGCAAGGCCGAGCCGGGCAGCGCCCCGGGCCTGCTGGCCGAGGCCGGGGTGGACGTCTACGCCACCCCGCACAACGAGACCTCCACCGGGGTCGCGGTGCCGATCAACCGGGTCGCCGACGCCGACCCGGGCTCGCTGCTGCTGGTCGACGCCACCTCCGGCGCGGGCGGCCTGGACGTCAACGTCGGCGAGACCGACGTCTACTACTTCGCCCCGCAGAAGTGCTTCGGCTCCGACGGCGGCCTCTGGCTGGCCCTGATGTCGCCGGCCGCGTTGGAGCGGGCCACCGAGATCAAGGGCTCCGGCCGTTACATCCCGGCCTTCCTCGACCTGGTCACCGCGATCGACAACTCGCGGCTGGAGCAGACCTACAACACCCCGGCGTTGGCGACCGTCTTCCTGGCCGCCGAGCAGACCGACTGGATGAACTCGCAGGGCGGCCTGAGCTGGGCGGCCAAGCGCACCGCCGAGAGCGCCGGGATCGTCTACGGCTGGGCCGAGCGGGCCGCGTTCGCCACCCCGTTCGTCACCGACCCGGCGCTGCGTTCCAACGTGGTCGCCACCATCGACTTCGCCGACGGGGTGGACGCCGCCGCGATCGCGAAGGTGCTGCGGGCCAACGGGATCGTCGACACCGAGCCCTACCGCAAGCTCGGTCGCAACCAGCTGCGGGTCGCGCTGTTCCCGGCGGTGGAGCCGGCCGACGTGGAGGCGCTCACCGCCGCCATCGACTACGTGGTCGAGCGGCTCTAGTCACACCCGTCACGGTGGGTGGTCGCAGCGGTCGCTGCGGCCACCCACGGTGATCATTGCCGCAGCTCAGTCGCGACATGCGCAAGTCGCATCCCCCACCTGTGGGCAGATGAGCGTACGGTGGTGCGAGGACGCCCGGGTGGCCGGCTCGTGGCGTGACGGCCAGCGAAGCGGGACGGAGGCTACGCCATGCGCCCAGTACGCTTCGTCGCCCTCTCCGAGGACGGCCAGGCGCTGGTGCTCGCCGACGAGGTCGGGCGCCTGCTCGCCCTCCCCATCGACGAACGCATCGCGACCGTGCTGCACGCCGAGCCCGGTGCGCCGCCGCTCACCGTGGTCCCCACCGGGGTCGACCCGACCCCGTCACTGTCCCCTCGGGACATCCAGGCCCGCATCCGTTCGGGCGAGTCCGCCGAGGACGTCGCCCGGATCGCCGGTGTGCCCGTCGACCGGGTGCTGCGCTACGCCGGCCCGGTGCTCCAGGAGCGGGCCATGCTCGCCCAGCACGCCCGGCGCACCCGGCTCAAGGGTGCCGAGAAGGCCACCCCGCTGGCCGAGGTGGTCAACGGTCGGCTGGCCCAGCACGGCATCGACACCGAGAAGATCTCCTGGGACGCGTTCCGGCGGGACGACGGCACCTGGCGGATCATCGCCACCTGGCCGTCCGGCAAGGCCACCGCGCAGGCCGTCTGGGATCTCGACAAGCTCCGGCAGAACGTCACCCCGCACGACGACATGGCGCAGTACCTGTGCGCCGAGCGTCCCACGCCGATCCTCGGCCAGGAGCCGGCACCGGAACGGGGCGGCCACGCGCTGCCCGGCCCGTCGCGGGGCGAGCCGAGTCGGGGCGGACACGGCCTGCCGGCCGCCAGCGAGCAGGCCCGTCCGGGCCGGGACCCGATCCGGGCCGGGCGGGACGCCCTGCTCGCGTCGCTGGACCGTCCGCTCGGCGGCACCTCGGGGCGGGGTCTCGACCCGCGTTCCCCGGCCGCGCTGGCCGGTTCCGACGCGCCCCGTCAGCGGGCCGTCGGCGGTGGTGCCGCCGCACTGCTCGGCGGTGGGCAGGGTTCCGCCTTCGACGACGACTCGGACGCGCCCAAGGAGGTCCCGGCCGTGCCGTCGCTTGCCGTGCTCCGGCCGCGCCGCACGGGCACGGCCGCGGCGGCCGCTGCGGGCGGCGAGTCGACGGACGCCTCGGGCAAGCCGCGTAAGCGCCTGCCCAGCTGGGACGACGTCCTGTTCGGCACCGGCCCGGCGGCCCGCGAGTCCTCCTGATCGCAGTGGGCCACTCTGGCATCGTGAGGCACTCGAGGTCCGCGCGTGTCAGGGTGGTCCCATGGAGTACACGAATCTGGGACGTACCGGTCTGTCGGTGAGCCGGCTCTGCCTCGGCACGATGAACTTCGGGCCGCAGACCTCCGAGCCGGACAGCTTCGCCATCATGGACCGGGCGCTCGAACACGGCATCAACTTCTTCGACACCGCCAACGTCTACGGCTGGCAGACCGGTGAGGGGATCACCGAGCAGATCATCGGTCGTTGGTTCGCCCAGGGCGGGGGCCGGCGGGACAAGGTCGTCCTGGCCACCAAGGTCTTCGGCAAAATGGGCGAGTGGCCCAACGACCAAGGCCTGAGCGCCCGGCACATCGTCCGGGCCTGTGAGGACTCGCTGCGCCGGCTCCAGACCGACGTGATCGACCTCTACCAGATGCACCACGTCTCCCGCAGCACCCCGTGGGAGGAGATCTGGCAGGCGATGGAGACCCTGGTCGCCCAGGGCAAGGTGATCTACGTCGGGTCGTCCAACTTCGCCGGTTGGCACATCGCCCAGGCGCAGGCCGCCGCCGGGAAGCGCAACTTCCTCGGCCTGGTCGCCGAGCAGTCCATCTACAACCTGCTCACCCGGCACGTCGAGCTGGAGGTGATCCCGGCCGCGCAGCACTACGGGCTGGGGGTCATCCCGTGGTCGCCGCTGCACGGGGGGCTGCTCTCCGGGGTGCTGCGCAAGATGGCCGAGGGCGGGGCCGCGCGGGGCACCGCCGGCCGGGCCGCCGACGGGCTCGCCGCGCACCGGCCGGCCATCGAGGCGTACGAGAAGTTCTGCGCCGAACGGGGTGACGACCCGGCCGACGTGGCGTTGGCCTGGTTGCTTTCCCGGCCCGGGGTGACCGCCCCGATCATCGGCCCGCGCACCGTCGCCCAGCTCGACAACACCCTGGGCGCGCTGACCGTGGAGATCGACGAGGCGACGGAGCAGCGGCTCGACGAGTTGTTCCCGCCGGTCGGCAACGGTGGTCCCGGCCCGGAGGCCTGGGCCTGGTGACCGGTCCCCCGACGGGGACCAAACAGCGGCATCCGAGCGCCTCGGACACCGCCACTGCACCCCCCTTCGCGTCGCCGTCACGGAACCGTCGCCCGCCGGGCCCGGCCCCGATCGTCATGATCAGCAGGGGGCGGGGCGGAGCGGCCAGGTGGCGAGGGGGGTGTGGTGGGGGCCGGGGCGGCTGTGCACCAGCACCAGCTCATCGGCCGGCCATCGCGGACCGAGGTGGGCGTCGAGGGCGAGCCGGTCGGCGTCCACCTCGGACGGGTCGAGCCGGTCACCGGGCCGCGCCACCGTCAGGTGTGGACGGAACGGCTTCCCGTCGTACGGCAGGCCGGCCCGGTCCAGCTCGGCCCGGATCAGCCCGGCCAGCGTCCGCAGCGCGGTCACCTCACCCCGCACGTCCACCCACAGCACGGTGGACCGGCCCTGCCCGAACAGGCCCCCGCCGCCCAGCCGTAACAGGGGTGGGTGCGTCCAGCCGGCGCGGGCGGCTTCGGCGGCCGCGCCGAGGGCACCTGCCACCTCGGGCAGCCGGCCGGGCTCGACCTCACCGAGGAAGGCCAGCGTGACGTGCAGGTGTGCCGGCTGCGCCAGGCGTACGTCGAGGCCGGCGGCACCGGCTGTGCCGACCCGCAGCCGGGACACCCGGGCGGTGAGGTCGGCGACGGCGGACGGTGGCGGGTGGACCGCGACGAAGAGTCTCACGCCCGCCGGTCACGGGGGCGGCGGTCGGCGGGTGTGGTCGGCAGCGTGAGCCCCGCCGCGGCCAGCACGCCCTCGACCCGGACCCGTTCGATCTCCCGGTCGACCCCGGTCAGCTCGGCCAGGTGCTCGGGGATCTCCAGTGCCCGGCAGGCGGCGCGGAGCCGGTCGTCGTACGCCTCGATGACCGAGCTGTGCCAGACCACCGAGCGACCGCCGGCGGCGAGCCGGTGCTGGCCCAGGCGGCGCAGGTCGGCGGCGAGGAGTTCGAGGGGGCGGCGGTCGGCCCGGTCCAGCTCGGTCAGGTCGATGTCGCGGGTGGCCGGGTCGGCGGCGAGGGCCCGGTCGAGGCGGGCGATGGTGCGGCGTTCCCGGCGGCGTTCCCGCCACTCGGCCCAGCCGCAGGCCACCCGGTCGGCGATCTCGTCGAGGCAGAAGAGCAGGGCGAAGGCCACCGGCAGGCAGGCCACGGCGAGGATAGCCAGTATCAGCGTCAGCGCGCTCCCGCCTGCCACACCTCGACGCTAGGGCCCGGCGGGGCCGCGCGCCACCGCTTTGTTGCTATCTGCACGCTCTGCGTGTCCGCCCCACCGCTCACCGCCCGCTGGGGGTGAGCAGGCGGGGGCGGGACACCACGTAGAAGCGGGGCATCGGCAGCACCCGGAAGCGCAGCCGGGCCCCGGAGCGCCGCAGTTGCCAGGTGAGCGCGAGCAGGGCGGTGGCCAGCGAGATGAGTCCACCCATCCAGATGCTCGCGCCGGCGCCGAAGGTCTCGGCGACCCAGCCGATGATCGGTGCGCCGACCGGGTTGGTGCCGAGGAACACCAGCACCCACAGCGCCATCACCCGGCCCCGGAAGGCCGCGTCGGTGCCGAGCTGCACCCGCTGGTTGGCCGCCTGGGCGAAGAAGACCATGAAGAAGCCGGTCGGCATGAGCAGGGTCACCACCAGCCAGTACGCCGGGGCGAGGCCGACCAGGGTGCCGAAGACCGCGCAGCCGACGGCCGCACCGAGCACCAGCCATACCGACGGGCGGCTGCGCCGTCCGGTGCCGGCGAGCGCCCCGACCAGCGCGCCGACCGCCAGCGCGGTGCTGAACAGGCCGAACGAGGCGGCCCCGGTGTGGAAGACCGTCTTGGCCAGTGCGGCGAGGGTGAGCTGGAAGTTGAACAGCGACATCCCGATCACCGACATGACCACCATGGGCAGCAGCAGGTCGGGGCGTTGCCGGACGTAGCGCAACCCGTCGATGATCTTTGCCGAGTCCCGTTCGCCGATCGGGAGCAGGTCCTTGCGGTACAGCTCGGCCGGGCGCATCCGGACCACGTTGGCCAACGGCGCGACGGAGCTGACGGCGGTGAACAGGAAGACCGGGCCGACGTCGAACGCGGCGATGGCCAGGCCGGCGACGGCGGGGCCGATGATCCGGGCCGAGTTGAACACCGCCGCGTTGAGGGAGAGCGCGTTGGGCAGCAGGGTGGTGCCGACGAGTTCGCTGACGAACGCCTGCCGGACCGGGGTCTCCACCGCGTTGGCGGTGCCGAGCAGGGCGGCGAACGCGAAGACGTGCCACAGCTCGACCAGGCCGGTGAGCACCAGCAGGCTCATCCCCAGCGCCAGCACCGTCCAGAAGGCGTTGGCGACGAAGAGCAGCATCCGCTTGTCGTAGCGGTCGGCGAGCCGGCCGGAGAGCAGGGTGAGCAGCAGCACCGGGGTGAACTGCAGGGCGGTCACCACGCCGAGCGCGGTGGCGGAGTTGTCCGAAAGCTCAAGGACGAGCCAGTCCTGGGCGATGAACATCATCCAGACGCCGATCAGTTTGACCAGCTGTCCGGTGGCGAAGAGTCGGTAGTTGCGGACTCGTAGGGACTGGAACATCGTGCTCAGCTTCGCCTGCACTCTTGGTGCGCCTCCTCGGGTCGCGTACGCGTCATCGACGGCGGACGGCGCGGACCCGGTGGGGCGTCAGGCGCGGGCGAGCTGCTGGAGGATCTCGGCGGCCCGCCGTAGCGTGTCGCGTTCGTCCTCCGCGAGCGCGGCCAGCCGGCTGGCAAGCCACTCGTCGCGGGCCCGCTCGAACTGGTCGAGCACGGCCCGGCCTGACTCGGTGGCCGCCAGGATGACCTGCCGGCCGTCGGTCGGGTGGGGGGTGCGCTGCACCAGGCCGCGCTCCTCCAGCTTCGCGACGATCTTGCTCATCGTCGGTGGCTGGACCCGTTCGACGTCGGCCAGCTCCCGGGGCGTCAGCGCGCCCGCCAGCCGGAGGCTGGTGAGCGCGGAGAGCTGGGTGACCGTCAGGTCGCCGACCGGGCGGGCCTGCCGGACCCGCCGGTTGAGTCGGGTGATCGCATCACGCAACTGGGGTGCCAGCTGCGCCGGTGGCACGCGGTTTGCCGTCACCGTCCGCTCCGTCACAGTCGTTAGCCTAACTAATGAGCCTGGCTAACGACATCCGATATGACCATGCTCACGAGGGGAATACCGCCGCTGCGGGCCGGGCAACCTGACGGGTCGCCCGGCCCGGAGACCGACGGGTGGCGCTACGCCAGCGCGGACTCGATCGGCCCGCGCAGGAAGTACAGCACGAACAGCACCGCCACCGCGTAGAGCAGCGGATGGATCTCCCGCGCCCTGCCCTTCGCCAGCTTGAGCAGCACGTAGCTGATGATGCCCGCCCCGATGCCGTTGGAGATCGAATAGGTGAAGGGCATCAGGGTGATGGTGAGGAACGCCGGGATGGCGATCTCGTAGTCGGTCCAGTCGATGGTCCGCACCGCGGTCATCATCAGGAAGCCGACCACCACCAGCGCCGTCGAGGCCGCCTCGAACGGGATCACCGTGGACAGCGGCGACAGGAACATCGCCAGCAGGAACAGCCCACCGGCGACCAGGTTGGCCACCCCGGTCCGGGCACCCTCCGCGACCCCCGAGGCACTCTCGATGTACGACGTGTTGCTGGAGACGCTCGCCGCGCCACCCGCCGCCGCGGCGATCGAGTCGACCAGCAGGATCTCCTTCGCCCGGGGCGGGGTGCCCTGCTCGTCGAGCATGTCCCCCTCCTGGCCGATCGCGACCATCGTGCCCATCGTGTCGAAGAAGTCCGTGATCAACAGGGTGAAGACGAACATCAGCGGGATCAACCAGCCGGCCCGGCTCCACGAGCCCAGCACGTTGAAGTTGCCCAGCAGCGACAGGTCGGGGATGTCCACGATCCGCTCGGGCAGCTTCGGCACGTTCAACGACCAGCCGTGCGGGTTGGGCTTGCCGTCGACGAAGGACGGCCCCACCTTGGCGACCGCCTCCACGATGATCGCCAGCGCGGTCGAGGCCAGGATGCCGATCAGGATCGCGCCGCGCACCCGCCGCACCACCAGCACCAGCGTCACCAGCAGGCCGACCACGAAGACCAGCATCGGCCAGCTGACGATCTTGCCGTTGATGCCGAGCCCCACCGGCACGGTGGTGTTCGCCGCGTCCGGCACCCGCCTGACGAAACCGGCGTCGACCAGCCCGATGATGGTCAGGAACAGCCCGATGCCCACCCCGATCGCGGTCTTGAGCTGCGTTGGGACCGAGCGGAACACCGCCGTACGCAGGCCGGTGAGCACGAGGATCGCGATGAGCACACCCTCGATCACCACCAGCCCCATCGCGTCCGCCCAGGTCATCTGCGGGGCGATCTCGAACGCGACGAGCGCGTTCACCCCCAGACCGGCGGCCAGCGCCATCGGGAACCGCCCGACGACCCCCATCAGGATCGTCATCAGGCCGGCCACCAGCGCGGTCGCCGCGGCCAGGGCGGGAATCGACAGCTTCTTGCCGTCACCGTCGGCGGCTCCGCCCAGGATCAGCGGGTTCAGCACCACGATGTACGCCATCGTGAAGAAGGTCGCCAGACCACCCCGTACCTCGCGGCTCATCGTCGAGCCACGGGCGGAGATCTCGAAAAAACGGTCGAAACCGTTCCGGGGGTGGGCGGGATCAGAAGGAATGCCGTTGTCCGGCGGCGCTATGGCCATCAGGTCCTCGCAGGTGATCTACCGTTGTCGCGCGCATCGTCCCAGATCAGCGGCGGGCCGGGAAGATGCTTCGCGGTACGCTTCTGCCCGTGCCGCAGGAGCAACCACCACGACCCGAGCCACTCGACCCGCCGATGGTCCCGTTCGCGGTGGCCGGGTTGATCGCCTGGGCGGTGGTGGGCCTGCTGATGCTGGTCTTCTTCCGTGGCTGGCTCACCGAACACGGCCACCAGGACTGGCTCTGGACCTGCCTGGCCGGGTTCCTGTGGGGCTTTCCCGGTCTGGCCACGATGATGCGGCACGACGCCCACCGTCGTCGCCGTCGGGCATCCGCCCGGCAGGACTGACCCGCCCCGCACACCGGGCGTCCGGGGCGTCACGCCCACGCCGAGCCCGCCTGCCGGCGGACCGGCCCCGCAGCCAGGACCGGCCGGACGGCTACACCGGCTCGGACTCCTCCGCCGGGTCGGATGCCCCGTCCACCGTCATCGACTCGACCGCGCTGTCGTCGTACACCGTCGGAAGCTCGTCGACCGCCGGCTCGGCGGTCTCCACCAGGGTCTCCGAGTGCGCGCCGCAACCGTGCTCGGCGCTGACCACCCGACCGTCGTCGGGGGCGTAGAAGTTGCCGCAGGCCCCGAACGCCTGCCGCAGCGCACCGGCCAGCGGCAGATAGAAGCCACAGGTGCCGCAGCGGGCCGAGGCGGGGGCAGCGGTGGAGATCGGGGCGGACGGGCCGTGGTCGCCGTCGTACCAGCGCTGGGCCGCCTCGGCCCGGCCCTCGCGGGACAGCACCCGGGGCCGGCCGAGACCCAACTCCCAGGAGGTTTCCTCGACCGCCGGGTCGTCGGAGAGCAGGTAGCCGGGGGCGAGCCGGTCGTCGTCCGACGGAGTGAGGAGCAGGTCACCCGGGCCGAGGTCACCCGGCTGGAGGCGTTCCTGCCACGGCAGCCAACCGGGCGCGAGCAACGCGTCCGAGCCGGGCAGCAGCACCGTCTCACAGACAGTGACCTGCCGGCTGCGGGGGACCCGGGTGACGGTCACCGCCCAGCGCCAACCCCGGTAACCACCGAGCAGGCATTCGAAATAATGGGTGACCACCCGGTCACCTTCGGCGACAGCCCGCAGGTGGTCGCCGATGTCGGCGGGCTCCACCTCGGTGATCGCGTCGCGGGCCACCTCGACGGCGGCGGCGCAGACCTGGTCGAGGCGGGCGGCACGAGCGGGAGCGGGCCTGGTCACCCGACCATTGTTCCCCATGCGCGGCACGCACCGACAGGCACTCCCCGAGTGAGTCTTCCCCCGTGGTGCGGCACACCTGGATCAGATGGGCGAGGATGGTGCACATGCCGCTGTTCTCCCGCTCCGGGCGGTCCGTACTGGGACGGACCGTCGGCACCGGCATCCGCGCCACCCGCCTGCTGCTGCGCGGCTCGGTCAACGGCGGACGCTGGATGACCCGACGGGCCGGTTCGGCCCGCGCGAAGGGTGCCGGCGGAGAGACCGGCATGGTCCGCCTCTTCGACCTGCACGCCGTCTCCTGTGCCGGGGACACGTTGATCGCCATCGGCCTGGCCGGGACCATCTTCTTCGACGTCCCGCTCGGTGAGGCACGCAGCAAGGTGGCGCTCTACCTGCTGGTCACGATGGTGCCGTTCGCGATGCTGGCACCCGTGGTCGGCCCCCTGCTCGACCACTTCCGGCACGGCCGGCGGTACGCGCTGGCCACCACCATGCTCGGCCGGGCCTTCCTGGCCTGGCTGATCTCGGACTACATCGGCAGCCTCGGGCTCTATCCCGCCGCGTTCGGGGTGCTGGCGCTGTCCCGGGCGTACGGGGTGGCCCGGTCCGCCGCCGTGCCCCGACTGCTGCCGGAGGGGCTCGGACTGTCCCAGGTGGGGGCGCGGGCCAGTGTCTACGGCACGGTGGCCGGGGCGTTGGTGGCCCCGCTGGGGTTGGCGGCGTTCTGGTTCGGGCCGCAGTGGCCACTCCGGGTCGCCTCGGTGATCTTCCTGGTCGGCATGGTGATCGCGTTGCGCTTGCCGCCCCGGGCGGACTCCGAGCCACCGGAGCGGGTGCCCCGACCACTGCGGGCGCTGCGCCGCAAGGGGGACCGCCCGTTGGGCCGGGGGCGGCCGGCGGGTCGACTGGTGATCGCCACCCTGATCGGCGCGGCGGGGGTCCGCGCGCTCTACGGTTTCCTGCTGCTCTTCCTGGCGTTCGCGCTCAAGAAGGGGGACCTGACCAACGACCTCTTCGGCCGCCGGCTCAGCGACCAGGCGGCGCTGGGCATCATCGGCGGGGCGCTGGCGATCGGCGGCTTCCTGGCCACCGCGGTCGGCACCCGGCTGCGGATCCACCGACCGGCGGCGATCCAGTCCAGCACGATGATCATCGTGGCCGGGGTGGGCATCCTGACCGTGCTGAAGTTCTCCCTGCCGATGGTGGCGCTGTTCTGCCTGGTCGCAGCCCTGTCCAGCGGCATCGCCAAGCTCGCCGTCGACGCCTCGATCCAGGAACGCATTCCCGAACGGTTGCGGGCCAGCTCCTTCGCCCACTCCGAGACCGCCCTGATGCTCGCCTTCGTCGCCGGTGGTGGGCTCGGCCTCGTCCCGTTCGAGGGCCGCATCGGCATCGCGGTCGCCGCCGGGGTGGGCGTCCTCGCCGCAGCGCGGGGAATCGTCGTCGCGGGCCGGCTGCGCGCCGAACGGCTGCTGGGCCGACCGTTGACCGACGAGGAGTTGGCCGCCCAGGACCGGGCCGACGCCACTGCCGCGCGGACGACCGACCCGGCCTCCGGGGTGACCGACCCGCCCGGTCCCGCCGCCGGCTCCACCGACGCCGCTGCCGGTCGTTCCGCCGGCACGCGGGTCGATATGGCCGCCGATCGCCCGGCCGACAGCGCCGACGACGAGGCGACCGAGGCGGCGGCCCGGGCCGCACCGACCTCACCGGCCCCGAGCGGGGCGGCCGGACGGCACGACGACGGGTTGGCCCCGCCGGGCTACCACATCTACCGGCCGTCCTCGGCAGTCCCGGGCAGCGGTGTCGACGACCAGCCACGGCAGTCGCCGGGGTCGGTGTCGTGACGGGTCTGCTGGTGTTGACCGCCGTACCGGCCGAGGCGGAGGCCGTCCGGGCCGGGCTGGCCGACCCGACGGTGACGGTCCGGGCGATCGGCGTGGGACCGGCCGTGGCCGGCGCCGCCACGGCCCGCCTGCTGGCTCTGGCCGAGGCTGCCGGTCGTCCGTACCGGGCGGTGGTCAGCGCGGGGATCGCCGGGGGCTTCGCCGGCCGGGCCCCGGTCGGCGCAACGGTGCTCGCCTCCCGCAGCGTCGCCGCGGACCTCGGGGCCGAGTCCCCGACCGGCTTCATCCCCGTCGACGAGCTGGGGATGCCCCCGGAACTGCTCGGTGGCGGCCCCACCATCGACACCGACCCGGCGCTGCTGGGCGCGCTACGCGCCGCCCTCCCGACGGCCGTCGTCGGGGCGGTGCTCACGGTCAGCACGGTCACCGGCACCGCCGCGAGCACCACCGCCCTGGCCGACCGGCACCCCGACGCGGTGGCCGAGGCCATGGAGGGGTACGCGGTGGCGGTCGCCGCCGCGCAGGCCGGCCTCCCCTTCGTCGAGCTGCGTACCGTCTCCAATCCGATCGGTCCCCGGGACCGCGACGGCTGGCGGATGCGCGAGGCGTTCACCGCCCTGACCCAGGCTGCCCGCGCGCTGTCCTGACAGATGCGGACGGGTGCTACGGCGGTCGGGGTGCCGGGCCGACCGGGCGTCGCAGGGACATGGCGAGCGGGCGACCGGCGGCCACCCGGAAACCGCAGGATGCCAGGAAAGAGCTGCTGAACTGGTCCTCGACCACCGTGTGGACCAGGCCGATGCCCATGTCCTCCATCCGCTGCGCCATGGCCGCCACCAGCCGGCCACCGATGCCGATCCGACGGTGCCCGGCCGCGACCAACACCCCGTCGAGCACCAGCTCGCGCGGCCAGTCCAGGTCGTCGCCGTAGATCAGCTGCGGATCACGCTCGTGGGCACGCAACTCCCCCAGCAGGGTGCCGTCGGGCAGTTCGGCCACGAACCGCCAGGCCGTCGAGGGCCGGCCGTCGCCGATCACCCAGCGGACCGTTGCGTCCCGACGGACCCGCTCCGCCGCCCGCCTCCGGTCCCGGTAACCCCGGTTCCGTTCATACGCCGCCGGCGGCAACCGCAGCGGCCACAGCGGGGGCGGCAGGTTGTACCAGTCCGCCCACCAGGCACCCGGCCAGTCCTTCGGCTCCCGCACCGGCCAGACGTCGAGGTGGGCCGGATAGCGCCGACCGGCGGTGTCCCGTAGGTCGTCGTGCGGCACCGGCGGCAGCGAACAGGTCACCCCGGCGGTCGGCGCCTGGACGGTCGACGTGGCGGTGATCGGGGGCGGGGGCGGGCCGTCGGTCGGGGGCGGGGCGTCCGTCGGGGGCGGGGCGTCGGTCGGCGCGGGAGGTGAGGTGGTGGGCGGTGAGGTGGTGGGCAGTGAGGTGGTGGGCAGTGAGATCGTCAGGGTGCCACCGACGGCCCGCACCAGTCGCTCGACCGTGTGGAACCGTGGATCGGCCGCACTGCCGGACTCGATCCGGGCGATGGTCGCCTGGGGCACCCCCGAACGCCGGGCCAGCTCCCGCTGGCTCAGGTCGGCCTCCCGGCGCAGCGCCCGCACCGTCCGGCCCAGATCGGCCGGCAGGGCCTCCTCCGTCGTCACACCACCATGCTCCCGGTGCTACGCCTCGGCTTCAACAACCTCATCTCCGACTGTGGACAACCCTGTGGAAAACCGGTGGAGCTGGGGACAAGGTAGCAAGCTCGCGTCCTTTAGAGCTGATGACGTCAGCGATTCACGGATTGGTCTATCCAGGCATACCGACCAAAAACGTCGGTGACGGATAGGTCTTGAAAGATAAATAAGTCTTGAAAGACGGATGGGTCTTGAGACCGGTGAGGGAGTCCCGGGCCGCTTCCGGCTCATGCCCCGGGTCGTCAGCCCGCCATGGTCTCGACACCGGTGTCCGGCCGGGTAGCGCGGCCCCGGGCATACCGAGAAAAGGTCAAACCACCACGCCTCGGCCAGGGTGGGGTACGCGTCACCTCCGCGCCCGGCGCTCCGCCCCACGCTGACCCCGCCACCACTCCGCCACACCCTCACCCCGCCACCGCCCTACCCCACGCTGACCCCGCCACCGCCCCGCCCCACGCTGACCCCGCTGCCGCTCGACCCCAGGCTGACCCCGCTGCCGCTCGGCCCGCGCTGACTCGATGGCGTCATCAGCTCGAAAGGGCGCACACGTAGTACTCGTCGCCCCGCCCCGCCCCGCCCCGCCCCGCCCGGGCCTGGTGGGATCACGAGCCGGACGCAGGTCCTCCCGAGCGGGTGAGACCCACCGGGCCAGAACGACCCGGCCAGAACGACCCGCCGGGCCAGAACGGGCCCGCCGCCCAGAACGCCCCGGCCAGAACAGCCCACCGGTCAGAACGGGCCCGCCGCACGGCCAGAACGGGCCCGCCGCACGGCCAGAACGGCCCGCCGGCCAGAACGGGCCCGCGCACGGCCAGAACGCCCCTCCGACCAGAACGGGCCCACCGGCCAGAACGGGCCGCCGGGGGCGGGCGGGGTGGGCGTCACATCGGGGGATGGCGGGGCGGATGCCGCAGCGGCGCTACCGTGGGGGCGTGGCGCTCTCCCTGGCGATCTCCCCCTGCCCCAACGACACCTTCGTCTTCGACGCGCTGGTGCACGGCCGGGTGCCGGGTGCGCCGCCGGTCGAGGTGACCTTCGCCGACGTCGACGTCACCAACACCGCCGCCGAACGGGGGGCCTTCGACCTGGTGAAGGTCAGCTACGCGGCGCTGCCCTGGCTGCTCGACGACTACCACCTGCTGCCCTGCGGCGGTGCGCTCGGCCGGGGCTGCGGCCCCCTCGTACTCACCCGTGGCACCGAAGCTCAGGACGCCACCACCGACGGCACCACCACCGCAGGCGGGGCCACCACCGATGCCAGCACGGCAACCGGGCCCGCCAGCACGGCAACCCGGCCGGCCAGCGCAGCCGGCGGGGCGGGGCGGGCGGACCGGGTCGACCTGAGCGGGGCCACGGTGGCGGTGCCGGGTGACCGGACCACCGCGTACCTGCTGTTCCGGCTCTGGTCGGCGGGACAGCCACCGGCCCGGATCGAGATCGTGCCGTTCCACGAGATCATGCCGGGCGTGGCAGCCGGCCGCTACGACGCCGGCCTGGTGATCCACGAGGCCCGGTTCACCTACCACCGGCACGGGTTGACCGCGCTGGTGGACCTGGGTGAGTGGTGGGAGGCCGACACCGGCCTACCCATCCCGCTCGGGGCGATCCTGGCCCGCAAGGGCACGGTCGACCCGGTGGCCGCCGCCGACTGGATCCGGGAGTCGGTACGCCAGGCGTGGGCCGACCCGTCGGCCAGCCGGGGGTACGTGCTCGCGCACGCGCAGGAGATGGAGCCCGACGTGGTGGACCGGCACATCGGCCTCTACGTCAACGAGTTCACCGCCGACCTGGGGGACGCGGGGTTCGCCGCCGTGGAGGCGCTGCTGGGCCGGGCTGCCGACGCCGGGCTGGTGCCTCAGACCTCCAACTCGCTGGCCACCGCGTGGACCAGCTGAGCGATCTTCTGCGCGGTCTTGCGGTCGGGGAAGCGGCCCCGGCGCAGGTCCGGCTGCACCTTCGCCTCCAGCACCTTGATCATGTCCTCGACCAGACCGTGCAACTCCTCGGCCGGCCGGCGGCGCAGCTCCGCCATGGACGGCGGGGCGTCCAGCAGCTTGACCCCCATCGCCTGGGCGCCACGCCGGCTGTCCACCACGCTGAAGTCGACCCGTTGACCGCCCTTGAGGTCGGTGACACCCGCCGGCAGCGCGCCCTTCGGCAGGAACACGTCGCCACCCTCGTCGCTGGTGACGAACCCGTATCCCTTGGCCGCGTCATACCACTTCACTCGACCCGTCGGCACCTTGGAAACCCCTGCTTCACTCGATACGACTACTGCTCCAAGGCTAGCCCGATGATCCGGTCGAGCGCCGCCGGGAATCCGGTGAGGTCGTCGAGGACCAGCTGCGCTCCGGCGGCCCGCAGGTCGTCCGCCGGGCACGGGCCGGTCGCCACCGCCACCCCCGGGATACCGGCCGCCCCGGCCGCCACCATGTCCGCCACATGGTCACCGACGTAGAGCGCGGCACCGTGCTCCCGCAACGACGTCGCCTTCTGCTCGGCGAACAGGTCCCCGGCCAACTCGTCGACCGCCAGCCCGAGGTGGTCCAGGTGCAGCCGGGCCAACCGGCCGATCTTGGAGGTGACGACCATCACCCGGCCGCCGTGTGCGTGCACCGCGTCGACCGCCTCCCGGGCGCCGGGCATCGGCACCGACGGGGCGATCGCGTACGCCGGGTACAGCTCCCGGTAGAGGACCACCGCCTCCTCGATCCGCTCGGTCGGGAACCAGTGGGCGAGTTCGGTGCGCAGCGGCGGACCGAGCCGGGAGACCGCCAGTTCGGCGTCGACCGGCACACCGGTGCGGGCGGTGAGCGCCCGGTAGGCGGCGGCGATGCCGGGGCGGGAGTCGATCAGGGTCATGTCGAGGTCGAAACCGACCATCAGCGCGGACATTCTGCGAAGGTACCCGGACAGGTCAGCCCGAGCCGGACGTCCGGGGGGCGCAATCGCCCGCCTGCGGGCTAGCGTGGAACGACGATGACCACCTCACTCGCCGACCAGTTGCGCGCGCTGCCCGACGAGGCGCTCGCCGCGCTGCTCCAGCTGCGCCCCGACCTCGTCGTACCGGTGCCGGCCGACGTCTCCGCGCTCGCCCTGCGGGCCGAGTCGCGGGTGTCGGTCGCCCGCGCGCTCGACGGGCTGGACCAGTTCACCCTCCAGATCCTCGACGCCGCCCGGCTCACCCGGCACCCCTCGGACGGCACCAGCTCCACCGAGGCGGTGCTCGCCATGGCCACCGCCGGGCCGCACCCACCCGCCCCGACCACCGTCCGCAGTGCGCTCGACCGGCTCCGCGCCCGGTTCCTGCTGTACGGCCCGGAGCAGGCGCTGCGGGTCGCCGGCAGCGTGGACGAGCTCGCCCCGTACCCGGCGGGGCTGGGGCGACCGGCCGACGAGCTGGACCCGCGGGCGGCGGCGCTGTGTGCGGACGCCGCGAAGCTGCGCCGGACGCTGCTCGCCGCGCCCCCGTCGGCGCGGGCGATCCTGGACCGGCTCGCCGCCGGCCCGCCCGTCGGCAGCGTGCCGCCGGGCTCACTCCAGGCCCCGGCGCTCGGCGCGGAGGCCGACCTGCCGCCCGACCCCACCAACGGCGGTGCCCCGACCGGGTCGCCGGTGCGTTGGCTGGTCGAGGCGCGGCTGCTGGTGGCGGTCTCCGCCGGGACGGTCGAGCTGCCCCGCGAGGTGGGGTTGCTGCTGCGCCGCGACACCGGCCCGCTCGGGCCGCTGCGGACCAGCCCACCCCCGGTCGACGCACCACCCCGCGAACCGAAGGCCGCCGACTCCGCCGGGGTCGGGCAGACCATGGAGGTGGTACGGCACACCGAGGCGCTGCTGGAGGAGCTGACCGGCGAGCCGGCCCCGGTGCTGCGCTCCGGCGGGGTCGGGGTCCGCGACCTGCGCCGGCTGGCCCGTGCGGTGGCCCTGGACGAGTCGACGACCGCGCTCCTGGTCGAGGTTGCGTACGCGGCCGGTCTCCTCGGTGAGCTGGACCTGCCCGCCGCCGCCAGCCGCTACGGCGGAGAGCAGCAGGTGCTGCCCACCGGGGCGTACGAGGTGTGGCGGGCGATGTCGCTGGCCCACCGCTGGGAGCAGTTGGCCCGGGGTTGGTTGACGATGAGCCGGCAGGCCGGCCTGGTGGGGCAGCGCGACGACCGGGACCGGCCGATCAGTGTGCTCTCCGCCGAGGCGGAACGGGCCGGTGCGCCGGCCGCCCGCCGGGCGGTGCTCGGGGTGCTGGCCGACCTGGAACCGGGTACCGCCCCCACCGTCGATGAGGTGCTGGCGCTGCTCGACTGGCGGGCACCCCGGCGCAGCAGGGGGCGGGAGGCCGCACACCGGGAGGTGCTGACCGAGGCGGCCCGGCTCGGGGTGACCGGCCTCGGTGCGCTCACCTCGTACGGGCGGCTGCTGCTCGCGAGCGTCACGGAGCCCGACGAGCGGGGCGGGGACGACCCGCTGGGGTTGCGCACCGACACCGAGAGCGGTGACCCCTCGGGCACGGTGCGGGCGTTGGACGCCCTGCTCCCCGCCCCGGTCGACCATTTCCTGGTGCAGGCCGACCTGAGCGTGGTGGTGCCCGGCCCACCGGACCCGACGTTGGCCGGTGAGCTGGAGGCGGTGACCGAGCCGGAGTCGGCGGGTGGGGCCAGCGTGCACCGGGTCACCACGGCCAGTGTCCGGCGGGCCCTTGACGCCGGTTACACCGCCGACGACCTGCACGAACTGTTCCGCCGCCGGTCGCGTACCCCGATCCCGCAGGGGTTGACCTACCTGGTGGACGACGTGGCCCGGCAGCACGGCGGGTTGCGGGTCGGCTCCGCCGGTGGGTACGTGCGCAGTGACGACGAGGCGCTGCTGGCGGAGGTGCTGGCCGACCGGCGGTTGACGCCGTTGGCGTTCCGCCGGCTGGCCCCGACGGTGCTGTGCACGTCCTACCAGGTGGGGCGGATGCTGACCGCACTGCGTGACGCCGGGTACGCCCCGGTGCCGGAGGACGCCAGCGGCACGATGGTGCTGGCCCGTCCCCGGGTCCGGCGGGCCCCGGCCCGGGTGCCGACCGGCCGGGCGGTGGACCCGCTGGCCACGCCCCGGTTGGCGCTGCCCCGGCTGCTCGGTGTGGTGGAGCAGATCCGGCGGGGTGAGGCGGCGGCGCGGGCGGCCCGGCGGGCCCCGGCGGTGGTCCGGGGTGGCGCGGGCCGGGCTGCGGCCGGTCCGCTACCCGCGCACGGTCACGCCGAGGCCCTGGCGGTGCTCCAGCAGGCGGTCCGGGACAAGGCGCTGGTCTGGGTCGGTTACGTCGACGCGCACGGGGCGACGCTGTCCCGGCTGCTGCGGCCGGTGTCGATCGGCGCGGGTTACCTGCGTGCCGAGGACGAGCGGACCGAGATGCTGCACACCTTCGCCCTGCACCGGATCACCGCGGCGGTGCGGGAGGACTGACCGGCACCCCGGCACCCTCGTCACCCGTGGCCGACGTGCGGCGCGACGGTCACTGCCGACGCTCAGCGGCGGCTGCGGCGTACGGTGCCGACGACGGAGACGATGAGCAGCAGGGCGAAGCCGGTGCCGGCGGCCTCACCGACCGAGTCGATGAAGCCCTGCCGTTGCACCAACCAGCCGAAGAGGAACCAGCCGACGACGGCGATCCCGGCGACGGCGTACCCGACCATGGTGGCCGTGGAGACCTCGTCGGTCGGTGTCACCCGGTCGCCGTTCGACGCGTCCTCGGCGATCATCTCGTGATCGACGGTCATCCCAGCCCTCCCACCCCGTCCGGCCCCTGACTTCCAGGGTGGCACCCGGTTGCCAGGACGGACAGGGGGAAATACCCCCGATCCGGCCCCTATGGACAACTACCGAGGTGCCGGAGGCGAGACGGGCTGCGGCGAGACGGGTCAGGGCCGGCGCGGCGGTGTTGCCGGGCAGGGGCGCAGGAGGTGCGGGTCAGGTGCCGGGGCGGCGGCCGACCAGGACCACCCGGGAGCCCACCTTGCCCAGCTCCCACCAGCGCACCGCGTCGGTGTGCAGCAGGTTGACGCAGCCGTGCGAACCGATGCCCGCGTTGTGCAGGTAGGTGGTGGTCTCGTGGAAGCCGATCCCGCCGTTGAAGCGCTGCCAGTAGGGCAGCCACACCTCGTACGGGTTGGACCACTCCTTGAGGTTGCGCAGGTTCACCTTGTAGGTGCCGGCGGGGGTGGCGTACCCGGCCATTCCGGTGCGGGTGACGGTGGGCTTGGCGACCACCTTGCCGTCGCGCATCACCCAGGTGGTCTGCCGGGTGAGGTCCACGCAGAAGGTGGTGCCGGAGCCGGCGGAGCAGCGCTTGACGTCGGTGGTGGCGAGTCGCTTCGCCACGTCGAGCGTCAACGGGCCGGCACGACCCTCGGCGGGGCGGATGTCGTACCGCTGCTGGAACTTCTTGATCGCGGCGCAGTCGGCGTCGGTCTGCCGACCGTCCACGGTGACCGTGCCGAACCCGCCCAGCCGGGCCAGGTACGTCTCCACCTCACGCTGGTGCTCGCCCAGCTGGCAGCGGGTCTGGTTGGACTTCTGCGGGACACGCGGGCGACGCCCGGTCGACGCCTTCGGGGTCTTGGTGGCGCGGACCTTCGGCTGCGGCTTCTCCCGGTGCCGGGGCTTCGTGTCGGACCCGGTCAGCTGGTCGGGCAGGGAGCCGGCGCCCGCCCCCGTTACCTGTTCCGCACTGCCGACCGGGGCGAGCCCTCCTCCAGTGCCACCCGGGTCGGCCTGCGGCACGGACGCACACCCACCCGCGCCGACCAGCATGACCATGGCCAGGGCGACGACCCGGGCTCTGTGGCGGACCTGCATCATGTGCCTCCCCGGATCGGTCGTCCCACTGGTAGACGTGTGTCCCCCGGGAAACGTTGCACCCATTGCGAAGATTTTCTGGCAGTCTCCCACCCCCGTGCAACACTGGATGGTCGACCTGCGGCGGGATCCGCCGCAGATCGGGGAATCCGGCCGAGGAGAGGGACCTGGCGTGAGCGGTGGACCACTGATCGTGCAGTCGGACAAGACCCTGCTGCTGGAGATCGACCACCCGGACGCGCAGTCCTGCCGGATGGCGATCGCGCCCTTCGCCGAGCTGGAACGTTCCCCGGAGCACGTGCACACCTACCGGCTCACCCCGCTGGGCCTGTGGAACGCCCGCGCCGCCGGCCACGACGCCGAGGCGGTGGTCGACGCGCTGCTGAAATACTCCCGCTATCCGGTGCCGCACGCCCTGCTGGTGGACGTGGCCGACACGATGGACCGGTACGGCCGGCTCCAGCTCGCCAACGACCCGGCGTACGGCCTGGTGCTGCGCGGGTTGGACCGGATGGTGCTGATCGAGGTCGCCAAGAGCAAGAAGCTCGCCGGGATGCTCGGTGACAAGATCGACGACGACACGATCCGGGTGCACCCGTCCGAGCGGGGTCGACTCAAGCAGGCGCTGCTCAAGCTGGGCTGGCCGGCGGAGGACCTGGCCGGGTACGTCGACGGTGAGGCGCACCAGATCGAGCTGGCCGAGGCCGGCAAGGACGGCGGCAAGCCGTGGACGCTGCGGTCGTACCAGCGGGAGGCGGTGGAGGCGTTCTGGGCCGGTGGTTCCGGGGTGGTGGTGCTGCCCTGCGGCGCGGGCAAGACCATGGTCGGCGCGGCGGCGATGGCCGAGGCGAAGGCGACCACGCTGATCCTGGTCACCAACACGGTCGCGGGCCGGCAGTGGAAGCGGGAGCTGATCGCCCGCACGTCGCTCACCGAGGAGGAGATCGGGGAGTACTCCGGCGAGCGCAAGGAGATCCGGCCGGTCACCATCGCCACGTACCAGGTGCTCACCTCGCGGCGCGGCGGCGCGTTCACCCACCTGGACCTGTTCGGCGCCCGCGACTGGGGTCTGGTCGTCTATGACGAGGTGCACCTGCTGCCCGCGCCGATCTTCCGGTTCACCGCGGACCTCCAGGCCCGCCGCCGGCTGGGCCTGACGGCCACCCTGGTCCGCGAGGACGGCCGGGAGGGTGACGTGTTCAGCCTGATCGGCCCCAAGCGGTACGACGCGCCGTGGAAGGACATCGAGTCGCAGGGCTGGATCGCCCCGGCCGAGTGCACCGAGGTCCGGGTCACCCTGACCGACGCGGAGCGGATGTCGTACGCGACGGCGGAGGCCGAGGAGCGTTACCGGATGGCGGCGACCGCCCGCACGAAGCTGCCGGTGGTCCGCGCCCTCGTGCAGCGGCACCCCGACGACCAGGTGTTGGTGATCGGGGCCTACATCGACCAGTTGCACCAGCTCGGGGAGTACCTGGACGCGCCGATCATCCAGGGTTCCACCACCAACAAGGAGCGGGAGCGGCTGTTCGACGCGTTCCGCTCCGGCGAGCTGCGGACCCTGGTCATCTCGAAGGTGGGCAACTTCTCCATCGACCTGCCGGAGGCGGCGGTGGCGATCCAGGTGTCCGGCACGTTCGGCTCCCGGCAGGAGGAGGCCCAGCGGTTGGGTCGGGTGCTCCGGCCGAAGGCCGACGGCCGGCAGGCGCACTTCTACACGGTGGTCTCCCGGGACACCATCGACACCGAGTACGCCGCCCACCGCCAGCGCTTCCTCGCCGAGCAGGGGTACGCGTACACCATCGTCGACGCCGACGACGTCCTCGGCCCGCCCCTGCCCACGGTCGACTGACCTGCGCGGTGGGGTGCCGGCAGCCGGTCGCGGCAGGCGTGCCCCACGCGCAGGGCGGCTGCGGCCGGGTCGGGGTGCGCTGGTCCCTCGCGCGCCCGGGCCCCGTTGCGTCGGTCCTCTCGCCCTGCGTGCGGCGGGGGTGGGTTGTCCCTCGTGCGTCCTTTGGAGCTGATGACGTCAGCGATTCAGCCGGCATTTCCTCGGCTCGCTCAGCCGGGGTCGTCCCGCCCGACAGGCGGTCGTCTCCCCCGGCGGGTACGGTGTCCACAGTCGACTGTGGACACCGGCACGTCGAAGGGGATCCGAGTGAAGCGCCGAATTCTGCACGTCCTGACGATCGCGGTCGTCGCCGTCCCGGGCACCGTCGTGGCCGCCGCACCGGCCTCGGCCAGCGACGCGCCCGGCTACGTCTGCAACCTCACCCAGAACACCTGGCTGCGCACCGCACCGCACGGCCAGGTGCTGCGCACCCTGACCGCCGGACGTGGGTTCCGCTGGCACGGCCAGGGCTCCTCCGAGGACAACGACACCTGGATCTACGGCCACGGCGCCGAGGACCCGTCCCTGGACGGCTGGGTCCCGGCCGGCAACACCACCTGCTGACCCCACCCGCCGGTATACGCCACCATGATCCACTAAGGGGAGCCGATGTAGCATCGCCGGGATTGCTCGGCAGCGCTACATCGGCTCCCTTGAGTTCATCACGGCGTGCCCGGAAGGCTCAGTTCCGCCGGGGCGGGATGCCGATCTCCTCGATCCGGGCCAGGATGGCCGCGCCGAAGGCGGCGAATCCCACTTCCGGATCCGGCTGCCGAACAAACGCATCGCCTTCCCGCGAGGAGGCCAGCAGACAGGTCGCGTCATAGAGACCCGCGTTCCGGAGGCGCTTGCAGAGGATCACGTACCGGTCGAGGTACGACGTCTCGCCGAAGGCCGGGTCGACGGGGAACGTGCCGCTACGCGGCACACTCCTCCGCAGGGAACGGGGCTCCTCCTCCACCAGCAGCAGGTAGCCGAGCCACGGTCGCACCGCCCCGAGCAGGCCATGGTCGTACGCCTGCCGCAGGTCGACCGCGCTGCCGATCGCTTCTTCACTGCGGTTGTTGGAGTTGTTGCCGAACGAGGGGCCGAAGTGCGACTTGAATTCGATCGCGGCGACGAGCGCACCCTCGTGGATCACCACGAGATCCCACTGCTTGGCGGCCCGGAAGTAACCGGGAAGTGTCACACCGGATTTGCAGCGGACCGCATCGGGAGGAAACCCGGCATCACGGAAGACATCTGCGAGGAGTTCCGTGATGGCGTCGAGATGACCGCCGCCGGTGACCGCTCCTCGCAACCCGGTGTCGGCCCGACCCGACAGCACCTTCCTGGCGGCCTGCGATTCTCGCACCAGCCAGGAGCTACGCACCGCCTCCTCGAGCGAGTGCTGATCCATCGATCATCTCTCCGAACTCTTCGATCCCGTACACGCGTAGCGCCACCCTTGTCGCCGCACGAGTGTCCCGCCGGTCGAAGGCGCTGGTGAGAGCAGCCCGGTCGGCGGTCGAGATCAGCTCAGGCCGCGGGACACGGATCCGACGCAGATACTGGGCCTGGAAACGAAGGGTGCCGCCCCGCATCCTAACGGCATAGGCCTCCACAAAGGCCTGCGCGACACCCGAGAGCAGAAGTCCACCGAGGACTCGGAGGTCCCAGGAATCGGAGACGATGTAATAAAGATTGTGGTGCGGATAGAAGCCACCCTTGTCCAGGACGGGGTGAATCGTGGTCTTCATGTCCGGAAAGAGCAACTTGGGGCGCTCGACCAGAGAATGGTCGACCTTGTCGATGGTCCGGTACCACTGCGCGGGACGCCGACCGGCCACATGCCGACGCCTGAGGGCCGCCGAGTGTCGCTGGTAGTAGGCCCGCAGTCGAGGCAGCGCCGCCAGGTCCACGAGCTGACCATCCGCGTCCCAGGGGTTGACCAGATAGTGGCCCGACCAGGAGTGACATCCCGACGTCGTGTCCCTGACCATCGACAACGGCAGCAACCGCCGCGGCTCGACATCGGCGTCCGTCGTGATGAAGACGCTGTCGGCACCGGTGGCCACGCCGATACCGACCCTGGTCCCCGTGTGAGCGTCCTCCAATGGCGGAAAACGATCATTCAGCTCTTCGATCAGCGCCAGCCGGGACGGTGAACCCGCTGGCCAGGACTCGCCCCCGGTGAACCAGTGCGGCAGCCGGGCAACCTCGTACCTGGTGCTCACCCCGGCCGCCGGCACCGGCCGTAACCCCGGGGCAGACATCGCCTCCGCCAACCCGGGGGCGTCCTGCGCCCCGAACCCCCGCCGGGTCTCCACCACCACAGCCTCACCCTGGCCGGCCCGGCGGATGACCGTGACGGCCGGATAGGCCGACACCTGCCTCTCGAACGCGTCGACATCGTGCATGTTCACGGTGATGTCGACGCTGTAACCGGCGGCGATCAGCTCCCGTAGCTGCCGGCCGTACTGGTTGCGCATCCACCGGTCGGCACAGATGAACGCGAGGACCCCACCCGACGCCAGGGAACGTAACCCCTGCTCGAAGAAGCCGACGTAGAGATCGGAGCGGCCGGTCATGGTCGGGCAGGCGGCACGGTAGGCGAGCATGCGGTCCGCCGGCACGTCCTCCAGTCGGACGTACGGGGGATTGCCCACGACGAAGTCCACGCCGTCCGGAACGTCCGGGTCGAGCAGGTAGTCCCCCTGCCGAACCCACGCCGTCGCCACCTCGCGCGCCTCGGGAAGCGACCAACCCTCGTTGACCAGAACCTCCCGCACCAGTCTTCTGCTGGCCGTCACGTTCGAGGTCAACAGGTCGAAAGCGTGAACCGCCCGCCTGGCGTCGAGCAGCGGCCGGTCGTGCTTCCGGCACGAGTCGCTGACCCGGGCGGCCATCGCGGCCAGGAATGCCCCACCGCCGCAGGCCGGCTCGACCGCCGTCAGCGGCGCGAGGTCGCGGTCAGGGGTGTAGCCAGCCAGGTCGAGGATCAGGTCGACCACCCAACGGCGGGTGAAGACCTCGCCGTGCTCGACCGACTCCGCCGGGATGGCGGTCAGCGACGACAGCATCTCGCCGAGCATGAGCTGCCGCGTCTCCCCTGCCACCGCCTTCACCCGACGAGCATAGGGCAGCAGGCCCGCCACAGATCAGACCAGCACACCGACCACGCGGCGACCGGTCACCGCCGGGTGGACTCCTGCACCCATCGACCGCGGCCGACCCAGCCCCGGTGATCAAGAGGTTTGCGTCAATCTGAAGATCAAAGTTGACGCAAACCTCTTGATCACCGGGGCGAACGGGGCGGCCGGGCGGCCGGGCGGCGGGGCAGCGGGGGCGCGCGGAGGCGCAGCGCGGGGCGGGGGCGTGCGGGGGTTACTAGAGGGTGCGGGTGATGTGTTCGGTGGAGATTCGGGCAGCCGACCTGGTGGGGTCGGGGTTGGCGCAGATGACCACGGAGGCACCGGCCGCCAAGGGGGCCAGCAGCCACTTCACCGGCTGTTCGTGCTCGGCCGGGTCGACCAGCAGCCGGTCGCCGGGGCGCAGGTCGAGTTGGGCGGCGACCTCCTTGGCGAGGCGACCCCAGACGGCGTAGCTGGTGCCGTCGGGGGTGGCCGGGGCGGCGGGGTGGACGGCGGCATAGTCGGGCGGGGCGTCGGTATGCCGGGCCACCTCGGCGGACCAGTCGAGCCAACCCACCGGCACGTCGGCCAGCGACCCCGGCCCGGTGCCGACGAGATAGCGGTGCACCCCCTCGGGCACGTCCTCCAGCCAGTCGTCGAGGCGTTCCGGGGTGACGAACACCGCGTCGTACGGTCGGTCGCCGCCCGGTTCGAGGACCGGCAACCCGGCGGTGGCGCGCGGCCGGAACGACACCGCCATCCCCACCGACCAGGCCCCGAGCAACACCGCAGCGGTACGCCAGTGCGGCGGCAGCAGCACCGCGACCCGGCTGCCCGGCCCCAGCCCGCACCCGTCGCGCAGCAGTCCGGCGGTGCGCGCCGCCCAGTCACCGAGCTGGTTCGCGGTCAGCTCCGGCCGCTCGCCGGTCGCGTCGTCGCAGTAGGTCAGCAGCGGCAGATCGACCTGCTCAGGCACATCGGTCGACGTGGTGACGGCGAGGTGGGCAACCATCGGGCCTCCTGTCCGGACGGAACGTCCCACCCTACCGAGCCCACGAGCCACCGAGCGCCAGCCCGGCCACCACCCACCCACCGCACCGCACCGCACCGCACCGCACCGCACCGCACCGAGGAGAGTTGAGTACGCGTGCGCATGACATCGGCACCCGCCGCGACAAGACTCGACCCATGCGAACGAGGATCATGGTCGCCCTTGCCGGGGTCGGCCTGAGCGGGCTGATGTTGACCAGCGGCTGCGGCTACCGGGAGAGCATCTGCAGCGACGGCGAGTACCCGGCGATCGCGGTGGGTGGGCAGGGCGGCAGCGCCTGCTTCCCCGACGGTCAGGAGCCGACCGCACCGTACGTGCGTTACCCGCAGGGCAAGGTCCCGCAGCATGTCGACGACGAGTGGGACGTCTACTGGCGGGACCACGGCATCGACGCGAACGGCACCGTCATCGAGCGGTGACCGGTTCGACCGGGCATGGTGGCGCGTGGCACGACGCGGCTCATGCCACCGGCAGTTCGGGGCCGCCGTCGAGCAGCGCGGCGAGCAGGTCGCCGGACTTCTCCACCCGCCGCAGCACCTCCCCTGCGGTGTACGGCTTCGCCGAGGGCCGTTTCCCGGCCGCCCCCGCCTCGACCTCGTCCCAGGTCAGCGGCGTGGACACCGCCGGCATCGACTGCGCCCGCAGCGAGTACGGCGCGACTGTCGTCTTCGCCGCGTTGTTCTGGCTCCAGTCGATGAAGACCTTCCCGGGCCGCAGGTTCTTCGCCATCCGCGACACGACCAGTTTCGGGTGTGCCTGCTCCAACTCCTGGGCGATCCGTTTCGCGTAGTCGGAGACGACCTCGGCGTCCTGGGTGGCGCTGATCGGGCAGCAGAGCTGCATGCCCTTCTTGCCGGAGGTCTTCGGGTAGGCCGTCACCCCGTCGAGGGTGAGCCGGTCGCGCAGCAGGACGGCCACCCGGCAGCACTGCCGCAGGGTGGCCGGCGGGCCGGGGTCGAGGTCGACCACCATCAGGTCCGGGTGGGTGCCGATCCGCCACTGCGGGGTGTGCAGTTCGAGGGCGGCGAGATTGGCCAGCCAGACCAGGGTGGGCAGGTCGTCGGCGACCACGTAGTCGATGGTCTCCCGACCCTTGCTCGATCCGGGCACGGGCAGCGTCTCGGTGCGTACCCAGGTGGGGGTGGCGGCGGGGGCGTTCTTCTCGAAGAACGAGCCACCGGTGACGCCGTTGGGAAACCTGATCCGGGTCAACGCCCGGTCGGCCAGGTGCGGCAGCAGCACCGGGGCGATCCGGGTGTAGTAGTCGATCACCTCGCCCTTGGTGAAGCCGACCTGCGGAAAGAGCACCTTGTCCAGGTTGGACAGGTCCAACGCCCGGCCGTCGACCTCGACCTTCACCCGCTCAGGCATCCTCCACCTCCTCGGGCGGCTTGTCGGGGCGCAGCCGCAGCACCCGGGGGAACCGCAGCCGCCCGTCCGGGGTGCGCTGGCCGTACTTGACCTCCACCACGATGAGGGGGGTTACCCAGATCGCCCCCCGGGCATCCTCGCGCGGCACGTCCCCGCCGAACGGCGACCCGTCGGTGCGCAGCGGTTCGAGTTCGCGTAGCAGTTCCCGTTCCAGGGCCGCGCCGATCCCACCGCCGACCCGCCCCCGGTAGGTGAGCCGCCCGTCCGGGCCGGGCACCCCGACCAGCAGCCCGCCGATCTTCCGCGCGCCGGGCCGCCAGCCGCCGACCACGAAGTCGCCGGTCACCTCCAGTTTGACCTTCACCCAGTCCGGCGAGCGCACCCCGGGCCGGTAGACCGAGTCGGCCCGCTTGGCCAGCACCCCCTCCAGGCCGTGTTCCCCGGCCGCCTGGTAGGTGGCGGCACCGTCGGTGAAGCAGGGTGGCACCGCCCACCGGGCCGCCCCCAGCCCCAGGCCGTCGAGCGCCGCCCGCCGTTCGTGGTACGGCCACCCGGTGAGGTCCTCGCCCCGCAACCGCAACACGTCGAAGATCATGTAGGTGACCGGGATGGTGGCCGCCAGCCGGGCCGCCTTCGCCCGGTCCCGCACGTGCATCCGCTCGGCGAGGGCGGTGAACGAGGGCTGCCCGGCCGGGTCGAAGAGGACCACCTCACCGTCGAGCAGCGCGTCGTCGACCTGCTCGGCCAGGGTCACCAGCTCCGGGTACGCGGCGGTGATCTCCACACCGGAGCGGGCGTACAGGTGCGGGTGGCCACCGACCAGGTCGGCGAGCGCGCGTACCCCGTCCCACTTGAACTCGTACGCCCAGCCGGCACCCACCGGGAGCGGCCCGGTCGTCGCGAGCATCGGCTTCAACGGCGGGCCGGGCACCTGTCCGACTGTAGTTGCGCACGGAAGCGCGTGCGGCGGCTTCGATCGTTTGCGATCCTGGTCAGATCGGGGAGAGGAGCAGGGGATGCGGGCGATCTGGAAAGGAGCGGTGTCGTTCGGGCTGGTCTCGATCGGGGTGAAGCTCTACTCGGCCACCGAGGAGAAGGACATCCGGTTCCACCAGGTGCACCGCGACGACGGCGGCCGGATCCGCTACAAGCGCACCTGCTCGGTCTGCGGCGAGGAGGTCAGCTACGACGGCATCGCCAAGGGGTACGACCTGGGCGGCGGCGAGCTGGTGATCCTGACCGACGCCGACTTCGCCGACCTGCCGTTGACCAGTTCCCGGGCGATCGACGTGCTGGAGTTCGTCCCCGCCGAGCAGGTCGACCCGATCCTCTACAACAAGGCGTACTTCCTGGAGCCCGAGGGGACCGCCACCAAGCCGTACGTGCTGTTGCGGGACGCGCTGGCCGACTCGGAGCGGGTGGCGATCGTCAAGGTGGCGCTGCGCCAGCGGGAACAGTTGGCCACCCTGCGGGTCCGCGACGGGGTGCTGCTGCTCAACACGATGCTCTGGCCCGACGAGGTGCGTACCCCCGACTTCGGTTTCCTCGACGAGGACCTGAAGGTCCGCCCGCCGGAGCTGGCGATGGCCGCCTCGCTGATCGACTCGATGGCCGGGGAGTTCCAGCCGGACGCCTTCACCGACGACTACCGGGCGGCGTTGCAGGAGGTCATCGACGCCAAGGTGGAGGGCCGTGAGGTGGTCCAGCCGGCGGAGGAGGAGGCCGCGCCGGCCGCCGCGGTGGACCTGATGGCGGCGTTGAAGGCGTCCGTCGAGCGGGCCCGGGTGGCCCGGGGCGAGACGCCGTCCGGCGGGGCGGGCGAGCCGACGCCGATCTCGTCGGCCCGGTCGGCCAAGCGGGCGTCGAAGGCCCAGCCGGCGAAGACCCCGACGGCGAAGGCGGCGAAGGCCCAGGCGGCGAAGGCGGAACCGGCGAAGAAGACCCCGGCCCGGAAGGCCCCGGCGCAGAAAGCGGAACCGGCGAAGAGAACCGCCGAGAAGAAGACCGCCAAGGCCCCCGCGAAGAAGACCGCCGAGAAGAAGACCACCAGGGCCCCCGCGAAGCAGGCCGCCGAGAAGAAGGCCGCCCCGCGCAGGAGCGCCTGACCGGGCGGGTTCCGACGCCGTCGGGGCAGGTCCGGCGTTGCCCCGGCGCGACGGCGGACCGTCCGCCGGGGCCCACCCCCGGCGGTCAGCCCATGCCGAGCTTCTGGGTGGGGGTGATCCGGACGATCACCCGCTCCTCGCCCGGCCGCCGGAACGGGTAGGTGTCCTGCCCGAGGTACTTCTTGGCCAGCCGGTCGATGTGCGCGTCGGCGCCCTCGGTGACGAACTCGGCGGTGCCCCTCACCCAGAGGGTGCGGAAGTCGTCGGCCCGGTCGACCACCGAGATCGCGACCACGGGGTTCCGGGCGATGTTGTGGTATTTCTGCCGCCCCAGGGCGGTGTTGAACAGGATGTGCTCGCCGTCGACGTCCACCCAGACCGGGGTGACGTGCGGCGTGCCGTCCGCCTCGATGGTCGCCACGTGGGCGAGTTGCGGCTCGGAGAGCAGAGCCCGGTCGTCGTCGGTGAGGATCGCCATGGTCGAGAACCTACCGCCGCCCGGCGTCCGGCACCCGCCAAGAGAGGGAGGAAACCGGAGGCCCCGGCCCGTTCGGGGACACGGCGGGCAGGCGACGGCCCACCCACGGCATCGACCCGGGTACCGTGTGCGCTGGCCACGGCACCGGGTCGCCGGGCCGGCCACCCACATCAGCAGGGAGTCGAGGACGTGAGCGAGCGTACGGAGAACCGTTCGGCGGGCCAGGGCCAGGGCTCGGAGACGAAGGCACAGCGGCGGCTCGCCGCCCAGTTGGCGGCGCAGAAGGCCGCCGAGGCGCGCAAGCGCCGGCAGGCGTGGTTGGGTGCCGTGGCCGGCGTCGCCGTCATCGCGGTGATCGTCGGGGTGTTCGTGGTGGTGCGCAACGGCGAGAAGGAGGACCCGAAGCCGGCTGCCGCTCCCGTCGGCTGCGCGGGTGACTTCCCCAAGCTGCCCGAGGGTGCCGACCAGGCGCTCTGCACGAAGCCGCAGGCCACCAAGGGCGAGGGTGAGCTGACCGGGCTGAAGGCGACCCCGTTGATCCGGGGCACCGGCCCGGCCGCGCAGGCCGGCCAGCAGATCACCGTGAACTACGTGGGTGTGTCGTACAAGACCGGTGAGGAGTTCGACGCCTCCTGGAAGCGGTCCGAGCCGTTCACCTTCGGCCTCGGCCAGGGCAACGTCATCCCGGGCTGGGACCAGGGCATGCAGGGCCAGACCGTGGGCAGCCGGGTGCAGCTCGACATTCCCGCCGACCTGGCGTACGGCGACAAGCCGCAGCGTCCGGGTGCGCCCTCCGGCCCGCTGCGGTTCATCGTCGACGTGCTGGCGGTGCAGTAGACCACAGGGGTCTTCCGGTCCGACACCTACCGGCAGTAGGTTCGGGGTCACCGTGGGCGGCCGGCCCGTGCCACGGTGACCCCCACCGACCCGGAGGTGCGCGTGCCGGCGCTTGACGTTCCCGGGCGGACCGCCCGGGTGATGTGGACGCACGTCGAACCCCTGCACGCGATCACCTACTTCCATCCCCGGGCCCGCGCCGCCCACGAGGCGATCGGGCTGCGCGGCTACTGGCGGGGCTACTTCGCCGGCCGGGCCGCCCCGCTGGGCCCGGTCGACGCCGCCCCGGTGATCGCCGCTTTCTTCACCTTCGCCCCGCCCATGGTGAGCCGTGCGCTGCCGGCGGTGTGGCAGCTGGCCTCCCCCGAGGAGGCGTTGCGCGCCCGACTCACCGGTGCCGTGCAGGCGCTGGCCGAACTCACCTACGAGCTGCCCGAGGCGCACCTGGCCGAGGCGGCGGAGCTGCTGGAGGCGGCGGCTGTCGGGGCGGACACCGCCGGCCGGGTGCTCGGTGCGGCCAACGCCGCCCTGCCCCGGGGCGACTATCCGCTGGCCCGGCTCTGGCAGGCCGCCACCACGCTGCGGGAGCACCGGGGCGACGGGCACGTGGCCGCCCTGGTCGCCGCCGGTCTCGACCCGGTCGAGACGTTGGCCTTCCGGGTGGCCGGGGGCATGCCGGCGGAGCACCTGCTCGGCCGGGGTTGGACGCCGGAGCAGTGGGTGCAGGCCCGGGGCCGGCTGGTCGACCGGGGTTGGCTGACCGGCGACGGCGAGACCACCGAGGAGGGGCGGGCCGGCTTCCAGGCCGTGGAGGACGCCACGGACGTCGCCGCCGGCCGGCCCTGGCGGGTCCTCGGGCCGGACGGCACCGGGCGGCTGCGGGAGTTGCTCGTCCCCGTCGCCCGCGCCTGTCACACGGTCATCCCTACGGACAGCCCCATCGGGCTGCCCGCTCTGCACCCCTGACCGCCCCCGCTCTGCACCCCTGACCGCGCCGGCCCGGCTGCCGGGGCGGTCGCGGTCGACCACGCCGGTCCGGGCTGGTCGCGACCCCTCCCGCTCCGCCCGGCGCGATATTGACACACCTATTAACCTCAGGATGACCGCGACGTCGGGAGCGCTCCCACGTCGAGGTGGAGAGCCGTCCCCTAGTCCCCGTGGCACCGCCACGGGCCCCCACTCTCCAGGTCGGCTGCCGGTCGCCGCCAGCCCCATCGACCACCGCAACGACGACCGTCGTGCGGGCCGGCCCCTGTGCGCCGCAGCCTGCCCGGTCGCGAAAGGTAGGAACGTGCGACGTACGAAGACCGACCAGTGGACCCAGGAACTGCGCGACGTGCGAGACCCCGCCGAACTGTTCGGTGGAAGCGCCCAGACGGCGGTTCTCCGCCTGCTCACCATGGCGGGCAAGGTTCCCTTCCGGTCCGCCTTCGACGGGCTGACCCTGCGTGAGCAGGCATTCGTCCGGCACCTGCTCGGCCGGCAGCAGCTGCGCCTGACCCCACCCGGCGACGACGTGTCGCCCGCCCGGTTCGTGCTGTCCCACTCGACGCTCGGCAAGCTGACCGTGCACGAACCGGCCCGGGGTGACCTGCCGACCGAGGAGGTCGTGGCCGAGATCGCGCTGCCCGACTGGATGACCGAGATGCTCGACGAGGAGTGCCTGGCGGCCGAGGCCGAGGAGGAGCACCAGCGCCACGAGCTGGACCAGCTGCTGCACACCTGGTACGCCGACGGCAGCCTGCCGCAACGGCTCGAAGAGGTCATCGACTGGGTCGAACGCGTCGAGACGGTGCTGATCTACGTGCAGCGTCGGGTGTTCTCCCGCTCCGACTCCGGTTCCAGCACCCTGATCCGCGACGGCGTGCTGCCCGCGCTGCGGGACCGCGCCCCGGCCGACTGGAGCCCGGAGGAGCGGCTGTTCGTGTCGGCGATCCAGTTGCTGTTCCGCACCGGCCGGGCGGTGCGGTTCGAGGAGTTCAACGGCCGCCAGCTCAGCGCGGTCAGCCTGCGGCGGGTGCTCACCACCCGCTGTGCGACGTACCTGCGGGCGCTCGGCGAGCCGGTCACCGGGCAGGTGAGCACGGCGACCCTGACCGAGCTGGCCGTCCTCGCCGGTGACCTGGTGGAACGCGTCGACGGCGGCGACCACATGCGCTACCGGCGGGTCAACGGGCTGACCTACGCCAAGGACGAGTACCTGCTGCCATGGGCGCAGGACCAGCGCCGTCAGGACGAGCTACCCCAGACGCTTCGTACCCTCAGCGGCCTCCTGACCGAGCAGGTCGACGACGGGGACGCCCCCACCTGGGTACGGGACGCCACCACCGCCGCGCTGCGTACCGCCCACCGCGGTGGTGACCGGCACGAGCTGACCCGGATCCTGGAGGGCATCGTGCTGGGCGCGGTCGTCGACGCCCACGCCGACTACGGCATGTCCAGCGGCATCCGGGACCTGTCCCGGCTGAGCGGGCCGGCCGGGCAGTACGGCGAGGAGGTGGCGGGCCTGAAGAAGCCGGACTTCTTCTGCTGCGTGCTGCCCAGCCCGCAGATGGCCGCCGACCTGCCCGGCGACGCCGTCACCGACATCCTGTGGCAAGTCGCCCAGCGGATGATGTACAACCGTTGGCACTTCGTGCCCGGCAACTTCGACCGGGTCGAGGTGCCCCGGCAACGGCACTACTTCTTCCCGCCGCTGGTGCCCGACATCGGCGAGTGGGGCGACCTGCGCCACGGTGGTCACAGCACCGCCCGCGTCCGCTACACCCTGCGCGCCCCCGGCGCGGCGATGTGGAAGCAGCCGCTCACCGTCGCCGGTCGACAGTACCGGGGCGCGTTCGACATCCGGCTGGTACGCATGGACGGGCCACCGTTCACCCTGGACGACCTGCGGATCGCCTCCCGGTACTCCGCCCTGGTCGACGTGTTCTGGCGGGAGATCGCCGGCTACGCCGAGGCCCACGACGGTTGGACCCCGACGATCGCCTCGTTCGACGCCGACTGGTACGCGAAGCACACCTGGCACGAGCCGGTGGAGCGGCTGGTCGCGAGCACCCAGACGGTCGGCGGGCGCGCGTGAGCGTCCACCCGCACCACGTCGTCGTCAACGACGAGGACCAGCATTCCCTGTGGCCGACGGACCGGCCCGTGCCCGACGGTTGGACGACGGTCTTCACCGCGTCGACCGAGGCGTGCCTTTCGTACGTCGCCGAGCACTGGACCGACCTGCGGCCCGCGTCGCTGCGTACCGCCGATGGGTTCTCCTCCCCCGACGGGCGGCGGGGTCCGGCCACGGTGGACACCGCGCGGTCGGTCGCCACCGGGCCGCGCCGTCCGATCGACCAGGTCCCGTTGCACGTGCTCGTCGACGAGGCGCTCGCGGCCGACCCGGGGCGGATCGCGGTGCGCTTCGCAGGTGTCGAGGTCACCGCGGGTGACCTGCTGGCCCGGGTCCGGCACACCGCCCGGGTGCTGCGGGCCCACGGTGCGGGTCCGGAGACGCCGGTCGCGGTGCTGCTGCCCCGCTCGGTGGACGCGGTGGTGGCGATCCTCGGGGTGCTGGCCGCCGGGTCGGCGTACCTGCCGCTGTCCGTCCACGACCCGGCGGACCGGCGGACCCGGATCCTGGCCGACGCGGGTGACCCGGTGCTGCTGACCGGGCCGGGGCACCGGGGCCTGGTGCCCGCCGGCTACCCGGCGGCCGTGCTCGACGTGTCGGCGTTGCCCGACGCGCCCGGCGGCGACGACGGTGACGGTGGCTGCCGGGTGGAGAACCTGGCGTTCATCATGTACACCTCAGGCACCAGCGGCGCACCCAAGGGTGTCCTCGGCACCCACCGCCAGCTGGTCAACTATGTGCGCTGGTGCGCCGAGGAGTTCGCGTTCCAGCCGCAGGAGCGGGCGGTGCTGCACGCCCCGCTGTACTTCGTCGGGTCGGTGATGACCCTGTTCACCGCCCTCGTCGCGGGCTGGGAGCTGGAGGTCGCCCCGGAGCCGGTCGCCTTCGACGACCTGATCGCGTTGACGGGCGTCGCACCGTGCGGGTTCCTGAAACTCACCCCGTCGCACGTACGGGCGATGACCGCCCTCGGTGGCGTGGACGACGTCGCCCGTCAGGTCATGATCGGCAGTGAGCCGCTGTACCTGACCCCCGAGTTCGACAGGTGGATCAGCAACAGCCCGAAGTCGGGCTTCGGCAACCACTACGGCATGAGCGAGACCGTCGGCGCCACCTGGTACTGGATCGGCACGGACCGTACGGTCGGCCGACGGCTGCCGGTCGGTGCGCCCATCCCCAATGCCGAGGTGCACATCCTCGACGAGCAGGGTCGGCCCGTGCCACCGGGTGGGACCGGCGAGATCTGCCTCGGCGGGGCCGTCATCGGCCGTGGCTACCACGGTCAGCCGGTGCTGACCGCCCAACGGTGGATCCCCCATCCGGCGGGCGGCGGTGCCCGGCTGCTGCGCACCGGTGACCTCGGCCGGTTGGGTCCCGACGGGGTGTTGGACGTGCTCGGCCGCGCCGACCGGCAGGTGAAGATCCGTGGCCAGCGGGTCGAGCCGCCGGCGGTCGAGGACGCGCTGCGCCGGTGCCCCGGTGTCGCCGAGGCGGTGGTGATCGCCGAACCCGACGGCCACGACCTGCACCTGGTCGCCTACCTGCGGTCCGAGGCGGAGCCGCGACCCACCGAGGCGCAGTTGCGCGCCCACGCCGCCGGGTTGCTGCCGGAGGCGTCCGTCCCGAGCCGGTTCCGCTACGTCACGCAGTACCCGCTCACCCCGAACGGCAAGGTCGACACCCGTCTGCTGCCCACCACCGCGACGGTACGACCCGCACTGAGCACCACGTACGTCGCGCCGTCCGGGGAGTTGCAGACGGCGGTGGCGGCGGTGATCGCCGGGGTGCTGCGGGTGGACCGGCTGGGGGTCGACGACGACTTCTTCGAGTTGGGCGGCGACTCCATGCAGGTCGTCGAGGTGGTCACCCGGCTCGACGAGGAGCTGGGCCTGCCGGTGGGTATCGCCGACCTGTTCGACCGCCGTACGGTGCGCGCCCTGGCCGCCGCGTTGGACGGCCCCGGCACCCCGACGGTCGGGACCCCGACGGTCGTGGCCGTGGAGCCGGCGGACCGGTCGACGCCGACCGGGGTCGGGCAGCCGGTCGCCCCGGACACGGCGATCCAGGCGCGGTTCGCCGGAGCGCCCACCGCCTCCGCACCGCTGACCTGGGGTCAGGTGGCGATGTACCGGCCCATGCAGTGGTTCGGGGAGGCCAGCAAGGACTTCAACATCAGGCGGGTGCTGCGGTTGACCGCCCCGGCCCCGGCCGAGCGGGTGACTGCGGCCTGGTCGGAGCTGGTGCTGCGGCACCAGGTGCTGCGGACCCTGATGACCGACGACGGCGACGGCCCCCGCCAGCACCTGCGTGCCGACGGGACGTACCCGCCGCTGGTGCGGGACACCACCGCCGACGCGCTGCCGCAGGCCGCCGACGACGCCGCAGCCGAGCTGGCCGGCACCGCGTTCCAACTGGACCGGGAATGGCCGGTGCGGTGGGCGCTGCTGCGGGTCGACGGGCTGGTCGAGGCCGTCGCCGTGGCCGCGTCGCACGTGTCGCTGGACGCCTGGTCGCTGGAGTTGCTGCTGGCCGAGCTGCGCACCCTGGTCGACGGGGAACGCGCCCTGCCCGCACCGGGCTGGCAGCCGTTGGACCAGGCCGGCTACGAGGCTTCGCCCGCCGGGCAGCGCCGGGCCCGCCAGTCACTGGCGTACTGGCGGGCCCGGTTGCCTGCGGTGCCGCACCGGATCTTCGACGGGCCGGAACACGACGGGGGTGCGCTGCCGGTCGTCACCTGGCGGATGGAGTCGACCGCCGTGGCCGCTGCCGCCGCCACCCTGGCCGAGCGGACCGGCGCGTCGTCGTCCACGGTGGTGCTGACCGCCGCGCTGCTGGTCCAGGCGGCGCTGACCGGCCGGGACCGGGCCGTGGTGAAGCTCATCGCGGGCAACCGGAACACCCCCCGTCAGCGGCAACTCGCCACCGGCATCGCCCAGAACGCGTTGCTGGTCTTCGACGTCGGCGACGGCGACGTCGAGGACGCGGTACGGCGCTGCTACCGCGACTCGACCGAGTCCTACTTCCACGCCACCTACCCGCCGGAGGCGTTGGACGACCTGATCGCGGCCGAGGGCGCCCAGGCCGACCTGTCGGTGTACTTCAACGACTCCCGGATGGGCCGGGAATTCGACCCGCCGACGGGTACGCCCGACCGTGCGACGCTTGAGGAACTGGCCGCGCACACCACGGTGTGGCAGCTCACCGCCGTCGCCCGGCACGACATGACCTTCTTCCTCGCCATGCCCCACCTCGCCGGGGGCTGCGCGCTGCACCTGCTCGCCGACACCCGGCGCGTGCCCGCAGCCACCTGCCTGCGGGCGCTGCGGGGCATCGAGACGTTGCTGTGCGAGGCGGTGCTGCGACCGGTGCCGGTCCGGGACGTCGCCGCGCTGCTGGACCTCGGTTGAACCGCCCCACCCCACCGCAAGGAGCCTCGATGACCGACCCGTACCCGCTGCTGCACCGGTTGGCCGCCGCCGACGACGACGCGCTCACCGGCACCCCGCTGCCGCCCGACGGTCGCTACCAGGTCGTCACCACCACCATCGACGAGGTAACCGCCCAGATCGTGCGTACCCTCACGCACGGGTTCGCCGGCCGCAGCCCGGCCGACTTCCCGCTGCTGGTGCTCGGCTGGGGGCGCTGCCGGGTGGGTTCGACGGCGGTGACGAACCTGTTCGGCATGGCCCAGGCGGCGGCCTACTACCAGCCGGTCAAGACCATCGGCCGGTTCGCGCTCACCGGTGGTGAGGGTTCGCCGTGGAAGCTGCCCGACGGTGAGCCGGTGCTGTTCGCCAAGGAGATGGCCGGGCCGTACGTGCCGTTCGAGGCGTTGTTCAACCCGGCGCGTTGCCTGATCGAGGCGGGGTGGCCGGTCGACCGGCTGCGCCTGCTGGTGCTGGACCGTCAGCCCCGGGCGTCGCTCGACTCGTGGATGGCCAAGTGGGCCGGCAAGATCGGCCGGGAGCGGGTGGTGCAGAACTTCGTGCTCAGCACCCTCAACTACGCGCGGATGCGCCGGTACGCGGCGGCGGAGGGGCTGGCGGTGACGCACTTCCCGTACGAGTGCAGCCGGTTCCCGCAGGAGACGGTGTCGCGGTTGTTCACCCGCCTCGACATCGGTCACCTGTACCGGCCGGAGATGCTCACCGGTTGGGGTGCCGCCGGTGACCTCAACTCCGACCAGTCCAAGATCCACAATCCGGTCGAGCCGGAGCCGTACGTCGTGCCCGGCCTGCACGGCAACGCCGACGAGTACCGCTTCCGGGAGCGTCAGGTCACGGCCCTCACCGAGGCGGAGCTGGCCGTGGCGGACAGCCCCGAGGTGGTCGACTCCTACCAGCTCTCGGTGCGTGGCTGCGCCCAGGAGCTGGAGCTGCCCGTGGTGCTGCGGGACAAGGTCTTCGGCTGACCCGATGACCACCTCCACCACCGGCACCGGTCAGCAGTGGCGCGAGGCCGCCGCCGCCCGGCTGCGCATCGCCCGGCAGTTCCCCGCCGCCGGGCCCGGCTGGAGTGCCGTCGCGCTCGCGCTCAGCGTGTCCCGGGGGGTGCTGCCGGTCGTGTTCGCGATCGCCGTCAGCGTCACCGTGGGGCGGATCGGCCCGGTGCTGGCCGGCACCACCGCGCAGGCCGAGGTGTGGTGGCCGCTGGCCGCGGCCGGGGCGGCGTTGATCGCGCTGCAACTGGCCGAGGCGGCGCAGAAGGCCGTCGCCGAGCAGCTCGGTCGACGGGTCGACGGGCACATGTACCGGCGGCTCATCGCCGCGTCGCTGTCGACCCGGGAGATCACCCCGCTGGAGGACCCGGCGGTCCTGGACGAGTTGGGTGAGGCCGGGCACGAGCTGCGGTTCGCGTTCCGCACCCCCGGCGCGGCGTACGCCGGGCTGATCGCGCTGATCGGGCCGTACACCCAGGTCGTCGGGTTCACGGTGGTGGTCGCGGTGGTGCTGGGCCCGTGGGCGGCGCTGGCGATGCTGGTGGTGGTGCTGTTGTTCCGGCACGGCCAGCGGGGTGGGTTGCGCCGCTACGCCCGGGTCATCCGCGACGTGGCGGCGCTGCGCCGGGAGAGCCGTTACCTGCGCGGGCTGGCGATGGGTCCGGCCGCCGCGAAGGAGCTGCGTGTCTTCGGCCTGACCGGCTGGCTGACGGAGCGCTACCGGCAGGTCTACCGTCGGGTCCTGGCCCCGGTGTGGGCCGAGCGGCGGCGCATCTACCTGCGGCCCTACCTGCTCTACACGGCCGTCGGGTTGGTCGGCGTGGCCGCCGTGCTGGCGCTGGCCGGGGTACGCGCCGCCGACGGGGCGGTCGACCTGGCCGGGTTGGCGCTGGTGTTGCAGGCGGTGATGGCGCTGATCCGGCTGGGGGAGTTCTATCCCGACTCCGACACCCAGACCCAGTACGGCATGAACGCCGAGACCGCCGTCACGGCGTTCGAGCGGGCCATGGCCCGCTATGCCGAGCCACCCGACACCGGCCGGGCCGGGCCGCCCGCCACCACCGCCCCGGCGATCGACTTCACCGGGGTACGTTTCGGCTACCCCGGTGCGGCCCGGCCGGTGCTCGACGACCTGGACCTGCACATCCCCGCCGGGCAGTGCACCGCCCTGGTGGGGGCGAACGGGGCGGGCAAGACCACCCTGGTGAAGCTCCTGGCCCGGCTGTACTCGCCCGACGCCGGCACGGTACGCGCCGACGGCGCCGACATCGCCGACCTGCCGGCGCGGGACTGGCAACGCCGGATCGCCGTGGTGTTCCAGGACTTCGTGCGCTACGAGCTCTCCGCCGCCGCCAACATCGGCTTCGGTGCCGTCGAGCACCTCGACGACCGGGCCGGGGTACGCCGCGCGGCACAGGCGGCAGGGCTGCTCGACACCCTCGACGCGTTGCCGAACGGCCTGGACACGGTGTTGTCCCGGGCCTACGAGGGTGGTCTGGACCTGTCCGGTGGGCAGTGGCAGCGGATCGCCATCGCACGTGCCCTGTTCGCGCTCTACCACGGCAGCACCGTGCTCGTGCTCGACGAGCCCACGGCGGCGTTGGACGTCCGCGCCGAAGCCGAGTTCTTCGCCCGGTTCGCCGAGCTGACCCGGGGCCGGACGACGATCCTCATCTCGCACCGGCTGTCCAGCGTCCGGTTGGCCGACCGGATCGTCCTGCTCGACCAGGGGAAGGTCGTCGAGCAGGGCAGCCACGACGAGCTGATGGCGGCGGGTGGCCGGTACGCCGCCATGTTCACCCTCCAGGCGGAACGTTTCGCCGACGACGACGCCGGCAGCGGCCCGCAGACCGAGGTGGTGAGGTGAGCCGATGATGAGGTCGATCAGCGGGTTGATGCGGTTGTCGTGGCGGCAGGACCGCCGCAAGATGACCGTGGCGTTGGCGCTGATGGCGGGCAACGCGGTCGCGGTTCCGGCGGCGGCGGTGGCGCTGAAACACCTCACCAACGCGGCGGCGGCGGGTCACGCCGGGACGGCCGCCTGGTCGGGCCTGGCCGTCGCGGTGGCCGCGATCGCGGCGCTGACCTGCGCCCACTTCGCGCACATCGCGTACTTCGAGGTGTCCGAACTCAACGTGCTCAGCACCGACGAGCAGCTCGTCGAGATCAGCAACGGCACGCCGTACCTCGACCACCACGAGCGGCCCGACAGCGCCGACCGGATGGCCCTGGCCCAGGACGAGTTGCAGCGCATCGGCGAGGGGTTGCAGGCGCTGCTGACCGGCGGTTCGCTGGCGGTCAGCCTGTTGCTGACCACCGTGCTGCTCACCCTGGTCCACCCGGCGCTGGTGGCGTTGCCGCTGCTGGCCGCCCTGCCGGTGCTGGCGGGCCGGTGGGCCCAGGCCGCCGCCGACCGGGCCCGCGAGGAGAGCATCGTCGACACCCGGCAGGCCCGGCACCTGTTCGAGCTGACCACCGACGCGGCCTCGGCCAAGGAGCTGCGGCTGTTGGGCCTGGTCGAGCACCTGCAACAGCGTTACGCCGAGCACTGGCAGCGGGCCACCGCCCGGATCTGGCGGGGCGAGCTGACCGCCGGGTGGTGGCGTGCGGCCGGGCAGGCCGTGTTCGGCCTCGGCTACGTCGCCGCGCTGGTCCTGGTCGTCGGCGACGCGATCCGGGGCCACGCGGACGTCGGCGACGTGGTGCTGGCCATCCTGCTCGCCTCGCAGCTCAACCAGCAGGTGGCCGGTGCGGTGACGATCACGCAGCAGCTGGTGCGCAGCGGCCGGTCGCTGCGCCGGCTCGACGAGGTGCGGGAGCTGGTGCCGCAGCCGGTCCCGCCGCCCGGTGCGCCGGTCACCCCGCTGCGCCCGCCCGAGCGGCTACTGGAGGGCATCCGCCTGCGCGGGGTCACCTTCGGCTATCCCGGCGCGGACGGGCCGGTGCTGCGCGACGTGGACCTGCTGCTGCCCGCCGGCAGCACGGTGGCGATCGTCGGCGAGAACGGCGCGGGCAAGACCACGCTGGTCAAGCTGCTCAACCGGTTCTACGAGCCCGACCGGGGCGCGATCCTGATCGACGGCGTCGACCTGCGCCACATCGACCTCGCCGCCTGGCGGGAGCGGACCACGGCCGCGTTCCAGGACTACGCCCGCCCGGAGCTGACCGCCCGGCTGGCCGTGGGCATCGGCGACCTGCCCCGGGCCACCGACGACGACGCGGTACGCACCGGCCTGGCCCGCGCGCACAGCGGCGTCGTCGACCGGCTGCCCTACGGGTTGGACACCCGCCTGGGTCGTAGTCACGCCGACGGCGGGGTGGACGCCTCCGGCGGGCAGTGGCAGCAGCTCGCACTGGGCCGGGCGATGATGCGCGACGCCCCGCTGCTGATGGTGCTGGACGAGCCGGCGTCGGCGCTGGACGCCGAGGCCGAGCACCGGCTGTTCGCGCGGTTCACCGACGGCGCGGCCCGGGTCGCCGCCGACAGCGGCGGGGTGACGGTGTTCGTGTCGCACCGGCTCTCCACCGTCCGCAGCGCCGACCTGATCATCGTGATCGGCGACGGCGGGGTACGCGAGATGGGCACCCACGACGAGCTGATCCGCCTCGACGGGGTGTACGCCACCCTCTACGCCACCCAGGCCACCGCCTACCGCTGAGTTCATGGCCGCACCTTCGAGCTGGGCCGCCGCTGCTGCCCGACCGGCACGGGGGCGGTCCGGCGGTGGACGACCAGCCCCGCCGGCTGCACAAAGATCGACCGTCGGGCCACCGCGTCGCCCTTGTCGTCCAGTTGGTAGACGTCGAGCCAGCACCAGCCGTCGTAGGTGATCCAGTCCAGCATCCGGATCACCCGGCACCGGATGGGCTTGACGAACTGAACGCTGGCCGCACGGGTCACCTGGATCAGGTCTCCCGCCGCCGGCAGGGGCGCCCTCATCGACGCCAACCAAACACTCCGCGGTACCTGCGCCACGCCCTGATCCGGGTGCGGGCGGCCTCCAGCACCGCGCAGAAGCCACTGTCGGAGCACTTGTCGCAATGTTCGTAGCGGTGGCACTCCAGGCAGTCCCAGGCCAGCTCCACCAACAACGGCACCTCACGCGTCACGGTCGCCTCCCAGGGCTCGGGTCATTGCGGCACCCCGCCCCACCGAGCCCAGCTCCACCAGGGCGGGGGCACCGCGTCACCGATTCCACACCCCGAGTTACGCACCTGTCAATCCTGGTAGGCATAATTTGGTGGGACATACTTTGGTCGGGCGTAATTATGCGCTGCCAAATGGGGTAGGCATGGCGATGCCTACCTTGTTTGGCATGGGTGAGCCAGAGGTGCCTGGGCCGCTCGTCGGCCCGGCGGAGATGTTGACCATGCTCGGCGTAGGACGCTCCCGGCTGCGCCAGATCACCGCTCACCCGAAGTTCCCGCGCCCGTTCCAGACGCTGCAAGGCGGCTCTGTGTGGCTGCGGTCAGAAGTCGAGGCGTACATCAGGGAATACCGCCGCCCCAAGCCGCCAGCGGACGAGGACGAGCAGGGCTGACTCCATCGGGACCACCCCGAGGCCGGCGGGCGCTGCCGGCACCGGGCGACCGGGCTCCGGCGGGGTCGGGGAGGATGGCGGGGTGACGGTGGATGCGGTGGTGTTCGACCTGGACGGCGTGATCGTGGACTCGGAGCCGGTCTGGGAGGAGGTGCGCCGGGCGTACGTGGCGGCGCGGGGCGGCACCTGGCAGCCCGACACCCAACGGCGGCTGATGGGGATGAGCACCGGCGAGTGGGCCGAGTACCTCAGCGGTGAGCTGGGCGTCGACCGCAGCGCCGAGCAGGTCGCCGCCGAGGTGGTCGAGGAGATGGCCCGGCGGTACGCGGTGCGCGTACCGCTGATCGACGACGCCGACCTGGTGGTACGCCGGCTGGCCGCGCGGTGGCCGCTGGGGTTGGCCAGTTCCTCGCCGACCCGGCTGATCGTCGCGGCGCTGACCGCCGCAGACCTCACCGCCGAGTTCCGGGTGACCCTGTCGACCGAGCGGACCGCCCGGGGCAAGCCCGCACCCGACGTCTATCTCGCCGTCGCCGAACGGCTCGGGGTCGACCCGGCCCGGTGCGCCGCCGTGGAGGACTCCTCCAACGGGGTCCGCTCGGCCGCCGCCGCCGGGATGCGGGTGATCGCGGTGCCGCACGGGTCGTACCCGCTGGACCCGGACGCGGCGGAGCTGGCCGCCGTGGTGCTCACCTCGGTGCATGATCTCACCCCCGAGGTGGTTGACCAGCTCGGCTGAACCGCCCCCGCGACCCGGCCGGTCCGCTTAGCGTCGGAACCATGAGAGCTGTGGTTTACCAGGGGCCGCACGAGGTGGCCGTCAACGAGGTCGAGGACCCGCGCATCGAGCACCCCGACGACGTGGTCGTGCAGATCACCACGACCGCGATCTGCGGTTCGGACCTGCACATGTACGAGGGGCGCACGCTCGCCGAACCGGGCATCGTCTTCGGCCACGAGAACATGGGCACGGTGGTCGAGGCCGGCACCGGGGTACGCGGGATCAAGGTCGGCGACCGGGTGTCGATGCCGTTCAACGTGGGGTGCGGGTTCTGCCGCAACTGCCGGGAACAGAAGACCGGCTTCTGCCTCACCGTCAACCCCGGCTTCGCCGGTGGCGCGTACGGCTATGTGGCGATGGGGCCGTACCGGGGTGGTCAGGCGGAGTACCTGCGGGTGCCGTTCGCCGACTTCAACTGCCTGAAGCTGCCGCCCGGCACCGAGCACGAGAACGACTACGCGATGCTCGCCGACATCTTCCCCACCGGTTACCACGGGGTGGCGATGACCGGGCTGCGGCCCGGCGAGCGGATCACCGTGATGGGTGGCGGGCCGGTCGGGTTGATGGCCGCGTACTCGGCGGTCCTGATGGGTGCCGCCGAGGTGTTCCTGGTGGACCGGGTGCCGGACCGGCTGCGGCTGGCCGAGTCGATCGGCGCGACCCCGATCGACTTCTCGGCCGGGGACCCGGTGGCGCAGATCCTCGACCGGACCGACGGGGTGGGCACCGACCACGGGGTGGACGCGGTCGGCTACCAGGCCACCGGGGCGGGTGGTGCGGAGCAGCCGGCGTCGGTGCTGAACAGCCTGGTCGAGGTGGTCCGGGCGACCGGCGCGATCGGCGTGGTCGGCCTCTACCTGGCGCACGACCCGGGTGCGCCGGACGAGCACTCCGGCAAGGGTGAGCTGCTGTTCAAGATGGGCAAGCTCTTCGAGAAGGGCCTGCGGATGGGCACCGGGCAGGCCAACGTCAAGACCTACAACGAGTACCTGCGGAACCTGATCATGGCGGGGCGGGCCACACCGAGCTTCGTGGTGAGCAAGGAGTTGCCGCTGGACGCGGCACCGGACGCGTACCAACGTTTCGACCGTCGCGAGGAGGGCTACTCGAAGGTGGTGCTCAAACCGGCGGCCTGAGGAGACGGCGATGCAGACGATCGTGTACGAGCGCACCGGCGACCCGTCGGTGCTCCAACTGGTCGACCGGCCGGTGCCCGAGCCGGGCCCGGGAGAGGTGCTGGTCCGGGTGGCGGTGGCCGGGGTGAACCCGACCGACTGGAAGAGCCGGCGGCAGCAGCCGTTGCCGGTCGGCTGGCAGACCCCGGGGCAGGACGGCGCGGGGGTGGTGGAGGCGGTCGGCGCGGGGGTCGACCGGGCCCTCACCGGTGAACGGGTGTGGCTCTGGGAAGCCGCCTGGCAGCGGCCCTGGGGCACCGCCGCCGAATACACGGTGGTGCCGGTCCGGCAGGTGGTGCCGCTCGGGGACGCCTCGTTCGACCTGGGTGCCTGCCTGGGCATCCCGTTCCTCACCGCGCACCGCTGCCTGACCGTCGGGGAGTACGTGCCGGACACCCTGCACGCCGGGGCGCTCAGCGACCACGTGGTGCTGGTGCAGGGTGGGGCGGGTGCGGTCGGCAACGCGGCGATCCAGTTGGCCCGCTGGGCCGACGCCTGCGTCGTCGCGACGGTGAGCAGCCCGGAGAAGGCGCAGTTGGCGGCGGCGGCCGGAGCCTCCTTCGTGGTCGACTACCGGGAGCAGGACGTGGTCGAGGAGGTCCGCAAGATCGCCCCCGACGGGGTGCACACGATCGTCGAGGTCTCGGCCGCCCGCAACGCCGCCGTCGACGTGCAGCTGCTGCGTACCGGCGGGGTGGTCTGCGTCTACGCCGACGACGGTGGGGGTGAGCTGACCCTGCCGATCCGGCCGCTGATGGCGCCCAACGCCCGCTGGCAGTTCGTGCTGGTCTACACGGCCCCGAAGGCGGCCAAGGCGCACGCGGTCACCGACGTGGCGGCGGCCGTCGCCCAGGGGGCCGTGCGGGTGGGTGAGGCGGCCGGCCTGCCGCTGCACCGTTTTCCGTTGGCGCAGGCCGCAGACGCGCACCAGGCGGTGGAGGACGCGGTGGTGGGGAAGGTGCTGCTCGACACCGCCGGGCAGTAGTTCCGAGGACAGTTCGCAATAACCCGGACAGACGCGAGGAAGTTTCGCAACAATGACATAGCGGGTCGCCCGCGAGGAAGGGCGGCCCCGGCGCGGTGCGAACGCCGGGGCCGCCCCTGGGGAGGGATGTTTCAGGAGTGACGTCCCTACCCCATCGGCGACGAGTCGCCGAAAAGTGTTACGGCCCCGCCAGCTCCCGTACCTCCAGGTCGCCGTCGGCGTACCGCGCACGCACCACCTTCTTGTCGAACTTGCCGACACTGGTCTTGGGCACCGCGTCGATGACCGCCCAGCGCTCCGGCACCTGCCAGTGTGCCACCGAGCCGGCGAGGAACGCACGGAGCTGCTCCACACCGGTCGACGCGCCCGCACGCACCACCACCGTGGCCAGTGGACGCTCACCCCACCGCTGGTCCGGCACCCCCACCACACAGGCCTCCTGCACGTCCGGGTGGGCCATCAGGGCATTCTCCAACTCGACCGAGGAGATCCACTCCCCACCCGACTTGATCACGTCCTTGGCCCGGTCGGTGAGGGTGAGGAACCCGTCCGGCGAGAGCATGCCGACATCCCCCGTACGCAGCCAGCCGTCGTGGAACTTCTCCGGGTCGGGGGCGTCCTCGCCGACGTACCGCGCGGTCACCCACGGCCCGCGCACCTCCAACTCCCCCACGGACGTCCCGTCGGCGGGCAACGGCTCACCCAGCGGGTCGACGATCCGGGCCGCCACCCCCGCCGGCACCCGACCCTGCGTGTAGCGGTACCGCCAGGCGTCGTCCCCGGTCGCCCCGGCCGGCGCCCGGGACACCGACCCCAGCGGGGACATCTCGGTCATCCCCCAGGCGTGGATCACGTCGATGCCGTGCCGCTCGGCGAACGCGTGCATCAACGCCGGCGGGCAGGCCGAACCGCCGACGATCACCTCCTTGAGCGACGAGGTGTCCACGTCGTGGGCGTCCAGGTGCGCCAGCAGGTCGTTCCAGATGGTCGGCACCGCGCCGGCCAGGGTGGGCCGCTCGGCGGCGATCATCTCGGCGATCGGCGCGGCCTGGAGGAACCGGTCCGGCATGATCAGTGACGCGCCGGAGAGGAACGCCGCGTACGGCAACCCCCACGACATCGCGTGGAACATCGGCACGATGGCCAGCTCCCGGTCCCCCGGACCCAGCCCGAACCCCTCCGGCAGGCACACCTGCAACGAGTGCAGATAGATCGACCGGTGCGAGTAGGCGACCCCCTTGGGATTGCCGGTGGTGCCGGAGGTGTAACAGAGCGCGGCGGCGTCCCGCTCGTCCACCTCCGGCCAGTCGAAGTGCTCGGGCCGGCCGGCCAGCAGGTCGTCCCACCGGTGGAAGGTGACCTGGTCCCCGGCGACCGCCCGCAACGGCCCGGGATCGCCCCCGCCGACCACCACCACGTGCCGCACCGTGGTCAACTCGCCGAGCACCCGGGCCAGCAGCGGGATCAGCGTCGAGTCGACGAGCACCACCCGGTCCTGCGCGTGGTTGGCGATGTAGGCGACCTGGTCGGGAAAGAGCCGCAGGTTGAGCGTGTGCAGCACCGCACCCATGCTCGGCACCGCGAAGTACGCCACCAGGTGCTCGTTGTTGTTCCACATGAAGGTGGCGACCCGTTCGTCGCCGGTCACCCCGCACTCGTCGCGCAGCGCGTGGGCCAGCCGGGCCGCCGCGCGACCCACCTCGGCGTACGACATCCGGCGCGGCTCGGCACCCGTCCAGGTGACCACCTCGGCCGTGCCGTGCACCGTCGCACCGTGTTCGAGGATCCGGGCGACCTGGAGCGGGGCGTCCATCATCGTGCTACGCATGGGTGACAAGCTAGTGTCGCCGGTCACACCTTGGGAACCCCCGGAACGCCGAACCCCTCCCCGGATGGTGCGTAGATTGTCCGGGTGAGTATCTCCTGGGCCGACTCGTACGTGGGACAGCTACGCGCCCTGGCCGGCGATCGGACGCTGATGTTCGTCGGCGCGCGGGCCGTGGTACGCGACAACGCCGGCCGGGTGCTGCTGATCCGCCGCTCGGACAACGGCCAGTGGGCGCTGCCGGCGGGCGCGATGGAACTCGGCGAGTCGATCGCCGACTGCGCGGTCCGCGAAGTCCGCGAGGAGACCGGCCTGCGCGCCCTGCGGGTCAGCGCCTTCGCCCTCTACACCGGCCCCGACCGCACCCACACCAACATGTACGGCCACACCTACCAGATCTTCACCACCGCGTTCCGGGTCGACGACTGGGACGGCGAACTCACCCGCGTCACCGACGAGACCACCGACGCCGCCTTCCTGCACCCGCACGAGTTCCCCGCCCCGCTCTCCCTCTCGGTCCCGGAAACCCTCGCCGACCTCACCGTCTTCGACCAAACCAACCGCCTCATCCTCAAGTAGCCCCCCGCCCTCGCCCTCCCCGCCCCCGCCCCGAGCAGCCTCTCCACCTGCGCCCGCTTAGCCCACTTCACCCCCATTCCCGCCCCGGTGATCAAGAGGTTTACGTCAACCTCCGCGCGATTTCTGACGCAAACTTCTTGATCACCGGGGCGGGGTGGGGCCGGGGGCGGGGGCGGGCGGGGATGGGGTGGGGTGGGGTTAGAGCATGGTTTGGGATTTGGCGTTGAGGTCGGCGGCGGCTTCCGCCTTGGACTCCTTGGTCAGGGGTTTGCCGCCGGGGGCGGGGGCCTTGCCGCCGAGGGGGTCGACGCCGCCGGTCGCGCCCTGCGGGCCGGCACCCCGGAGCTGATCGTTGGGCAGGGCCAGGGTGACCAGCACGGCCACCAGGGCGATCAGGCCGGTGGTCAGGAACACCAGGTGCAGCGACTCGACGAAGGACGCCTGGATGGCCGCCCGGACCGGGCCGGGCAGGGCCAGGATGGTCGCCGGGTCGTTGATCGAGATGCTGGTGCCGCCGCTGGCCGCCACCGCCGCCTGCTGGTCGGCCGGGAGCTGGGCGATCGCGCCGGGCAGCCGGTCGGCGAGCCCGCTGGCGAGCCGGGTGGAGAGCACCGCGCCCAGGATGGCCACCCCGAACGAACCGCCCAGCGACCGGAAGAACGTCGCCGAGGAGGTCGCCGCGCCGAGGTTCCGCACGTCCACGGCGTTTTGTACGCCGAGGATCAGCGACTGCATGCACAGGCCCAGCCCGACGCCGATCACCACCATGTAGCCGAACGCCGCCCAGAGCGAGCTGTCCACCTGGAGCCGGGTGAACAGCAGCATCCCGACGACCAGCACCACCGAACCGGCCACCGGGAACCACTTGTACCGGCCGATCCGGCTCATCGCCCGGCCGGTGACGATCGAGGTGACGATGATGCCGGCCATCATCGGCAGCATCAGCAGGCCGCTGCGGGTGGGCGAGGCGCCCTTGACGATCTGCAGGTAGAGCGGGATGAAGATGATCGACCCGAACATCACCAGACCGAGCACGAAGCCCGCCGAGTTGGCCAGCGCGAACGTCGCGGAGCGGAACAGCCCCAGCGGCAGGATCGGTTCGGTGACCCGGGCCTCCTGGAGCACGAACGCAACCCCGAGCACCGCACCCGCCACGAACAGCCCGATGATCGTCGGCGAGCCCCAGGCGTACGAGTTGCCGCCCCAGCTCAGCGCCAGCAGCAACGCGCTCACCCCGGCGACCAGCAGCGCCGCGCCCAACCAGTCGACGGTGTGCTCCCGCCGCTCGAACGGGATCAACCGCAGCACGTGGTAGCAGACCACGATCGCCAACAGCGCCAACGGCACGTTGAGATAGAAGATCCACCGCCAGTTGGTCTCCGCGAAGTAGCCGCCGACCAGCGGCCCGGCCACCGAGGAGACGCCGAAGACCGCGCCGAACAACCCCTGGTAGCGGCCACGTTCCCGGGGCGACACCACGTCCGAGATGATGGTGAACGCCAACGTCATCAGGCCACCCGCGCCGATGCCCTGCACGCCCCGGGTGACGATCAGCTGGGTCATGTCCTGCGACAGGCCGGCCAGCAGCGAGCCGAGCAGGAACGTGCCGATCGAGAACAGGAAGACGGGTCGGCGGCCGTACAGGTCGGCCATCTTGCCGTAGAGCGGGGTGGAGGCGGTCGAGGCGAGCAGGTAGGCGGTGACCACCCACGAGTAGTGGTCGATCCCGCCCAGCTCGCCGACGATGGTGGGCAACGCCGTACCGACGATGGTCTGGTCCAGCGCGGCCAACAACATGCCGGTCATCAGGCCGAACATCAACATGCGCAGCTGGCGGGCCTGGAGCACCGGGCTGCCGTGGGTCTGGGCGGTCATCCCGCCTTCTTTCCCGCTCCCCCGCGAACATGCCTACCACCGCAGGAAACCTGCCCGCGGACCCGCCCGGCACCGACGGGCACGCGGGCCACCGGGGACCCGCCTGCCCGTCGGGGGTACGCCTCAGGCGGGCACGCGGGCCACCGGGGACCCACCTGCCCCTCGGGGGTACGCCTCAGGCGGCGAACCGGTCGACGAGTGCGGCGCAGAACGCCGGGAGGTCGTCGGGATTGCGGCTGCTGACCAGGTTGCCGTCGGTCACCACCTGCTCGTCCACCCAGGTCGCACCGGCGTTGGTCAGGTCGGTACGCAGGCTCGGCCAGCTGGTGATCCGGCGACCGGCCACCACGCCCGCCTCGACCAGGGTCCACGGGCCGTGGCAGATCACCCCGACCGGCTTGCCGGCCGCGAAGAACGCCTGCACGAACCGGACCGCGTCCGGGTCCGTACGCAGGAAGTCCGGGTTGGCCACCCCGCCGGGCAGCACCAGCGCGTCGTAGCCGTCGGCGTCCGCGTCGGCCGCCGTCACCGCCACGTCGTACGTCTTGCCCTGGTCCAGATGGTTGAAGGCCTGGATGGTGCCGGGCTTGAGCGATACCAGCTCGGCGGTCGCGCCCGCCTTCTCGACCGCCTCACGCGGCTGGACGTACTCGACCTCCTCCACGCCGTCGGTGGCGAGGAACGCGATCCGCTTGCCCTGCAATGTCGTGGCTGCCATGTCGGTTTTCCCCTCTCCGGATACCTCTGGTCGGTTCCCGGGGTGTAGGGCCCGAAACGTGACCCTGGTCGCCGGGCATGGCGGAGGGTTTGGCCTGGTCGGCGCGGGGGACCCCGGTGGGCATGGCAGGAGCAGCAGCGGAACAGCGCCGGCTCGCCACCGTGGTGGAGAGCTGGCGGGACCGGGCCGTCCTCGTCGTCGGCGACGCCATGCTCGACGAGTGGCGCTTCGCCGAGTCGGAGCGGCTGTGCCGGGAGGCGCCCGCGCCGATCCTCACCCTGCGTCGACGGATCACCGCCGCAGGTGGGGCCGCGAACACCGCGGTCAACGTCGCCACCCTCGGCGGAAGGGCGCTGCTGGTCGCCCCGGTCGGGGCGGACGTGGCCGGCGACGAACTGCACGATTGCCTGGACCGGGCCGGCGTCTGGGACCGTACGGTCGGCGAACCGCACCGGCCGACGCCGGTGAAACGCCGGATGCTGGCCGGCAACCAGATCCTGCTCCGGGAGGACTCCGGCGAGCCCGACGAACCGCTCGACGACGACGGTGTCGCCCGGCTGCTCACCGCCCTGAGCTGCGCCACCGAGGAGCTGCGGGCGGTGGCCGGCGGGGCCGCGCCCACCCTGGTGGTCTGCGACTACGGTCTCGGCGCGCTGCCCGCCCCGGTGCGCGCCTGGCTGTTCGCCCACCGGCACCGGTACGCCACCGTCGCCCTGGACGCCCACGACCTGGCCGACTGGCGGGGGCTGAACCCGACGGTGGTCACCCCCAGCTTCGCCGAGGCGACCCGGCTGCTGGCCCGCGCCGCCGCCGGCTTCGGCGCACCGCCCACCCCGACCCGTACCGGCGGCACCGGCCTGCACCTGGACCACCCGCCGAGCGATCCGACGGACGGGCCGTCGGAGCTGGTCGTGGGCACCGCCCCGGGTGGGGTCGGCCGGGCACCCGCCGGCCCGACCGGCGAACCGACCCCCGGTGAGGGGCGGGTCGCGATGACCGGCGACGGGTTGAGCGTGACCGGGGCCGGGGTGACCGTCAACGCCACCGTCGGGGAGGGCGTCGACCGGGCCGAACTGGCGCAGGCGCGGCTGGCCGAGCTGCGCGCGCACACCGGCGCGGACGTCGTCGCGGTGACCCTGGACACCGAGGGCGCCATCGTCGGCGGCGCGGACGGCGCACACCGGCGCAGCCACAGCACGCCCGTCCCGGCCAGTCACGCCGTCGGCGCGGGGGACGCCTACCTGGCGGCGATGACCCTCGCGCTGGCCGCCGAGGCGTCGCTGCCGACCGCCGCCCAGTTGGCCCAGCTCGCCGCCACCATCACCGTCTCCGACACCGGCACCTGTGTGTGCCGGTGGGAGGACCTGCTCGACGCGCTCGGTGGCGCACCCGACGGCACCGCCCACCCGACGCTGGTCGGCACCGGCGAGCTGGACGCGATCGTCGCCGACCACCGGCGGGCCGGCCGGTCGGTGGTCTTCACCAACGGCTGCTTCGACGTGCTGCACCCCGGTCACGTGCGTTACCTGGAGCAGGCGCGGGCCCTGGGGGATCTGCTGGTGGTCGCGGTCAACTCCGACTCCAGCGTCCGCCGGCTCAAGGGTGCCGACCGGCCGGTCAACCCGGTCGAGGACCGGATCACCCTGCTCGCCGCGTTGTCCTGCGTGGACCACGTGGTGGTCTTCGAGGAGGACTCGCCGGTCGGCCTGATCGAGGCGGTCCGCCCCGACGTGTACGTCAAGGGCGGCGACTACCCGCCGGAGATGGTCCCGGAGGCGTCGCTGGTCCGCCGGCTCGGCGGTCAGGTACGCACCCTCGGCTACGTGCCGGACCGGTCCACCTCGGCGATCATCGACCGGATCCGCGCCCAGGCCGCCGAGGGCGCCGCCGACCAGGCCACCCGGACCACCGCCGGCCAGGCCACCCGGACCACCGCCGGCCGGGCCGCCCACACCGCCGGCCGGGCCGCCGCCGACGGTCGTGCCGGGGCGGTACGACCCGCCGTCGACCCGTCGGCGGCACCCGGCCCGGAGCCGACGACGACCCACCCGACCCCGACCCCGACCGCGCAGAGCCTGGGCAGGACCCCGTGAACCGACCGCTCGACCTCGGCACGCCCGGGGAGTTCCGCCGACCCCGTCGGCTCGACGTGCTGATCCCCACCCGCAACCGCCCGGCCGAACTGGCGGTCACCCTGGCCGGGCTGGCCGCCCAGGTCGAGATCCCCGACTTCGGGGTGGTGGTCAGCGACCAGTCCGACGACGACCCGGCGTACGCGCACCCGGCGGCGGCCACCATGGTCCGGGCGTTGCGCCACCGGGGGCACCCGGTGCTGCTGACCCGCCGACTGCCCCGGCGCGGGCTGGCCGAACACCGGGCGTACCTGCTGGACCGGTCGGTGGCCCGGTACGTGCTCTGCCTCGACGACGACGTCTGGCTCGAACCGGGCACCCTCGGCCGGCTGGTCACCGCGATCGGGAAACTGGGCTGCGGGTTCGTCGGCAACGCGGTGCACGGCCTGTCGTACGCCGACGACGTCCGCCCCGAGACGCACGGGCACTACGAGGAGTGGGACGGGCCGGTGGTGCCGGAACTGGTCCGCCCCGACACCCCGCAGTGGCAGCGGGCCGCCATCCACCCGGCCGCGAACCTGCTGCACGTCCAGCAGAAGGTGGGCCTGCCGCCGGGGGCGTGGCGGGCGTACAAGATCTCCTGGATCGGCGGTTGCGTGCTCTACGACCGGGCGGCGCTTGTCGACTCGGGCGGCTTCGAGTTCTGGCGGCGGGTTCCGGCGAACCACCAGGGCGAGGACGTCGCCGCCCAGCTCGCGGTGCTGGCCCGGTACGGCGGCGCGGGTGTGCTGCCCAGCGGCGCCTACCACCTGGAGTCACCGACCACGGTCACCGAACGTGCCGTCGAGGCGTGGGAGGTGGTCGCCGCCGACACCACACGGCAGACCACCACGCGTCCGGCCCGCGCCGACACCACCCAACCGGCCTGATCCGGCCCCACACCGCACAACCAGCCCGGGTCGCACCGGCCAACTCGACCCCGGCCGCCGGTCGCGGTGAGGGCGGTCTGGGGCGTGGCGGTCTGGGGCGTGGGCGGTCAGGGGCGTGGCGGTCAGGGGGCGGTCACCGCGCCCGGTTCGGGGTGGAGCAGGTCGGCGGCGGCTTCGAGCACCTCGACCACCGGCACGTCGGCGACGAACGAGTCCCGGTGCGGGCAGTTGCCGTCGCCGGGCCGGTGCGGATAGATGCCCGGGGTGCAGTCGACCCCGCAGACCGGGCAGCGCGTCGTCCAGGCGGCGATCGGGCGGTGCCGGCCGCGCAGCGGGGTCGCCCCGTTGATCATGTTGCCGACCCAGTAGACACCCACCGTCGGGGTGCCCACCGCGCCGGCCAGGTGCAGCGGGCCGGTGTCGTTGGAGACCACCAACGCGCAGCCCGCGTAAGCGGCGGCCAGCCCGCCGAGGCTGAGCGTGCCGACCTGGGGACGGACCGGCACCCCGGCCGCCGCGACCACCTCGTCCACCACCGCCCGCTCGGCGGGGGTGCCGGTGACCAGCACCTCGTACCCGTCGTCGTGCAGGGTCCGGGCCACCTCGGCGAACCGCCGCGCGGGCCAGCGCCGCCGGGTGTCGCTCGCCCCGGGGTGCAGCGCCACCCGGGGCCGGTCCGGCTCGCCAAGCACCGCCCGCGCCTGCGCCTGGTCCGCGTCGGTCACCGAAAGCGTCGGTACGACGGTGACCGCACCCGCCCCGACCAGGGCCACCACCTCCAGGTAGCGGGTCACCTCGGGCTGGTAGTAGACGTAGCGCAGCCAGCGGTCCAGCGGTGGGGCGTCCTCGGCGCGCAACCCGGCGGTGACCCGGGCCCCCAACCGGCTCATGATCGGATTCGAGTTGGCTCCGCCACCGTGCACCTGCAACGCCAGGTCGTAGCCCTCCCGGGCCGCGTCGGCCAGGAAGTCGTCGAGCGACCCGGGCGGCTCGTCGGGGCCGGGCTCGCGGATGCCGGGAGCCGGTGGGACGACCAGCACCCGGTCGACCGGGCCGGGCCGGTCGCGCCACAGCGTCGCGTGCCACGGCGCACCGAACAGCACGATCTCCGCCGTCGGGTACGCCGCCCGCAGCGACTCCAGGGCGGGCAGCAGGAAGATGAGGTCGCCGAGCGCGTTGGCGCGCAGCACGGCGATCCGGGCCACGTCGGGCACCCGCTCGCCCAACGGGCCACCCAGTGCCGGGCTGTCCACCGGGGCCCCTACGGCCGGTCGGGCGGGTCGACGGCGGTGTCCGGGTGGTGCAGTTCCCGGTCCGCCGCCGGGTCCACGCCGGTGGGCGTACCGGTGCGGGTGGGGCCGGGCGGGTAGCCGGCGCGGCCGACGGTGATGGTGCGCGGCGTGGGCCGCGCCGCCCGGGGCAGGTGGACCCGGAGCAGGCCGTGGTCCATCACCGCGTCGATGGCGTCGGGGTCGACCCGCGACGGCAGGTCCACCCGGTGTTCGAAGCTGCGGGTCTCGACCCCACCGGGGATGCCCTGGTCGGCGTTGACCTCGGCCTCCGACCGGGCCCGGACGCAGAGTTCCCGGTCGTCCAGCTCGACGGCGACCTCCTCCGGGGCCACCCCGGGCAGCCGCACGGTCACCTGCCAGCCGTCGGCGACCTCGGTCAGCTCGACGTCGGGCGACACACCCCGGCCGCCGGCCAGCCGGCTCAGCTCGGCGCGCAACGCCTGGAGTTCGCCCGTCAGGTCCCCGCCCTGCTGGCGGCTGCCCCGGCCCGGCTGCTCCCCGCCCTGCTGGCGGCTGCCCCGGCCCGGCTGCTCCGTCATCGCACCTCTCCCACCGGTCGGCTGGCCGGGACGGGCCGCAGCGAGCTGGGGGCGTCCAGGCCGGCGTCGGAGTCGACGCCCACCCCCAACCGGTCGACCAGTTCCCCGCCGAGCCAGGCGCTGACGCCGAGGATGGCCAGGCCGACCACCTCGATGGCGATCAACGCGCCACCGGCCGCCCGGGAGCCGGCGTTCAACCGGACCGCCCAGACGGCGGCGAAGAGCAGGATCACCGCGACGTTCGCCGCCGCGTGGGTGAGCGCCACCCGCTTCGCCCGGGTGCCGGCCGGGATGGCCAGCAGGTCGAACGCGCCGGCCACCGCGGCCAGCAGACCACCGACCAGGCCGACGGTGATGTTCCAGTACGCCACCTCGGCGAGGAAGTCGGGGCCGCCGACCGTGTCCACGACGTCGAAGAGGGTGCCGGTGACCAGCAACGCGACCGGGAACATCACCAGCATCGGATGCACCGGGTGCCCGAGCACCTTCAGTCGGCTCTCCATCGCGGGCCCTCCACTGCTTCGTCCGGGGGCAGGGTGGCCGGTCGGGGACAAACCGGCTCGCCATGCCCGCATAGGCTGCGTACGGCGGCCGGTGTGCCACCGCCCGCCACCGAGATCAACGGACGGGGGAGGCGGACGTGACGGTGGAGATCACCTCACACGAGGAGCTACGCGCGCTACTGGGGGCACCGATGCCCCGGGCGGCGGCCAAGGAACGCACCGTGCTGCACGAACGGGACCGGCAGTGGTTGGCCGCCTCGCCGTTCTGCCTGGTCGCCACGGCCGGCGCGGACGGCAGCTGCGACGTCTCCCCCAAGGGCGACCCGCCCGGCTTCGCGCTGGTGCTCGACGACCGGACGATCGCCGTCCCGGAGCGGCCGGGCAACCGGCGGGCCGACGGCTACCGCAACATCCTCGACAACCCGCACGTCGGGTTGATCTTCCTGATCCCGGGCCGGACGGACACCCTGCGGATCAACGGCCGGGCGAAGCTGGTGCGCGACGCGCCCTACTTCGACGACATGCTGGTCCAGGGGCACCGGCCGGTGCTCGCCGTCGAAGTGGCCGTCGAGCAGATCTTCTACCACTGCGCGAAGGCGTTCCTCCGCTCCGAGCTGTGGCAGCCGGAGACCTGGCAGCCGGACACGTTGCCGTCCCGCGCCCGGCTGGTCAAGGAGGTCGAGACGCCGGCCGAGAGCCTGGCCGACCTGGAGCGCTACTACGGCCCGGCGTACGCGGAGAAGCTCTACCGGGGTTGACCGGCGGGTCCCGGGCCGGCGGTGGTCGGGGCCGGCGGCCCGACCGGGTTCAGCGTTGCCAGGGCGGCGGGACGCGGACCGAGGCCATGCCCGCCGCCGTCGCCGCCGCGACCCCCAGGTCGGTGTCCTCGAACACCAGACACTGCTCCGGCGGTACGTCGAGCAGCCGGGCCGCCAGCAGATAGCACTCCGGGTCCGGCTTGGCCCGCGCGTAGTCCTCCGCGCAGATCAGCACGTCGAACCGGTCGAGCAGGTCGAGCGCGGACAGCGAGGCGGTCACCGATTCCCGGGTGCTGCCGGAGACCACCGCGAACGGCACCCGCCGGTGTGCCCGCTCGATGTGCGCCAGCACCCCGGGCACGGCGGTGAGCTGCGGCAGGAAGGTCTGATAGGCGTCCTCCCGGCGACGCGCCACCACGTCGACCGGCATGGCCAGCCCGTGCCGCGCGTTGAGGTCGACGACGATGTCGGCCACCGGCCGGCCGCCCCAGGCGTAGAAGAGGTCCTCGGGCAGGTCGCAGCCCCACTCGTCGAGCGCGGCCCGCCAGGCCAGGTGGTGCACCGGCATGGAGTCGACGATGGTGCCGTCGCAGTCGAACAGGTAGGCCCGGAAGTCGCCGGGCGGCAGGGGCAGCACGGGCCCAGGATAGCCACGCCGGGACCTGCCCCTCTCCCACCGGCCGTCTCCCGCCGACACGCGACGACCGGGCTGCGTGGTGGGTCGGGCTGCGGTCCGGTCAGTGGTCCGGGTCGGTGCGGGTCAGGTCGCGCAGCGCGTCCTGCGGGGCGGCGCGGCGCAGGTAGTCGCGGCGCATCCGGCGACGGTCACGCCGGCACCGGCCGCACGCCCAGGGCAGCGGCCACCACCGGCCACAGAAGGCACATCTCATCGAGGGGTCCCATCCTCGCAAGCGTACGGTGGCCGACTGCTCACATTAGTCGTGCCGAGCCACGGGCACCGACCCGTGCCGACGCGGGTGGCCGGAGCGCAGCCCTGCACCGACGCGGACGCCCCCGGGGGCGTCGGCGGCCGGCAGGGGCGGGCGGCGGCGGGTGCGGACGGTCAGCCGGCGGGCGTCGGCTGCCGGCAGGGGCGGTCGGCGTCGGCGGTCGGGGCAGGCCGCCGGCTCGGCGGTCGGGCAGGCGGGCGGCGTCGGCGGTCGAGGCGGCGGTCAGCGGCCGAGGAGGTCGTCGATCTCGTCGTCGAACAGCAGCGCGGGGTCGAATCCCATGTCGGCGAAGTGGCCGGCGAGTTCGAGGGACAGGACGCCGTGCACCCGGGTCCAGAAGGCCAGCGCCTGCCGCAACGCGGCAGCCGGCACGGTCGGGTCCCCGGCCCAGCCGCGATGGTCGTCGAGATGGGCCTCGATCCGCCGTCCGGAGGGCTGGACGTCGCGTCTGCGGTAGGCGTCGACGACCGTCGCCATGATCTCGGCCGAGATGGCGGTGGTGTCGTCGGGGGCGTGGTAGCCGGGCACGGGCGTACCCCAGATCAGCAGGTAGCGCTGCGGATCGTCCAGAGCCCAGGCCCGCACGGTGTTCGCCAGTCCGGCGACGTCGGCACCGGCGTCGGCGGCGGTACGGAGCGCGTCGGCGAGGCTGCGGTACGCGTCGCGGATCAGGGCGGTGATCAGCTCGTCCCGACTGGCGAAGTACCGGTAGAGGGCCGGGCCACTCATCCCCAGTTGCTCGGCGATCGCCTTGAGGGACAGCGCCGACACCCCGGTCGTGGCGAGCTGCTCCCAGGCCCGTTGTTTGATCTCCGCCCGCACCTGGGCGCGGTACCGCTCGCGCGGACCGGTCACGTCGGCACCCATGGACCCCCCGTTCGCACACCTACCATCACGACAGTTACAGGCTATCACTTCCGCTATTGACCGAAGTTCCCTGAAGTTATACGGTCTAACTCAAGCGACATGGCGTCGCAAAGTGAGAGAGGTGGAGTCAGATGGCATCGACCACGAACCAGCCGGTGATCGCCTGCGACGGGCAGGGCGTCGACCCGACGGCCCGCATCCGGTACCGCGCCGAGATGCTGATCGACGCGTCGCTGCACACCGTCTGGCACCTCCAGACCGACGTCGAGAACTGGCCCTCCTGGCAGGCCCCGGTCACCACCGTCGCCCGCCTCGACGACGGCGACCTGCGCGCGGGGTCGGCGTTCCGCTGGACCACGCCGGTCCCGGAAACCCCGATGACCCCGGCGACGACGCTGACCATCACCTCGACCGTCACGCAGCTGACGCCCTACCGGTGCATTCGCTGGGCCGGCCCGGGGACCGGCGACGGACTCCACATCGACAACGGCGTCCACGTCTGGACCTTCACCGAGGTCCCCGGCGGCGTACTGGTCCGCACCGAGGAGACCTGGACCGGCGCCCAGGTCGAGGCCGACGTGGCAACCTCCACCACCTACCTCGGGTACGGGCTGCAGGCGTGGCTGGCCGACCTCAGGACCGCCGCCGAGAAGGCGGAAGCCGGGCGGACCCGCCCCTGAGCCCGCCCACCGGACGCCGTCCCGTCACCCGACCCCTCGCACCGGAAGGAACCACCATGTCCCATGCCCCGCCTGCGCTCGCGAACCCGGGTGCCCTGCCCCGCTCACGACCCCTCGTCATCAGCGCCTGGGCGGTCGCCGTCCTCGTCGCCGTCCAGTTCGCCATGGTGGCCGTCGTCCCGGTGGCGATCGCGCTGGTCACCGTGCTGCGCCGCGACGCCCTCCGCCCGCTACGGTGGTGGGCCGTCGCACTCGGCGCGGCCTACGGCGCGGGTCTGGCGCTCTGGGCGATCGGCCCGGACCGCGCCCCCAGCCTGTCGAAGAACCTCCACCCCGGGCACGAGGTCGTCATCGTCGTCCTCGGCACCGCCCTCGCGGTCGCCTACCACGCCCTGCGCAGACGCCACGGTGCCCGCTGACCGGGCAGCCGTTCGCCCGCGCTGGTCCGGCCGGGCGTTCCCCGGGGGTCTGCGGTCAGGAGGTGCAGAACGGCGCCGGCTGGGTGAGGCCGAGTTTCTTGCAGTCCCACCCGGCACCCTGGTCCTGGTACCGCCAGCCCACCTCGGCCGTGTAGTGGAACAGGTAGCGGATGTCGCCGCCGGACGGGCGCTTCACGTCGGCCGTCGCCCAGGTCTGCACGCACTGCACCTGCGGGGACGCGAAGGACCAGTCCGGTGGCAGTTCGACCAGGCTGCCGAGGGTTTCGACCGACGGACAGTCGGGTTGACCGGGTCCGGCACCACTGGGGGCGGCTGCGGGTGTCGACGCGTCGGGCCGGTGACCGGCGACGAAGGCGACCGTACCGCCGATGGCGAACACCACCGTTGCGGCGGCGACGCCGGTGGCGATGGTCGCCCGCCGCTGCGTCTGCCGCGACCGGCGCAGGGTCCGCTCGTACAGGTCGGCGCTGCCGCCGTGCTCGCTCAGATCAGACATGGCCTGACGCAGCGGCCCGAGGTTGTCGGTCATCAGGCCTCCTCCAACACGGCCGAGAGCAGTTCGGGCGCGATCTGCCGCATCCGGGCCAGTGCCTTACTGGTCTGACTCTTGATCGTGCCGACCGAGCACTGCAACAGATGCGCGGCCTCGGCCTCGCTGCGGTCCTCGAAGAACCGGATCACCAGCACCGCGCGCTGCCGCTGGGTGAGCTGGGCGAGAGCCTGGTGCAGGGCCAGCTTGAGATCGGTCCGGTGGGTGTGGTCGCTGCCGGGCTGCGCCACGTCGGCCAGTTCCCCGGGCAGGGACTCGGCCACCCTGCGTCGCCGCCACCAGCTCACCTGCTGGTGGTACATCGCAGTGCGGGTGTACGCCTCGAAGTGCCCCGGATCGCCCAGCCGCCGCCGGCCCCGATGCGTACGGGCCAGGGCGTCCTGCACCAGATCCTCGGCGAGGTGACGGTCACCGGTCAGCAGGAACGCCGTCCGGAGCAACGCCGGCGAGCGGGTCTGCACGAACTCCCGGAACTGGTCGTCGATCGACTCCGCCATGCCCCGCTCGTGCCCCCTGGTGCCGCACAGGTTGTCAGGGCGCGGCGGCGGTGCTGCCGGCTGACTGTGGCGCACACCGTAGCCAGTGTGCGCCACAGCGCGCAACCGCGACCACTCTGGTCAGTCGGAGATGCAGAACGGGGCCGGCACGGTCAGACCCAGGTCCTTGCAGTCGTAACCGCTGCCCTCGCCGTAGTACTTCCAGCCCGTACCAGCCGTGTGGTGGAACAGGTAGACGCCGTCACCGGCCTTCGGACCCTGCGGCGCGGCCCCCGCCCAGTCCTTCACACACTCGACCTTGCCGAAGGTCATCCCCTTCGGCAGCTCGACCAGGGATTCCAGCATATTCACCGAAGGACACGAGGGACTCGTGGTCGCCGGCTTCGTCGTTGCCGGCTTCGTCGTCGGCTTCTTCGTCGCGGGCACCGAATCCGAGATGCAGAACGGGGCCGGCACGGTCAGGCCCAGGTCCTTGCAGTCGTAACCGCTGCCCTCGCCGTAGTACTTCCAGCCCGTACCAGCGGTGTAGTGGAACAGGTAGACGCCGTCACCGGCCTTCGGACCCTGCGGCGCGGCCCCCGCCCAGTCCTTCACACACTCGACCTTGCCGAAGGTCATCCCCGCCGGCAGCTCGACCAACTTCTGCAAGGTGCTCGCGGAGGGACAGTCGGCACTCTTGACATCCCCGGCCGTCGTGATGTTCACCGTGGACGTCGGGCTCGGGGTGCCACTCGCCGGAGCGGACGCCGTCGAACCGGGACCTGATTCCTCGGTGGCGCCGCAGGCGGTCAGGGCGAACAGAACGGTGACAGCGGGCAGCAGCAGAAGACGACGTGCGGGCATATTCGGACCCCTATGGATCGTGGCGATCGTTGCTTACATCCGGGTACATGCGATCCACCGCCCGCAGGTTGCCGCCCCCAGAACTCTTTCTCAGAATTTTCCCGGCGACCCGTACGCCCCGGGCCGGAACCGTGGCCTACCCCCGCTCGCGCAGCGTCCGATCGTCAACCAGGAGCCCGTCGCCCAGCCCGGCCATCCGGGCCCAGAACCGCAGCGAGCGCAGCTTCCCGAGCAGATCCGGGCCGGCATACGGGGGCCCGAGCGCGCCCGGAGGCAAAGACAGCGGGGTCCACCCGCGCGAGTCCGGCTCACCGCTGAGCCCGCCGGCCGCGAGCACCTCGACCGGCCGGGCGGCGGCTGCCCGGTGCCAGCCGAGCAGCAGCGGCGTGCCGGCGTGGTAGGCCGACGACGCCGGTCACCGTGGCTCACCCCACGGTCCCCGGCGCAGCTGCGGCCCGTACACCTGCTGGGGCTGGTTGGCGGGTGCCGCTCCCCAGCCCGGTAGGACCTGCCCGGCGATCTGGTGCGGGCTGGTCCTCCGGGCCGCCAGCGGCTGTGGCCACGACACGGTCACCTGGCTGGGCTGCCGACTGGCCGGGATGACCGCCTCGACGGCATCGGGCAAGGGTTCCAGTTCGACCGGTGTCATCGACACCCGGGGAAGCGTGATGATCGCCGGATCGACCTCGACCGCCTGCACGACCGAGCACCGGCCCTCGGCCTTGACCAGGATCATCGCGTATTCGGGCAGGTCCTGGAGCACCTGCGGCTCAACGGTGTACTCATACACCCGCTGAACCGATCGGGCGTCGCTCCAATTGGTGCCCTTTGCGAGTGATTCGGTCTGGCTCCAATTCCGGGTCTTGCTCCAGTTGGCACCGCGCTGACTACTGAACGTCAGTGCGCTGCGGCTGGTGGCGGAGGAGCCGCCCTCGGTCTCCGACTCGGAGTACGTATCGGCGAGCGTGTGTGTGTCGTTGCCGCCCAGAGTACGAGTGAGCTGGCTGAGCACGAACCGGTGTCCCTTGCCAATGAAGTCCGCGGCCTGGGTCGCCTCCTGGTGATTGTCGAGCCGCATCAGCGCGACCTCGCCGCCGCCGATGGTGCGCAGCGACTCCTCCCGCAGATGGCCGAAGAACAGCACGAGCCGGATGCCCCGGCGCTCACAGAGAGTGCTGAGCATCTCGATCGAACGGTGATGCACCTCGTCCGCACCGATGATCACCAAGGAACCCGTCGGAGCGGACTCGCGCAGCACCCGTCGTGCCAACCACTGCACCAGCAGGTCCTTGAGCAACTCGTTCTGGGCGTTACGACCGCCGCTGTCGGCGATCAGACAGGTCAGATCGGCGTTCCCGGCGTCGCCCGGCTCGGCACCCATCACCTCCAACGGATGCAGCAATGCCTCGATGCGGCGCAGCTGCTGGTACATCTGCCGACGGCTGCCGCCCGACCGGAGGTCGAGCAGTCGGGCGGTCTCCTGCGGAGTGAGCGCGTCCTGCACCGGCCGATCGGTAAGCACCCGCAGCGCGGCCAGCAGCCGAGCCATGCCGAGATTCGGTGCCAGCACACCGCACAGCTCGCGCAGCAGCATCGAGTCCTGCGACCGGTCGGCCCGGCTGGGCCCCTGCGCATCGCCGTACATCGCCTCTACCAGGCAATCGACCAGCTCGTCCGGTTTCAGCCCACCGACCAGATCGAGTTGGGCGAGCTGGGACGGCAGCCGGTACTCCTGCACGGTGCGGTCGGTCGTGACGCCGAGCTGCATGAGTTCGCCGCAGAGCGCCTCACCGGTGAAGTCGACCAGGGTCATGCCGCCACGGGTGGCGAGCAACGATCCACCGAACACGGTCAACACCGCTTCCCAGCCATACATCGTGCCCCCGATGATGTCGACCCGTCGGGTACTCGCTGCCGGAGTGACGGCCGACCACTCGCACATGGCGTCGACCTTCCGCCGTTGCTGCATGTCGTGCCTCCGGCGTCGCCCGTCCCACGCGGCGTACGCCTGGTGGTACTCGTGCTGGGCCTGCTGCCGGGCGGTCTCGATCGAACTGCGCGCGATCAAGGGCGCCATTCCGGCGATCACCGCCCCGCCGATGCCGCCGATGCTCACGAGGGTGGCCAGGAAGCTGTACACCCAACCGCCGCCGTCGTCGTCGCTGCCGGCGCTGCCCATGGACACGACACCGCCGCAGCACACCAGCAGGCCGGCCAGGCCGAAGCCCACGCAGATCGAGATCAGGATCCCCTTCGTGGCCCACCGTTCGGCCCGCATCAGTCGCTCGTACAGGTGAGCCGGTACCCGACGGGGTGGTGGCGGCGGTTCGGGATAGCGGCGCAGGTAGAGGTTCCGATCGTTGAAGATCCATCCCAGGCGTTCGCCAGGGGTAGCGAGCTGCGGCAACGGATCAGAATACGAAACAATTTCGGCCATCGCTGCGGCTGCTGCTTTCCGAGGGAGGATGCTGACTGGTGGAGAAGTCAATCAAGGACCAAACGAATTGAAAAGGGGCACCGGCTTTGCCGCACGTGTCGTCGGCGGATCCGCAGCGCCCAGGAGCGCGGCGAGTTCGACTGACGGTTACCGTTCGACCGAATGTCGACCGGAAGCGATGCCCTCGGTTTTCACCATATCGTCGGCCATAGCAGCAGGCACAGTTCCGGCTGCCAGGCGGGGGGATGAGGCGCATAGACAGGCGTCAGCTCGCGACCGTGGTCACGGCGCTGCTGGCGGTGCTGTTGGCGCTCGGCGCAGCGAACGGTGATGGCCAACGCGGCGAGCAGCACCTGGTCGACGGCTCGCTCCCTCGTCCGGCGCAATCAGCAGCCCGAGATGCGGCTGCCCGCGAGGCGCTGACTACAGTGCCGGGGCACCGGCCGGCTGGACCGCGACCCGGAGCGGCCCCACACCTTCACCGGGAATGGCTTCGAGAACAGGCAGAGACCGGCGACCATGCGCCCCGGGCTGCGGGGGGGGACCGGCGTGAAGCCGCAGCAGCGAATCGATGGGTGGCTGGTTTCCGGGGGAGGCGAAACGGACCGGAAGATACAGGGATCTGACGATCACCGGTAGGCGTTTGCGGGGGATTCAGGGGCGATTCACAACCGTATCGACGAAGATGCGGCCCTGGCCAGCGCTGATACCGACCGGGGCCACTGCAGTCTGCGGGTTGCCCGGTGGGGAAGAAGACCTTCTCGACCTGGTGCTCCGGCACGAGCCCGCACCGGCATCCAGCCGCCTCGCCGGCGGGGTTTCGGGGGCGGTTCGACACTACATCGATGATAATGCGGCCCTGACCAGCGAACTCGCCGATCAGGGCCGCTCTCTGAGCCGCCTGACGGAATCGAACCGTCGACCTACGCATTACGAGTGCGTCGCTCTAGCCGACTGAGCTAAGGCGGCAACGATCATCGAGTATACGGTACGGTCCCCGACGGAACCGAGAGGGTTCCGGCGTCGGGTGACCCGGACATCATGGGACATCGGTGTCGTGCGGGACGACTAGGCTGCTCCGGTGAGCGACGACCACGTCACCCCCGACGGCCACGCCACTCCCGACGGCCCCACCACCCCCGACGGCGGTGGACAGAGCGTCGACGACCGTGCTTCGGCCGGTCCCGCCCCCGTCGACGCCCCGGCGGACCGCGCCGCACCGCACCCGACCGTCGATCCGGACGCCGAGCACGCTCCCGGTGAGCGGGCCGTCCGCAGGCCACGGGGCACCGATCCGGTGGAGCTGGGTTTCACTCCCCGTAAGCCGGTCCCCTGGCTCGCGCCGTTCCTGTTGATCAGCACCGGCATCCGTACCCTGCTGGCGATGCTCTTCGGGGCGTACCTCGACAAACGGGAGTTGCAGAACGCGCTCGACGCGCGGATCGGCGCGCAGGTCGGCCCGGACGGTGGGCTGTGGCTGGACTACGTGGCCGACCTGGGCGACGGCTTCGACGCCACCTACTCGGTGGCGTACCTGCTGGCCCAGCCGGAGCTGACGGTCGACGGGCACCGGCTGCCCCGGGCGCAGACCCTGGTGATGGGGGGCGACCAGGTCTACCCGTCGGCGGCCTACGAGGCGTACGAGGACCGGTGCAAGGGGCCGTACCAGGCGGCGCTGCCGGTGGCCCCGCCGCAGCGGCCGACGCTGTTCGCCGTGCCCGGCAATCATGACTGGTACGACGGGCTGACCGCGTTCCTGCGGCTGTTCGTCCGCTCCCGGGACCGCAACTTCGGCGGCTGGGGCACCGGCCAGTCCCGGTCGTACTTCGCGGTGGAACTGCCGGCCGGGTGGTGGCTGCTCGGCCTCGACGACCAGTCGGGGTCCTACCTGGACGACCCGCAGCTGTCGTACTTCGACGAGGTGGCCCGCCGGCTCGGCCCCGACTCCCGGGTGATCCTGGCGGTGCCGGCACCGACCTGGGTGAAGTCCGTCGACCATCCCACCGCGTACGACTCGATCGACTACTTCGTCCGGACGATCATCGCGCCCACCGGCGCGCACGTGCGGCTGCTGGTCTCCGGCGACCTGCACCACTACGCCCGGTACGCCGGCCCGGAACGACAGTTGATCACCTGCGGCGGGGGCGGCGCGTACCTGTACCCGACGCACACCCTGCCCGAGCGGATCGAGGTGCCCCCGAAGGACACCCTGTCCCGCCGGGCCAGCCGCACCCGGGCGTACGACCTGGTGGCCCGGTTCCCCGACGCGGCCCGCTCCCGCCGCTACGGCTGGGGGATCTTCCACCGGCTGCCCCGGCGCAACCCGGGTTTCGGGACCCTGCTCGGCACCCTGCACACGCTGCTGATGCTCGCCATGGCCGGGGTCGCGGCCAACCGGACCGGCACCGAGCAGCGGCTGCTCAGCGTCCCGCTGGTGATCATGTTGGCGGTGACGCTGCTCAGCGCGGCGTTCTTCGCCCAGCCGCCCAGCGCCAGCGGGAAACGGCACGTCCGGCACTGGCTGCTCGGCATCGGTCACGGGCTGGCGCACGTGGCGCTCGCGGTCGCCGGCACCTGGGTCTGGCTGCACCTGCCGTTCTACCACTGGCCGTGGCCGCTGCCGGCAGTCGCCGCCGCCGTGGTCTACGGCCCGGTGATCGGGCTGGTCGCCACCCAGGTGGTGGCCGCATACCTGCTGGTGGCGGGCACCTTCGGGGTCAACGTCAACGAACTCTTCGCCGGGCAGGGCATCGAGGACTCGAAGTCGTTCCTGCGGATGCGCATCGACCCGGACGGCACGCTGACCGTCTATCCGATCGCCGTCGACCGGGTCTGCCACGACTGGCAGCTCAACCCCGACCAGTCCCCCACCGCCTCCTGGCTGACCCCCCGCACTCCGCTGACCCCCCACCTGGCCGAACCCCCGATCACCCTCACCTGACTCCCCACCCACCACGCGCCACCCGCCGGCCCGCCGCCCTCCCCCCGCCCGCCCGCCGATGTTGATCAAGAGGTTTGCGTCACCAGGCGCGATCAAACTGACGTAAACCTCTTGATCAACCCCGATCAGAGGGGGGTGGAGGCGGAGCGGGCGGGGAGGTCAGGGAGTGGATCATGGATTTGAGGGCGTGGAAGGCGGTTGAGCGTTCGGCCCCGGTCATGCCGGAGAGCATTCTGACCTCGACCGAGCGGACGGCGGCGGTCGCCTGGTCCAGGCTGCGTCGACCGCTCGGCGTAAGCCGCGCGGGCAGCGCCTTGCCCACGGGAGCCTCGGCGGGCCTGGTCACGTAGCCCTCCCGTTCCAGGTTCTGGAGCAGGACGTTCATCGTCTGCCGGGTCACGAACGCCCCCCGCGCGAGCTCGGAGTTCGACAGGCCCGGTCGCTGCGCCAGCAGTTCGAGGCAGGCGTAGTGCGTCACACCCATCCCGAGCGGGCGGAGCACCTCCTCCATCGCCGCCCGCAGGGCGCTCGACGCCTCTTTCAGCAGGTAGCCCAGGGACGTGTTCAGGTCGATGCCGGCATCACCTTGACTCATGTCAGGATTCTGACATAGGTTGAGCCGTGTCAGGAACCTGACATGAAAGAAGGAGTACCACCATGCCCGTCACCGGCCCCGACTTCATCTCGCTCCAGGCACGCGACCTCGCCGCCTCACAGGCGTTCTACGAGCACTATCTCGGCCTCATCCGCTCGCCGGCCGGGCCCCCGCACGCCGTCGTCTTCGCGACCAAGCCGATCGCGTTCGCCCTGCGCGACGTCGTCACCGGCACCGATCTCGACTCCGTCGCCCAGCCCGGCATCGGTGCCGCGATCTGGCTACACGCCACGGACGTGCAGGCCATCCACGACGCGCTCGTCACCGACGGGCACACCATCGTCTCCGCACCTGTCGACGGCCCCTTCGGCCGGACGTTCACCTTCGCCGACCCCGACGGCTACCAGGTCACCCTGCACGACCGCGCCTGAGGTGCCGGCCCTGGCGGTAAGCGGCCCGGGCACACGCACGGGGCGCGGGGCACGTCGATCAGCGCGTCGCCGCCTCCGGGCCGGACAGGTCACGGCTCTCGTAGGCGCTGCGGGACCCGCAGACGTCGGCACGGGAACACATGGAGCGCGAGCCGTCGGCGTCCAACCGGACGGTCACCGCGTCCCGGGGGACGCTGTGGCCGACCACCCGGCCCTCCCCCTCGGGTGTGGTGACCCGGCTGCCGACCGCCGGGGCGGACTCGGTGAACCTGGCATAGAGCGGGTGCTCGTACTTGAGGCAGCACATCAGCCGGCCACAGGCCCCGGAGATCCGCAGCGGGTTCAACGGGAGGTCCTGGTCCTTGGCCATCCGGATGGTCACCGGCTCGAAGTCGTTGAGGAAGGTGGCGCAGCACAGGTCCCGGCCGCAGGAGCCGATGCCACCCTGCACCCGGGCGGAGTCACGGGCGGAGAGCTGCCGCAGCTCCACCCGGCAGTGCAGGGTCGCACCCAGGTCCCGGACCAGGGAGCGGAAGTCCACCCGGTGCGGGGCGGTGAAGTAGACCGTCGTCCGGTCCCCGGTGCCCTCGGTGGCGGCGAGGACGTGGTCCACCGCGACCACCTTCATCGGCAGGCCGTGCTCCCGGATCAGCCGCTTCGCCGCCACCTTCGCCTCCGCCTTACGCCGCCGCAGCAACTCGTCGCGGCGCAGGTCGTCGTCGCCGGCCAGCCCGACCAGCTTCGGGAAACCGTCGGTCTCCTCGGTGACCCACTGCGCCGCCCAGACGCACTCCGCCACCTCGGGGCCGTCGTCGGTGGGGACGAGCACCCGGTCACCGACCTGCGGACGGAACTCCCCCGGGTCGAGGTAGTAGAGCCGCCCGTACCGGTTGAAGCTGACCGCGCAGAGCATGCCCATGACATCAGCCTACGACGGATCGGCGGGACCCGGTCGGGTGCGGCGGGCGGGCATCCCGCCGGGGAGTCGACCCGGTCACGGTCAGCCGATCCGCAGCGGGCCGCCGTGGTACGACGGACCGCCGGCCGACCGCCAGGTCGACTCGGCCAGGCTGGGTGACCACTGGCGCAGTAGCGTCTCCGCCCCGTCGTAGGCCACCCCGAGCACCGCGAGCACCCGGGTGGCGATCTCGGCCGCCGCCCCGGACCCGACGGCGGGCCCGGCACCGGAGGCGGTCGCCGCCCGGACCCGGACCGCCTCGGTGGAGCCGAGCACCTCGGCCAGCACCCGGGCCACCGCCAACCGGCTGCCCTCCACCCAGTCGGCCAACGCGTCGGCGTAACCGGCGGTGGACTCCAAGCGGCCCACCAGGCTCTCCGGCCCCTCGTCCAGATGGCGCAGCAGGGCGGTACGGGCCTCGTCGTAGGACGACCCGGCCGGGCCGGACCAGATCCCCGGGTCGGTGAGGGCGGCGCACGCGTCGTCGTACCCCCGGATGAGCCGGCGCACGGCGTGGCCGGCGGTCGCCAGTGGCGCGGGGTGCAGGTCGAGGAAGGCGCGCAGGGCCTCCCCCGGCAGCAGCTGCATCCGGCGCAGCAACGGCCAGACGGGGTGCCCCTCGGGGGCCCCGGCGGCGAGCAGCGTGTCGACCCGGGCGAGCAGGTCGAGACCCGGCTCGGCGAGGCGGTCCAGCGGGTCCATCACGCCTCCCCGCCCAGCCGGCGGCGGGCGGCGTCGTCGGCGGTGGCGTAGCGGTCGGCGGCGCTGCGGACGGCCGACGCGGCGGCGGCCAACCGGGCGGCGGCGGCACCCGCCTCGCGGGCCCGGCAGTCGGTGGCGGCGGTCCACTGCCGGTGCAGGGCCCGTCCGACCTCACCGGGACGACCGGCGGCGTGCGCACCGAACGCCGGATGCGGCGGGTCACTCACCGTGACCGTGCGGGAGAGCGCGGCGAGGGTGGCGCTGGCCTCGTCGAGGCGGGCAGCGAGGGCGCGCAGGGCGTCCACCTCAGGCCCCCGCGAGCGGGCGGTAGGCGGTGAAGGTCTCGTTGTGCAGCTTCTCCCGGGCCCACTGGGCGGCGTCGGCGGCGGCCGTGACGACGGCCTGCACCGAACCGGCCACGTCCCGGGGGTGGCGGTTGTGCAGCGGCCCGAGGAAACGCACGTCGGTGATCCGGCCCCCGGCGGTCACCACCACCTCGACCAGCCCGTCGGGCGAGCGGACGGTCACCTCGACGGTGTCGACCGCCCGGTCGAACTCGGCCTGGAGGGACTCGATCCGGCGGTACCGCCGCACCGCCTCCTCGATCCACGCCTCGTCGATCTCGCCGCGCGGCATCCGATCTCCCCCCAGGTAGACCTCACCCTGCGTGCCACCACGATCACTGCGGCCCACCGGGACCGTACCGCACCCCGTCAACACGTGTCGATGGGCGGAAACGGGGGTCAGCCGCGCCAGAGGGAGAGCATCATCGCCTCCACGGCGATGCGGGGTTTCACGTTCGCCTCGATCGCCGCCCGGCACTCCAGCACCGCCTCCAACCGGCGCAGCGAGCCCTCGGGGGCCCATTTCTGCCCACCCGCCTCGGCCAACGTCGCGGTGTCGGTGTGCACCGGGGCGACCGGCGCGCGCAACGCCGAGGTGAGCGCGTCCCGGTAGAAACCGGCCAGGTCCACCAGGGCCCGGTCCAGGGCGTCCCGCTGGGCCCGGGTGGCCCGGGACTTCTGCCGCTTCTCCAGGTCCTTGAGCTGGCCGGCGGAGCCACGGGTCGCGCCCGCCGCGCCCCGGCCGGTGCCGCCCGCGCCCAGCGCGGTCTGCAACGCGGCCCGCTCGGCCGCATCGGATTCCGCCACCGAAGCCGCCGCCTCCGCCTCGGCCGCCTCGATCAGCGCCGACGCCGCGTCGAGCGCGGTGCCCACCCCGGTCAGCCGGCGCGGCACCGCCAGCACCGCGTCCCGGCGCTGGCGTGCCTCGGGATCGCGGGCCAACCGTCGGGCCCGCCCCACGTGCCCCTGCGCGGCGGCGGCGGCCCACTGCGCCACGTCGGGCGTGACGCCGTCCCGCCGGACCAGCACCTCGGCGACCGCCGCCGCCGAGGGCTGCCGCAGCGGTACGACCCGACAGCGCGACCGGATCGTCACCGAGACGTCCTCCGGGTGGGTGGACGGGGCGCAGAGCAGGAAGACCGTGCGGGGCGGTGGCTCCTCGACCGCCTTGAGCAACGCGTTGCCGGCCGCCTCGGTGAGCCGGTCGGCGTCCTCGATGATCACCACCTGCCAGCGTCCGCCGGACGGGGTGCTCGCCGCCCGCAGCACCAGGGCGCGCATCTCGCCGACGCCGATGGAGAGCCCTTCGGGGGCCACCAGCCGGACGTCGGCGTGGGTGCCGGTGAGCGTGGTGTGGCAGCCGGGGCAGCTGCCGCAGCCGGTGCCGTGCACGCACTGGAGGGCGGCGGCGAAGGCGCGGGCGGCCACCGAGCGACCCGAGCCGGGCGGGCCGGTGAAGATCCAGGCGTGGGTCATCCCGGCCGCCGGATCGACGGGCGGGGGGGTCCCCCCGGCGGTGGCCCCCTCGTCGGCCTCGGCCAGGGCGGCCAGGTCGTCGTCCGGGTCACCGGTGGGGGTGGGCAGGTGGGCGGTGCGCAGCACGGCGGCGGCCGACGCGGCGGCCCGGCGCAGGGTGTCGACCGCGTCGGCCTGACCGACCAGGTCGGCGAAGACGTCCGACATCAGGTGCGGTGCTCCATCCCCACCAGCTCAGAGTCGGATAACTCGGGCTGCACCGAGGTGTCCGGCCCGTGCGCCGGGCGGGGGTGCACGATGCCGGCCGGGTCCACCAGCAGCTCCTGCACCCGGCGGGCGACCAGGCGGGCGATCTCGTCGACCGGGCGGGCCGCGTCGAGCACCAGGTAACGCTTCGGGTCGTTGGCCGCGAGGTCGAGGAAGGCGTACCGGACCCGCTCGTGGAAGGCGACCGACTCCGCCTCCAGCCGGTCGGTCCCCCGGTTGCGGGCCGCCGCCCGGGACAGGCCGGTGCGCGGGTCGACGTCGAGCAGCACCACCAGGTCGGGCTTGAGCCCGCCGGTGGCCCACGAGGAGAGCCAGGAGACCTCGTCGACCGGCAGCGTACGACCGGCGCCCTGGTAGGCCAGGGACGAGTCGACGTACCGGTCGCTGATCACCACCGCACCCCGGATCAGGGCGGGCCGGACCACGGTGGCGACGTGGTGGGCCCGGTCGGCGGCGTACAGCAGCGCCTCGGCGCGCGGGGACGGCGCGTCCGCGCCGGAGTCCTCCAGCACCAGGGCCCGGATCCGCTCACCCACGGCCGTGGCACCCGGCTCGCGGGTCACCACCACGTCGCGGCCCTGCTCACGCAGGCGGGTGGCGAGCGTTTCCAGCTGGGTGGACTTACCGGCCCCCTCGCCGCCCTCGAAGACCACGAAGAGCCCGTTGGAGACGAACGGCTCGGCCGGCATCAGTGGCCGGCCGCGCATCGAACCCCACAGGTCGGCCAGGACCGGCACGCCCTTCTTGTCGTCCATCTGGCCGAACGCGCTGATCCCGGCGAAGATGCCGGCCAGGCCGGCGGCGAGCAGCAGCAGTCGGGTGGACGAGACCGAGATGCCGAGGTCGGCGATGGTCAGCTGGCGTGAGCCGCCGACCCCGACCAGCAGGCTGCTCAGCGCGATGGCCAGGATCAGCACCAGCCGGGTGCCGATCTGCACCACGGCGAAGACCCGGCCGCGTACCTCGTCGGCGACCTCGCCGCCGAGCAGCGTGGTGCCGGCGAGGAAGGCCATGCCGGCGCCCGCGCCGACCATGATCGCGCCGAGGATGGCCATCGACAGGTGGATGGCGAAGGCCAGCACCAGCACGGACGCGCTGGCCAGCACGATGCTCATGCCGAACCAGCGGCGGCGGGACATGTCCCGCACGATCATCGGGCCGAGCCCGATGCCGACCGCCAGCCCGATGAAGATCGCGCCGAACAGCATGTAGAAGGCGGCGTCGCCGGCGCCCAGCGAGGCGGCGAAGAACTTGGCGGTGCCGATCACGATGCCGCCGCCGGCGAACGCGCCGAAGATCCCCAGCACCAGGCCCCGGACCAGCGGGGTCTGGCCGATGAACTTCCAGCCCTCGGTGAACTGGCTGAACATGCCCTGCTCGGCGCGCTCACCCCGCTCCCGGGCCTGGGCCTGGCTGATCTCCTTGATGCCGAAGGCCACCACCAGCGCGGTGGCCAGCCGGGAGAAGGCGTTGAACCAGAGGGCGAGCTGGGCCGGCTCGGCCCAGCCGGGCATCTCCCCGCCGGTGATCCCCCGCACGCTGCGGTCCAGCACCGCCAGTCCGATCGCGGCGGCGACCGGGGTCAGGCCGTACGTGGTGATCAGGGTGAGCTGGTTGGCCGTCTCCAGCCGGGCGCGCGGGATGAGGTTGGGGACCGCGGCCTCCTTGGCCGGAATCCAGAGCAGGGTGATCGACTCGATGAGGAAGGTGGCGATCGCCGCCCAGGTGACGACCACGCCGCCCCGGACGCCGAGCAGCGCGACCAGCGGGATCGAGGCGAAGAGCACGAACCGCAGCAGGTCGCAGATGACCATCGTCCAGCGCCTGTCGAACCGGTCGGCGAGCACGCCGGCCACCGGCCCGAGCACCAGCGCCGGGAGCAGCCGGATCGCGATCACGCCACCGAACACGGCGCCCTGGGCGGTGCTGCCGGACACCTGCGCGGCGGCGAAGACCGAGGTGGCGAGCAGGCCGAGCCAGTCGCCGAAGGAGGCCGCGCCGAGGACGATCCAGAGCCGCCGGAACGGCCTGATGCGCAGCACGGAACGGATCGCCGCCGCACCGGACCGGTCGGTCGGGGCGGTGCCGCCGGGCGGTGGGCCGGATGACGACGCGCCGGACGACTCGCCGTGCTGCTGGCTTTCGATGGCCGTACCTCCACGTGCCGGCCCAACGCTGGGCAGTCCCGGTGGAACACTCTAGACCCGGTGGGGGCCTCCCCACCGGCGACATTCTCCTGCTCGCCGAGCCTAGGCCGCGAACGCCACCGACCGCAGCCCGGTAGGACGTGAGGGTATTTCGCATTGCCGTCCGGACAGTTAGCGTGCATTCGTGGCCATCGACAGCGACACCCTGCGCGAACGCCTCGACAAGGCGACCGCCCACCTCGACCCGCCCTACGCCGTGGTGGACCTCACCGCCTACGACGCCAACGCCGCCGCGCTGGCCGCCCGCAGCGCGGGCAAACCGGTCCGCGCCGCCAGCAAGTCGATCCGGGCCCGCGACCTGCTCACCCGGGCGCTGCGGCAACCCGGCTGGTCCGGTGTGATGGCGTTCACCGTTCCCGAGGCGAACTGGCTGGTCCGCTCCGGTGTCACCGACGACGCGCTGGTGGCGTACCCGAGCGCCGACCGGGGGGCGCTCGCCGAGCTGGCCGCCGACCCGCAGCTCGTCGCGGCGGTCACCCTCATGATCGACAGCACCGAGCAACTGGACCTGATCGACGTCGTGTGCCCACCGGGCAGCCGCCCCGAGCTGCGGGTCTGCCTCGACCTGGACGCCTCCTGGCGACCGCTGCGCGGGCGGGTGCACGTCGGAGTACGCCGCTCGCCGGTGCACAGCGCCCGGGCGGCCGGCGCGCTGGCCGCCGCCGTCGCCCGCCGACCCGGCTTCCGGCTGGTCGGCCTGATGTCGTACGAGGCACAGATCGCCGGCCTCGGGGACGCCCCGCCCGGACAGGCCGCGCTCAGCGCCGCGATCCGGATCGCCCAGCGCGGGTCGTACCGGGAGCTGCTGGCCCGCCGGGGTGCGGCGGTCGCCGCCGTCCGGGAACACGCCGACCTGGAGTTCGTCAACGGCGGCGGCACCGGCAGCGTGGCCGCCACCAGCGCCGACCCCGCGGTCACCGAGGTCACCGCCGGATCGGGGCTGTACGGGCCGACGCTGTTCGACGCCTACCGGGCCTGGCGGCCGACCCCGGCGGCGTTCTTCGCCTGCACGGTGGTCCGCCGGCCGACGCCGGAGATCGCCACCGTGCTGGGCGGGGGCTGGATCGCCTCCGGACCCGCCGCCACGAGCCGGCTGCCCCGGCCGTGGCTGCCGGCCGGGCTGGCGCTGGTCGGCAGCGAGGGCGCGGGCGAGGTACAGACCCCGCTGACCGGTGCCGCCGCAGCCGGGCTGCGGATCGGCGACCGGGTGTGGTTCCGGCACGCCAAGGCGGGTGAACTCTGCGAGCGGGTCAACGAGCTGCACCTGGTCGACGGCGACACGGTCGTCGCCACGGTGCCCACCTACCGGGGGGAGGGCCACGCCTTCCTCTGACCGTCGCGCGCCCCTCGCCCGACGCCGGGCCGTTCCCCGGTCCGCGGCGGGCGGGGCGGTCAGGGCTGGGCGACGGGCGGGGTGGGGGCCTCGACGTGCCGGTGCAGGTATTCGCGGATGAGCGCCTTGGCCTCGGCCAGGACCCGCTCGTCGCCCTCCTGCTTGCGGCGGAACGCCAGCTTGATCAGGGCGTCCGCGGCCTCGACGGCGATCTCCAGGCAGAACCGCAGGCGCGGCTCGTCGACCATGCCGAACCGTTCGGTGAGCACCCGGGCCAACTGGTCGGCGATCACGCCGTTGTTGTCCCGCTGCTCGTCGAGCAGGTGCAGGTCGACGACGTCGCCGAAGTGCAGGGTGCGGAACCCCGGGACGGTGCGGTGCATCGAGATGTACTCGTCGATGCCCGCGTCGACGCCGTCCCACCAGTGGGTCAGGTCGTCGGAGGCGAACCGCTCGTCGAGGCGCTGGAGGTAGGACTCCATGGTGCGCAGGGTCAACGCCTGCACGATCGCCCGCTTGTCCGGGAAGAACTGGTAGACCGACCCGATCGCCACCTCGGCCCGCTCGGCGAGCAACGTGGTGGTCAACCCCTCGTACCCCACCTCGTCGACGAGTTCGGCACAGGCGTCCAACATCCGTTGGACGCGCGCGACACTTCGACCCTGCACCGGAACGCGGCGCAGCGGCCCGGTCGTGGCGGCTGGTGTGGACACTCGACGCCACCCCCCTTCGACGGAAGAACATATCCACATGTCACGAGACCGTGACTACCGGTACAACGAGCGGACCTCGATTGCGGTATTTACCAGGCACAACGTTCCTGATATGAAGGCAGTTCACATTCATGTCGAGGAGCGCCGATGGCCGGTACCGCCACCGCCTGGTCCAACTGGGCGGGCAACCAACACAGCGTCGCCACCGCCATCCTGCGCCCTACCACCGTCGAGGACATAGCCGAGGCGGTCCTGGACGTGGCGGGCGCAGGTGAGCGGATCAGAGTGGTCGGCAGCGGCCACTCGTTCACCCCCATCGCCGTGTCCGACGGGCGGCGGATGGAGCTGTCCGCCCTGCGGACCGAAGTCCGGGTCGACCGGGCGGCCCGACTGGTCACCGTCCCCGCCGGGACCACCCTGCGGGCGCTCAACGCGCTGCTCGCCGGGCACGGCCTGGCCATGCCCAACCTGGGCGACATCGACGCGCAGACCATCGCCGGGGCGATCTCCACCGGCACCCACGGCACCGGTGCCGCGTACGGCTGCCTGTCCACCTTCGTCGAGGCGCTCACCCTGGTCACCGGCACCGGCGAGGTGCTGCGCTGCTCGGCCGAGGAACACCCGGAGATCTTCGCCGCCGCCCGGGTCGGCCTGGGAGCGCTCGGCGTGCTCGCCGAGGTCACCCTGCGCTGCGTCGACGCGTTCACCCTGCGCGCACACGAACGCCCCGCCCCGCTCGACGAGGTGCTGGGCGACCTGTCCGGTCTCATCGGCCGGCACGACCACGTCGAGTTCTACTGGTTCCCGTACACCGACCGGGTGCAGCTCAAGACCAACGACCGGGTGCCGGCCGACGACCGGCCGCTGCCGCGCTGGCGGGGCTGGCTGGACGACGAACTCCTCGCCAACACGGTCTTCGCCGGGGCCTGCCGGCTGGGCCGCGCCGTGCCGCCGCTGGTCCCCACCATCAGCGCGGTGTCCGCGCGGGCACTGACCGAGCGCACCTACACCGGCCGCTCCGACACCGTCTTCTGCACCCCGCGCCGGGTCCGCTTCGTCGAGATGGAGTACGGCATCCCGCGCGCCGCCCTGCCGCAGGCGCTGGCGGAGCTGCGCCGCATCGTCGACCGGCTGCCGTTCAAGGTGCTCTTCCCGGTCGAGGTGCGGTTCACCGCCGCCGACGACATCTGGCTGTCCCACGGCTACGGGCGTGACTCGGCCTACCTCGCCGTCCACCAGTACGTCGGCATGCCGTACGAGCCGTACTTCCGGGCCTTCGAGGAGGTCGCTGCCGGGCTGGGCGGCCGACCCCACTGGGGCAAGCTGCACTACCGGGACGCGGCGTCCCTGGCGACCGCGTACCCGAGATTCGCCGACTTCCAGGACCTCCGCGCCCGACTCGACCCCGGCCGGGTCCTCACCAACCCCCACCTCGACCACATCCTCGGCGAGTGACCCACCCGCCGCCAGGGGTGACGACGACGGCGGGAACGGCACGGTAGCCTGCCTGCGATGCCCCGAATCTCCACCCGCCGTAACGGTCTCCTGGCGTGCTGCGCGGCCCTGTCGCTGTGGCTCGTCGCGTGTGGCGAGCCACCCGACGAGCCCACCGCCGCCCCGCCCGCCCCGGCAGCCCCGGACACGGTGGTGACCGACTTCGTCAGCCGGCTCAAGCCGACCGATCCCTACCGCGACCCGGACCCGACGGAACGGCAGACGGCCCGTCGGGCGGTGACACTGTTGGTGACCGGGGACCAGTCGGGGCTGCCGGAGGCGAGCGGGCTGCTGGCCAAGCTGGGCTTCACCGCCAGCAGGGGCCGCGATCCGCAGACCGGGCGCGACTACGCGCTGTTCGTCACCGGGGCCGGCGCGGAGCGGCCCTGGGGCCTGATCATGGTGGACCTGTCCCAGCCGGTACGGCTCGCCGTCGAGGTGCCCCACCCCAACTCGGACCTGCACACGGAGGACATCGGACTGCGGCTGTTCCGGGCGACGCCGGGCAGCATCATGCTGGTCGCCGGCGCACACCGCCGGGCCGGCGACGGGCGGGCGGACGCGGCGCACAACTCCCAGGGCCTGTTCCAACTGGCCAGCGAGCGGTTCGCCCGCAACCGGATCAACCAGATCCAACTGCACGGCTTCGCCGAGCAGAGCCTCCCCGGCGAGGAGATGGTGGTCTCCAACGGGCAGAAGCGCTCCACCCCCGCCCTGCGCCGCACGGCCGACGCGCTGGACACCGCCGGCTTCGTCGCCTGCCGGGCCTGGACCAGCAGGTGCGGTGAGTTGGAGGGCACCACCAACACCCAGGCCGAGGCGGCCCGCAAGCAGGGCGCGGTCTTCGTCCATCTGGAGATCACCTGGGCGGTACGCCGTGCCGAGGACCGTCGGGCGGACCTGGTGGCGGCACTGGTGGCCGCCGACCTTCCCCGCCGCTGACACCCACCGGCCCGCAGCCCCGGCACCCGAGAACGCCACCCCCGCGTTGCCGGCCGGCCGGGGTCAGACCCGGCGTGCCGACAGGAACCGGCCCGACCAGTAGCCCGGCCCGTCCAGCAGCGACTCACCGCCGAAGTCACCGAACGTCGGACCGTCCGCCTTGACCCGGCTGGAGAAGAACCGGTGGTGACCGGCATCGTCGACACCGAGATAGATGCCGGAGTGCTCGATGCTCGGGCCGGCGTTCGCCCCGTGGTTGAAGAAGACCAGGTCACCCTCCTGGAGGACGCCGTAGTCCCGGGCCGCCCGACCGGTGTTCGGGATCAGCAACGCGCCGGGGCCGAAACCGGCCATCGCGTACGCCCGGCGGGGCAGTCCGGCACCCTTGGTGTTGGTGCCCCGCAACGGGTACTTCATCCGGTAGCCGTAGACCATCCGGATGAAACCCGAGCAGTCCAGGCTGCGGAAGTGGTCCTTGGCCGGCCGCTCGTGCTTGCCGTCCGGGAAGTCCCACTCCACACCGAGGTAGTCGTAGAAGTCGGAGTTCTCGGCACGACCGTCCGGGTCCGCCGCCGAGAGTGGGCCGAAGGAGGCGTCACCGGCGAACTGGCGGCCCTTGGCGTCCTTACGGGCGGGCGCGTCGTCCAGGTAGTCCATCGCGATGGCGAGGGCGTCCGGGCTGTCGTCCCCCACCGCCTTGTCCAGCCACGGCCGGAACCATGCCGCCTTCTCCTCACCGGCCTTCCACGGGGTCGGGGCGAGCCGGATCCAGGCGTCGGTGGTCACCGACGACTTCGTGAAGCGGGGCTCGGTGAAGGTCCGCTCGGGGCCGGCGACGCGTACCGTGCGGGCCTTGTCGGTGAACACCGCCAGCACCCGCCCGGCCGCGTCGCGGACCTGGGTCCGCGACGGTTTGCCCAGCCGGGTGAAGGTCAGCTCGGCGGACTCGACCGACGCCGCGCCCGGGCCGGCCGCGCTGCCCGGCGGGGCGGTCGACGCGGACCGGTCGGGACGGAGCGCCACGACGACGATCACACCCGCGGCGATCAGGACGACGGCCAGCGTCGCCCAGATCCCGTTCCTGCTCTGTGACACGGGGGATGCCTGCTTCCGTAGTCTCGGCTCAACTCACCGGCACCAGGCCGGCCAGGATGCCACTGAAGATGATCAGGTACGAACCCACGGAGACCGCCCCGGTGGCCAGGATCGTCGCCAGCGGCGGTTGACGGACCAGCTGGTAGGCGATCAGGCCAGGTGCCACGAAGCCGAGGGTCTGGTGCGAGAACAGCAGCGGGAAGTCCTGCTGGATGACCAGGAAGAGGGTGGTCTGGAGCAGCACGCTGAGCAGCACGATCGCCGCGAACAGCCGCTTGCCGTAAAGGATGACCACCCGCTGCATGACCCGGGTGAGTCCCCAGGTCACCCCGGTCATCGCGACGATCACCAGCACCTGGCGGTACTCCTCGACCAGGGCCAGCGCCAGCCAACCCGGCGTGATCATGCCACCGGGGGAGAGATTGGTGGTGAGGTAGCAGGCCAGCGCGAGGACCAGCCCGACGCCCAGGCAGAGCGTGGACAGCTCGGGCGTCAGTTCTCCGTTGATCATGAGGAACTCCGGTAGACGGACGGCCGTCGATGCGACGACTGCGGATCGGGATCGGGTGGTGTCGCAGCGGTGCCGTCGGCCGGTGGCCGGCGGCTCCGGTCCCGGCGCGGATCGTGGTCCACCGGGGCCTGCTCCGGGGGCCCGCCCACCGGCCGGCCGCGCCGGGTCGGCGGCTCCTGCTCCACCAGGCCGAACGGGTCCCGCTGGCCCGGAGACTGGGCGTGGTAACGGTCCAACTGCTCGGGGGCCAGCGCGGCGTACCGGTCCAACTGCTCGGGGGCGAGCGCGGCGTACCGGTCCGGACGCCCGGGGGCGGGCACGCCGGGGCGTTCCGGCCCGTCGTACGGTCGGGCCGTCGGGGGGCCGGGCCACGGCGCCGGGGGCGCGAGGGGCACGGGGGGTGCCGGGGGCGCGGGAGGGTTGCCGTACGTCGTCGCCGGCCGCCGGGAGGCACCGGAGGCCGGTCCGGGCGGCGAGTCGCCCCCCGGTGCGCCGTACCGACGGGCAGGGGCCTCGCCGACTGGCCGAACACTCGGACCCGGCGGCACGACACGAGCAGGCGGACCCGCCGGCACCGCACGCACAGCCGGACCCGGCGGCACCGCACGCACAGCCGGACCCGACGGCACCACACGAGCAGGCGGACCCGGCGGCACGACACGAGCAGCCGGACCCGGCGGTACCGCACGAGCAGGTGGCTCCTGGGATACGGGACGGTCCAGACGGCTGAGCTGCGCGAGCAGGATCTCGCCCTGACCGTGGATGTTGCCGATCGCCAGCACCGAGGCGAACCCGTCGATGCTGCCGAGCACCCCGTCGAGCAGTTCCTCGGCCCCGATCCGACCGCCCAGGTCGACCACCCGGCCCTGCCAGCTCTCCTCGATCTTGACGCGGGCGCTCCGGGTCGGCTCACCGATCAGGACGACCTTGTCCGGGTCGATCCGGGAGACCAGCGCGCCCATCTGGCCGTTCCGCTCCACCCGGTCCGGCCGACAGTTGATCAGCACGTGCAGTGGTCGGGGGATCGACCCCTGTTCCTGCAACTGCTTGATGTTCATGAACGTCGACTCGGGGTCGTTGGCGGCGAAGATGTTCGCGAACCGCAGCGACGTGCCGTCCCGGCGGTACTCCTCGACGCTGAGCACCCCCGGATCGGGGGGTGCCGTCCACATACCGGTCAGGGCGGCCTCCCGGGGCACCCCGAGCAGTTCGGCCACCTTGAGGGCGATGGCCACGTTCTCCTTGAACGTGGTCCAGGTGAAGCCCGCCATCTCGTCGTCGGTGACCGATTCGGGGTCGACCGGGATCAGCTTGCAGGACCGCTTGTCCGCCTCCGCCTGCAGGATGTGCAGCCGGTCGGACTCGGCGGTGACGCAGATCCCGCCGACCGGCATGGACCGGCTCAGCGAACGGGCCACGTCGTCCAGGGTCGGCCCCATCTCGGCGAGGTGGTCCTCCCGGACGTTGCAGAGGATGCCGATGGTGGACTGGATCAGCTTGGTCTGGTTCAGCTCCTGCAACGGCGGCATGACCGCCATGCACTCGATCACCAACGCGTCCGGGTAGTAGGCGGCGGCCCGGCGGACGATGCCGATCTGCTCCACCACGTTGGCGATGCCGAACTTGCGGTAGACCGGCTCTTCGCTGGCGTCCGGGAAGATGAACCGGGCCGCCGTGCCGGTCGTCTTGGCCACCACGACCAGCCGGCCACCACGCAGCGCACCGGCGGTGAGCCGGGTGATCGAACTCTTGCCCCGGATGCCGTTGACGAGCACCCGCTGCGGGATGCGGTGCAGGCTGCGGTGATGGTTGCGCTGCTCGATGATGCCGCCCGCCAGCAATCCGAGGCACGCGAGGAGAAACACCAGATAGAGGAAGAGCATCTCAGTCACCCCTGCGGGACGACCGGACACCACGGCTACCCGCCTTCCGTCGTGGCGGGACCTTCGTCATGATCGCCGTGGGCATGCCCTCGGTGCCGCGCAGTCGTGCCGCACCCCCGAGCCGCTGCTCGCCGTGGACCGCCGCCTGACGACACACCTCCAGGCAGACCGCCACCGCGCCGATGTCGTCGTGCCAGCGCGGTGAGATCACCCGGCTGCTGTCCCCACCGGCGAGCGCCGCCGCCTCCCGGGACAGGTTGCGCAACGGCCGGAGTTGGAAGAAGTAGTACCAGCTGAACAGCAGCAGGCCGATGCCCGCCGCGACGACCGCGACCAGGAGCGCGCCCTGACGCATCTCGTTGCCGGGCAGCGCGTAGTCGGTGACCGGGCGCTCGGCCACCACCGTCCACTCCAGGTGCGCCGCCGAGCCCTCCAGCGCGACCGGCGCGGTGATCAACAGCTCACGGTCACCGTCGACCTCCGCCACCCGGGCGTACGGCTTCCCGCTGAGCGCCTCCGCCGCCGCGGTGCGCACCTGCCGGCTGGAGACCTGCTCGAAGGCGAGGTAGCCGGCCGAATCCAGGATGTCCCGCTGGTCCACGTCGACCACCCGCAGTCGCCCGTCGACCCGCTCCAACAGCCGGGTCAGGTAACGCACGTCGAACTCGGCGACCAGCGACCGCCCGTCCGCCAGCTGCGTGTACGCGTAGACGATCGGCAGTCGGCCCTGCACGTCGTGCAGCACCACACCGCCCTCCCCCGGCAACGGACCACCGGGTCGCAGCGGGGTCCGGCCCACGCTGGTGACCACACCGCCGTTCGCCGACACGAGGTAGCCGCTGCGGAACCTGCGGTTGTCGTCGAGCAGGCGGTCGAGCGCCCGGCGCAGCTGGCCGGTGCCGGCGGTGCGGTTGTCCGCGCCGACCAGGGCGAGCTTGGTGTAGCCACCGTCCAGGGTGTCGTCGACCGCGCCGGCCACGGCGGCGACCTGGTTCTCCGAGTCCCGCACCACCTGGGCCGGGAGGTCGTCCTCGTGGGGGGCGAGGGTGGCCAGGATCCCGCCTGCGGCCAACAGCACCGCGACGACCGCCGTGACGACCGCAAGACCTGCCGGTACGCCGCCGGTCGGGTCGTCCGGGCCGCGCCCCGCCGGGGTCGCGTGCTGCTGGGCGGCGAGCGTGCCGAACGCCGAGGCGATCCGGTTGACCTGGGCGTTCGCCGTCCTCGGCGGCCCCTGCATAGGGTTGCCCGAGGCCACCGCCTTGGCGTGGACGAGGAGCAGCCGCATCGGCCGCACCAGTCCGAACTGGAGGATCAGCAGCACCGCACCGGCACCCACCAGTAGGACGAGCGCGGCCAGCAGGGGCTCCCGGGTGACCGCAGCGGCGGTGACCGGGACGTACACCAGGGAGACCACCACGACACCGACCTTGCCGACGGCGTCGGCGGTGGCCACCGGGGCGATCGGCGCGGCCGGGTCCCGGTCGACCGGGCCGGCGGCCGGTGCGCCGGTGCGGGTGGCGGCGGACCCCCCGGACGTCGCTCCCACCGCCCCGGTGATCAGCCCGTCCAGCGCGGGATCGGCCGGTACGGGTGCCCCCTGCACGAGGGACCGCCCACCTCCGGGCACGGCGATCAGGACGGCCTGCTTCGCCTTCGGGTCCAGCCGGAGGGTACGGATGTGCAGGTTCAGCTCGGCGACGAGCAACCGCCCGTCGGACAGCGGTTCGACCAGGAGCAGCCGGGGGTCGTTGCCCTCGACCACCGGCAGGGCGATCCGGCCGGCGGCGGTGCCGGGGGGCAGCGCCACCGGTTGACCGACAGCGGCCACAGTGGACTTTCCGGCCGCGTCGAGGACGCCGACGCCCCGCCACTTCGGTTGGTCTCTGGTGAGTGCGGCGAGTTGGGTGGCCGCCCCGGCCGGCCGCGCGTCGTAGGCGCCTGCCGTGCGGGCCAACTCCTCCCGGCTACGGGCGACCGAGCTGTCGAGGCCACGGGCGACCGCCCTGACGAAGTCCCGCTGCGAGTCGGTCACGGCCCGGGGCACGCCGGCCTCGCTGTCGCGGCCCAGGTAGGCGAAGGCGAAGACGGCGAGCAGGGTGAGCAGCAGGGCGGCCACCAGTGCCGGCGTACCGACCCCGGTCAGCAGACGGGGCTGCGGAAGCTGTTTCTCCAGGCTGATCAGACGCCAACGGGCCAACTCTCCCTGCCCGTCCCCGGGGCGGTGGAGGCCCGCCCGCACCGGCGGTGGCGGATGGTTCATCCACGCACCCACAGTAGACAGTCGTCACCCATGTAACCGTTCCTCCCCGTGGACCAGCCGGCGTGCGAGGCTAACAGCGCTCACCGCCCGCCGGATGGCGCGATTCGCCAACTATCGAGCGAATCGGATATTCAACCGCGTGATTTACCCGTTCGGCGTGGCCGAACCACCGGGCGGGCCAAGAACCTCAAGACCATCCGCTTCTCCCCCACGGGCCAAGAGGTAGCCCCGGATGCGGGCGGCAGCAGCCCGGTAGATCTCCCGGCGGTGCGCCGGGGTCGCCGGATCCGCCAGCGCGGTCGGCAGATCCACCAACCGGATGTCCGGATTCAGATCGATCCAGGTGGGAACGGCCTCGGCCCGGGTCACCCGCCACTTCCCCTTGGCCGTCTCGGTGAAGGTGAACCGCCCCATCACGCCCTCCCGGTTGGCGGGGATCGGTTCCGCGTGCCGGGCGACCTGGTTGCCCATCCCGAAGACCACCCACTTCTGGCCGATCTTCTCGATCGGCTGCACCACGTGCGCATGGTGACCCAGGATCAGATCGATGTCCGGGGACGCGATCAACAGCTTCGACCACTCCTCCTGCTTGGCGTCCGGCAGGTTCTCGTACTCGGTGCCCCAGTGCAGACTCAGCACCACGATCTCCGCACCCGCCGCGCGCAGCTTGCGCGCCGCCGCGAGGATCCTGGGCGGCTCGATGAGGTTGGCGATCCACTCCTTGCCCGCCGGCCGTCGCAGCCCGTTGAAGTGCAGGCTGTAGGCCAGGTGCCCGACCCGTACCCCGTTCTTGGTGTAGATCCGTGGGGTGAGCGACTCCTTCTTGGTCCGCGCGCTGCCGGTGTGCCCGATCTTCGCCGCGTCCAACGCGTCCAGGGTACGGACGACCCCCGCCTCGCCCTGGTCGATGCTGTGGTTGGACGCCGTCGAGCAGGCATCGAAGCCGGTGCCCCGGATCGCGTCCACCACCTGCGGAGGGACGCTGAACTTCGGGAAGCCGACGAACGGCCCGTCCGGCTTGGCCAGCGGGGTCTCCAGGTGACAGATCGCCAGGTCAGCACCCTCGACCGCCGGGCGGGCGTGCCGGAACAACGGGTTGAAGTCGAGCGCGGCGGAACGCCCCGCACGCTTGGCGTCCCGGCCCGCCTGATGGGTCAGTTCCGGGTGCACCAGCACGTCACCGGCGCCCAGGATGGTGAACAGCCGACGCCCGGAGGAGTCCTGGCGTACGGCCGGGTCGGGCGGGGTGCTGACCGGCCCGACCTCGGCGACCGGCGCACCCGCACCGATACCCGGCGGGTCAGCGGGCGAATCGCCCCGTGTCCCGCTGGTACGCCAGACGATCAGCCCCGCTCCGGCCAGCACCGTCCCGACGAGGGCGACGATGCCCGCCACCTTCAGCGGCCGGCCGCCACCCGCACTCTCCGATTTGGACACCGCGACAGAGTAGGCCATCACGCACCGGACGTGAGGCCCCTTTCAGCGGCTCACTCGCCGTCGGCAGCCACCGTGGCCTTGCGGGGAGCAGCCTTGCGGGCCGGCGTCTTCTTGGCCGTCGTGGCCTGCTTCGTCGCGGTGGCCTTGGTGGTCGTGGCCTTGGCCGCCGTCGTCTTCTTCGCCGCCGTGGTCTTCTTGGCCGGCGCCTTCTTGGCGGGGGCCTTCTTCGCCGCCGCCTTCTTCGGGGCCGGGCCCTTCGCCCGCTTCTCGGCCAGCATCTCCGACGCCTGCTCGACGGTCAGTTCCTCCGGGGTCTGCCCGCGCCGCAGCGACGCGTTGAACTCCCCGTCGGTGACGTACGGCCCGAACCGGCCGTCCTTGATCACCAGTGGCTTCTCGGTCAGCGGGTCGACGCCCATCTCGCGCAGCGGGGGCGCGGCGGCCCGACGCTGGCGGGTCTTCGGGGCGGCCAGCAGGGCCAGCGCCTCGTCGAGGGTGACGGTGAACATCTTGTCTTCCGAGTCCAGCGAGCGGAACTCGTCACCACGCTTGACGTACGGACCGTAGCGGCCGTTGTTGGCGACCACCTCACCGCCGTCCGGGGCGACCCCGATCACCCGGGGCAGGCTGAGCAGCTTCAACGCCTCGTCGAGGGTGAGCGAGTCGGGGGTCTGCGTCCGCAGCAGCGACGACTTGCGCTCGCCGCTGGCGACGTACGGGCCGAACCGGCCGGACTTGAGCACGATCGGTTCCCCGGTGGCCGGGTCGTCGCCGAGCTTGCGCTCGCCGCCCCCGCCGAGGAACAACTCGTGCACCTTCTCCGGGGTCAGCTCGTCGGGGGCCAACCCTTCCGGGATCGGCGCCCGGTCGCCCTGGCCGCCGCCCTCCTCGCCCTCGGCCTTCGGCGTCGGCTGCTCGCCGGGCAGGGCCCGTTGCAGGTACGGCCCGAACCGGCCCACCCGCACGACGACCTCACGCCCCTCGTCGTCGGTGTGCAGCGGGATCGAGTTGACGCTGCGCGCGTCGATCTCGCTGAGGTCCTCGGTGACCAGTTTCTTCAACCCGCCCGCGTGGGCGATGGCCTGGTCACCGGTGCCGTTGCTGCTGCCGAAGTAGAACGCGGTGAGGAAGTCGACGGCGGCGTGGTCGCCCCCGGCGATCTCGTCCAGCTCGTTTTCCATGCTGGCGGTGAAGTCGTAGTCGATCAGGCGCGGGTAGTGCCGTTCCATCAGCCCGATCACCGCGAACGCCAGGAACGTCGGGATCATCGCCTGGCCGCGCTTGGTGACGTAGCCGCGGTCCTGGATCGTCTGCATGATCGACGCGTACGTCGACGGGCGGCCGATGCCCAGCTCCTCCAGCGACTTGACCAGCGACGCCTCGGTGTAGCGCGACGGCGGCTGGGTGTGGTGGCCCTGCGCGGCCAGCTCGTCGGCGGTCAACGGCTGGTCCTTGACCAGGGTGGGCAGCCGCCGCTCGGCGTCCTCGGCCTCGGCGTTCTCGTCGTCGCTGGACTCGACGTAGGCCCGCAGGAAACCCGGGTCGGTGATGGTCTTGCCGGTGGCCCCGAAGTCCGCCTCCTCCTGCGCGGCGGAGACCGCCCGGATGCGCACCGAGACGCTGGAGCCGACCGCGTCGGTCATCTGCGAGGCGATGGTGCGCCGCCAGATCAGCTCGTAGAGCTTGAACTCCTCGCCGGACAGCTCCTTGGCCACGTCGCCCGGGGTGCGGAAGTTGTCCCCCGCCGGGCGGATCGCCTCGTGCGCCTCCTGGGCGTTCTTCACCTTGCCGGTGTAGCGGCGCGGCTCCGGTGGCACGCTGCGCTCGCCGTACAGCTCGACGATCTGCCGGCGGGCCGCCGCGATGGCGGTCTCCGACAGGTTCACCGAGTCGGTACGCATGTAGGTGATGTAGCCGTTCTCGTAGAGCCGCTGCGCGGTGCGCATCGTCTGCTGCGACGAGAACCGCATCTTGCGGGCCGCCTCCTGCTGGAGGGTGGAGGTGATGAACGGCGCGTAGGGGCGACGACGGTAGGGCTTCTCCTCGACCCGGGTGACGGTGAACGGCCGCCCGTCCAACCGGGCCGCCAGGCCCCGCGCCCCGCTCTCGTCGAGGTGCACCACGCCCGCGCCGGGGCGTACCCGGCCGGTGGTCGGCTCGAAGTCCTTGCCGGTGGCGATCCGGTCGCCGTTGAGGGCGACCAGGGTGGCGTTGAAGGTACGTGGGCCCTCGCCCGGCTTCGCCACCGCCAGGGTGGCGAGGATGTCCCAGTATTCCGCGGTGCGGAAGGCCATCCGCTGGCGTTCCCGCTCGACCACGATCCGGGTCGCCACGGACTGCACCCGGCCCGCCGAGAGCCTCGGCATGACCTTCTTCCACAGCACCGGGGAGACCTCGTAGCCGTACAGCCGGTCGAGGATGCGGCGGGCCTCCTGGGCGTCGACCAGGTCCCGGTCGATCTCCCGGGGGTTGGCCACCGCGGCCTGGATGGCCGGCTTGGTGATCTCGTGGAAGACCATCCGCTTGACCGGCACCTTGGGCTTGAGGGTCTCCACCAGGTGCCAGGCGATGGCCTCGCCCTCGCGGTCCTCATCCGTGGCCAGGAAGATCTCGTCGACCTCCTTGGCCAGCTTGACCAGCTTGTTGATCTGCTGCTTACGGTCGGCGGAGACGACGTAGAGGGCATGGAAGCCGTTGTCGACGTCCACCCCGAGGCGGGCCCACGGCTCACCCTTGTACTTGGCCGGCACGTCGGCGGCGTTACGGGGGAGGTCCCGGACGTGGCCGAAGCTGGCCTCCACGACGTACCCCGGGCCGAGATAGCCCGAGATCGTCTTGGCCTTCGCCGGTGACTCGACGATGACCAGACGGGTGGTTCCAGCGTTGCTCGGCACGTCTCTCCCCGACTCCGCTCCTGCTCCAGGCCCGATTCGGGCCGTGTCGCGCCCGCCGGACCACGGTTGGTCCGGATGTCCAACGTAACGCGCCGCCCGGGTTCCGGGTCCCGGGGGCGGCAATCAACGTCCGCGCGGCGACACCACCGACGCCACGCCGGCCGCAGCGGCCGGACGGCGCCACCGTACACCGTGGGTAGGCCCGGAAGTGGGCCACGGTGACGGGGACGGACCCCCGACCTGGGCGAATCCCGCTGCTCACGGAGTGAGACGGTCAGCATACTGTCCGCGATACTGTCCATGATCGGACACTTGGCCAGTCTGCACGACCGCCTCCGGTAGGCCGATGGTGCCGCATCCGGGGCGTCCCGACAGCGCAACATCGCCGCCGTCGGGTCGATCACCACCCGGGCCCGGGCCAACGGGGCCAGGCGGTGCAGGGCAGGGTGGGGCCGGGCAGAGCGTCGCCAGGCGGGGCGGTCACGGCCAGAGGTCGACGGGGGCGGTGGGCGGTCGGTCGCCCACCAGCTCGGCCAGCCGGGCCAGCCGCCGCCCGCCGATCCGGAACGCCGGGCCACCCGCCTCCGCCTCCAGCAGCGCCGCCGGCAGACCCACCACGGCGAGCGCCGCCCGCACCACCGGCCACCACGGCTCGTCCCGGGGATGCAGGCGCAGCAACAGGCCGGCCTCGTCGGCCGCCCCCGCGGCGGCCAGCCACAGCCGCAACCGCCGGCCGTGCAGGTGGAAGTGGCCCGGCGGACGCTTGACCCCGCCGGCCAGCCAGGCCGTCGCCAGCGGGGCGAGGGTGGTCAGATACGAGGTACGCACGACCCAGCGCTGCTCCCCGGTCGCCTCCCAGCCCGCCGCGAGCCCCCGCCGGGCCAGCTCGGCGACGAGCACGTGCACCCGCCAGGCCGCGTCCACCTCGACGGACAACCGGGCGGTACGCCCCATCCGGTGCACCTCCCCCGGGCCGGCCAACAGCCCGGACAGATCGGCGACGGACGGATCGGCCGCCTCGGAGCCGAACAGCGACAACTGGCGCACCGGCTCCCCGGGCGGGTCGGTACGACTCAGCGACACTCCGGGACCTCGTCGAAGGCCTGTTTGAGCTCTTTCGAGTTGAGCCGCCCGGTGTCCAGCGCGCTCGCGTCGTACTCCTTGTTGAGCTTGTCCACCGCCGCCTGGACGCCGTCGTAGAACACGGTGGCCCGCCCGGTGTCCAGCGCGTCGATGGTGTCACCGGCGCGTCCGTAGGCGTCCCTGATCCTCTCCAGGGACGTCCGGAACCCCTTCGACACCTCGTCGCCGCGGTCGGTCTCCGGGATGCCCGCGTCGGCGATCCGGCGGCGGGCCGTCTCGCTGGCCTGCTCGGCACCGGCGAAGAGCCGCACCAGGTTCTCCTTCGCCTGTGCCGGGGTGGTCTGCGCGGTCATCTGCTGGTGGGTGCTGCTGGTGAGCTTGCTGATCTCGGCCCGCCACGGGGTGAGCGCCTCGCAGACCGAGGCCGCCCAGGCCCGTGGGCTGGGACCGCCGCCGCAGCCGGCGACGACGAGGACGGCCGTGGTGAGGACCACCGTGAGCTTTCCGGCGGCACTCGCCCGACACGTACGCATGCGATGCAGCGTACGGCCTCCGGGCGATTGCGCCAGCGATCAGGTTTCGCGCTGGTCGGCCCCCGCAGCGGGTCCCCGGGACGGCCGGGAACCCGCTGCGTCGTCACTCAGACGTTGGCCGGTTCGACCTGCTTGGGGTCGTTGCCCGCACCGGTGCCACCACCGTCCGGGGTGGAGTCCATCGCGACGCCCTTGCGCTTGCTGAACACCACCGCCGCGACCACGATCAGGGTGGCGACCGCCGCGATCGTCAGGCGCAGCGGGGTGTTCCGGTCGTCGCCGACGCTCCAGGCCACCACGGCCGGCGCGATCAGCAACGAGACCAGGTTCATCACCTTGATCAGCGGGTTGATCGCCGGGCCGGCGGTGTCCTTGAACGGGTCACCGACGGTGTCGCCGATGACCGTCGCCTCGTGCGCCTCGGAACCCTTGCCGCCGTACGCGCCGTCCTCGACGAGCTTCTTGGCGTTGTCCCAGGCCCCACCGGAGTTGGACAGGAAGACCGCCATCAGGGTGCCCGCCCCGATCGCCCCGGCCAGGTAGGAGGCCAGTGCGCCCGGCCCGAGGCCGAAACCGACCGCGATGGGGGCGAGGATGGCCAGCAGGCCGGGGGTCATCAGTTCACGCTGGGCGTCCCGGGTGCAGATGTCGACGACCTTGCCGTACTCGGGGCGCTGGGTGCCGTCCATGATCCCGGGCAGCTCGCGGAACTGCCGGCGGACCTCCATCACGACCGCGCCGGCCGAGCGGGAGACCGCGTTGATGGCCAGCCCGGAGAAGAGGAAGACCACCGCCGCACCGATGATCAGACCGACCAGGTTGCGCGGGTTGGCGACGTTGAGCGCGCCGAGGATCTCGGCACCGACGTCACCCACGCCCGCGTCGGAGTACGCGGTACGCAGCGTGTCGGTGTACGAGCCGAACAGCGCGGTGGCCGCGAGCACGGCGGTGGCGATCGCGATGCCCTTGGTGATCGCCTTGGTGGTGTTGCCGACCGCGTCCAGCTCGGTGAGGATCCGCGCGCCGTTCTCGTCGATGTCGCCGGACATCTCGGCCACGCCCTGCGCGTTGTCGGAGATCGGGCCGAAGGTGTCCATCGCGACGATCACGCCGACGGTGGTGAGCAGGCCGGTGCCGGCCAGCGCCACCGCGAACAGCGACAGGGTGATGGAGCCGCCGCCGAGCAGGAACGCGCCGAAGACCCCGGCAGCGATCAGCAGCGCCGAGTAGACCGCCGACTCCAGGCCGACGCTGATGCCGGCGAGGATGACGGTGGCGGCACCGGTCTGCGAGCTCTTGCCGATGTCCTGCACCGGGCGGCGGGTGGTCTCGGTGAAGTAGCCGGTCAGCGCCTGGATGGCGGCGGCCAGCCCGATGCCGATGACGACCGCGGCGATGGTCACCCCGCGCGGGCCGAGCGGCGGGTCGCCGCCGTCCACGCCGAGGCTGGCCCGCCACTCGGGGCCGAGCAGGTCGGCCCAGGTCGGCTGGAGGTAGAAGTAGGAGGCGATCGCGACCAGCACCGCGGAGAACAGGGCCGAGAGGTAGAAGGCCCGGTTGATGGCGGTGAGGCCGTTGCGGTCGGAGGCGCGCAGCCGGGTGATGAACACCCCGACGATCGCCACCAGGACCCCGATCGTGGAGATGATCAGCGGCAGGACCAGGCCGTCCTCACCGAACGCGGCACGGCCGAGGATCAGCGCCGCGACCAGCGTCACCGCGTACGACTCGAAGAGGTCGGCGGCCATGCCGGCGCAGTCGCCGACGTTGTCACCCACGTTGTCGGCGATGGTGGCGGCGTTGCGCGGGTCGTCCTCCGGGATGCCCTGCTCCACCTTGCCGACCAGGTCGGCACCGACGTCGGCGGCCTTGGTGAAGATGCCGCCGCCGACCCGCATGAACATGGCGAGCAGGGCGGCACCGAAGCCGAAGCCCTCCAGCACGGTCGGCGCGTCACCCTTGAAGAAGACGACCACCATCGCCGCGCCGAACAGGCCGAGACCGACGGTGAGGAAGCCGACCACGCCACCGGTGCGGAAGGCGATCTTCATGGCGGCTTCCCGGCCACCGGTCGCCTCCCGGGCCGCCGCGGCGACCCGCAGGTTGGCGCGGGTGGCCAGCCACATGCCGGCACCGCCGATGAACGCGCTGAACAGGGCGCCGACCACGAAGAACACCGATCGGCCGATCTTCACCGCGAGTTCGCTGCCGTCGGTGTCGTGCACCGGCAACAGGAAGAGCAGCACGACGGCGACGACCACGAAGATCGCCAACGTCCTGAACTGCCGGAGCAGATAGGCGGAGGCGCCCTCCTGCACCGCGCCGGAGATCTCCTGCATGTTGGTGGTGCCCTTACCGGCTGCCAGCACGGCCTTGGTCAAGGCGGCGGCGAAGACGAGTGCCACCAGCGCGATGACCGCGGCGATGACGACGTACGTCAGGTTCTCACCGGTGAGGGACAGCGCGCCGCTATCGGCGGCCAAGGTCCCGGACATCTATGTCCTCCTGTACCGAACACTGTCGCGCCGGCCAGTGGACGTATGGCCGACGCCTGGATGCGGTGGCGCACCTGCTCCGACCCACCCCGACGGCAGATGATCAACATCTATGTTCGCTGGCTGCGGGAAGGATCACGTGCTGACAACTCACAGACTGTAGCCCTGGTCAGTGTTGGAGGTCACACCTGGGGGACACCGTGTCCGGATGATCTCCGTAACTGTGTTATGAGGAAAAATCTGATATAGGAGGCCATCAACAGTAGGAGGCGGTGACCCACCAAGGGTCACCGCCTCATGTACGCAGAGTGTCGATCAGCGGCCGACCGGCCACACCATCCGGACCTCGGTCCCGACGCCCTCGGCCACCGGACGGACCTGGAGATCCTCCACGAAACCAGCGAGCAACGCGAAGCCCACCCCGGTGGTCAGGGCCTCGTCGGTCAACGCCTCGTTGGCCAACTCGTCGGCGTTCAACGCGGCCAGGCCCAGCCCCGCCTCGATCGGCGCCCGGTCCACCACCCGCACCGAATACGCTCCGGAGTCGGACATCTCCACCAGCACCGGATCGGCCAACCCGTACTGGTGGTGCAGGGCGACCGCCCGGGTGCACGCCTCACCGATGGCCAACCGCACCTCGTCGAGCAGATCCTCCCGAACCCCGGCCCGACGGGCCACCGCGACACCGACCAGGCGGGCGGTACGCACGTGCACCGGGGCCGGCGAGAAGGAGAGCCGGACCGTCGCCATCACGTGCCGGAGCCGGTGGGGTCGGCGGCGATCGCCGCGTCGACCGTCGGATGCAGGGGGAAGACCTGGTCCAGGGCGGTGATCCGGAAGATCTTCAGCAGCGGCTCCTTGTCGCAGACCAGGGCGAACGACCCCCCGGCCGAACGCAGCCGCTTGAGGGCGCCGACCAGCACCCCCAGGCCCGTGGAGTCGAGAAAGTCCACCCGGCCCAGGTCGACCACGACCTGCCGGGCGCCGCCGTCGATCAACTCCAGGAGCCGTTCGCGCAGTCGTGGTGCGGTGTAGACGTCCACCTCACCGCCGACCTCGAGCACCGTGTGCTCCCCCACGGTGCGGGTCGCCAGCGACAGCTCCATCAGTCCTCCTCCGAGAGCCGTAAACTCTCCTGGGCATCTAACCATCCCCGCCGGACGGCCCGGCGAGGTCACCGGCGGCGGCTCCTCCATACCCACCGGGCCGGTTGTTCAGCACCGAACACCAGTGCGAGAGTGCAGGACGTGAACCCCGCAGCCACCGCTACCGCAGGCCCCGGCACCGGGCGAGGGCCCGCCGAGCTGCTGCACCGGCTGCGCACCCGGCACCGGGCCGACCCGGTCACCCACGTCGAGCGGGTGCCGGCCCGCGCCGGGCAACAGGCGCCCTGGCCGCAGTGGGCACCCGAGGAACTACGGTCGGCGTTCGCCCGACGCGGCGTCACCGCCCCCTGGCGGCACCAGGCCGAGGCCGCCGAGCTGGCGTACGCCGGGCAGCACGTGGTGGTCGCCACCGGCACGGCGTCCGGAAAGTCCCTGGCGTACCAGCTCCCGGCGCTGGCCACCCTGCTCGCCGACCCCCGGGCCACGGTGCTCTACCTGGCCCCCACCAAGGCCCTCGCCGCCGACCAGCTGCGCGCCGTCGCCGGCCTCGACCTCGACGGGGTACGCCCCGCCTGCTACGACGGCGACACCCCGCGCACCGAACGGGAGTGGATCCGCCGGCACTCCCGGTTCGTGCTCACCAACCCGGACATGCTGCACCACGGCATCCTCCCCGGGCACGCGCACTGGTCTGGGTTCCTGCGCCGGCTGACGTACGTGATCGTCGACGAGTGCCACACCTACCGGGGCGTCTTCGGCTCCCACGTGGCGCACGTGCTGCGTCGGCTACGCCGCCGGTGCGACCAGTTCGGCCGTACCCCCGTGTTCCTGCTGGCCTCGGCCACGTCGGGCGACCCGGCGGCGACCGCCGGGCGGCTCACCGGCCTGCCGGTCACCGCCGTCACCGAGGACACCTCGCCGCGCGGCGGGGTCACCTTCGCGCTCTGGGAACCGCCGCTGCTGCCGCCGAACACCGACGTCGAGGCCGTCGCCGACGACCTGACCCAGGTCCGCCGGTCGGCGCTGCGGGAGACCGCCGACCTGCTCGCCGACACTGTCGCCGAGGGGGTACGCACGCTCGCCTTCGTCCGGTCCCGACGCGGCGCGGAGGTCGTCGCCGCGAACGCCCGACGGGCCCTGGACGAGGCGGTGCCCGGCCTCGGCGAACGGGTCGCCGCCTACCGGGCCGGCTACCTGCGCGAGGAACGCCGGGAGCTGGAACGGGCCCTGCTCCACGGTGAGTTGCTCGGGCTGGCGTCCACCAACGCGCTGGAGCTCGGCGTCGACCTGGTCGGGCTGGACGCGGTGCTGATCTGCGGCTGGCCGGGCACCCGGGCGTCGCTGTGGCAGCAGGCCGGCCGGGCCGGCCGCTCCGGCGACGAGGCGCTCGCCGTGCTGGTGGCCCGGGACGACCCGCTCGACACCTACCTGGTGCACCACCCGGAGGCCCTGTTCGGCCGGCCCGTCGAGGCAACGGTGCTCGACCCGGCCAACCCGTACGTGCTCACCCCGCAGCTCGCCTGCGCCGCCGCCGAGTCCCCGCTCACCCCTACCGACCTGGACCTGTTCGGCGAGGGGGCGAAGGAGGCCGTCGACGAGTTGGTGCGGGCCGGTGACCTGCGGCAGCGGCCCACCGGCTGGTACTGGCGGCACCGGGAACGCCCCGAGGTCGACCTGCGTGGCCAGGGCGGGGCGCCGGTCTGCGTGGTGGAGGCGTCCACCGGCCGGCTGCTCGGCACCGTCGACGGCGGGTCGGCGCACTTCCTCGTCCACCCCGGGGCTGTCTACCTGCACCAGGGCGTCTCGTACGTGGTCGACGCGTTGGACCTCGACGACGGGTGCGCGCTGGTGCACGCCGAGGAGCCGGACTGGTCCACCCACGCCCGGGACGTCACCTCGCTCTCGGTGGTGTCGGTCCGCTCCTACCGGGACGCCGGGCCGGTCGGGCTCTTCCTCGGTGAGGTGGACGTGACCAGCCAGGTGGTCTCCTACCAGCGTCGCCGGATCGCCTCCGGCGAGGTCATCGACACCCGCCCGCTGGACCTGCCCGCCCGGGAGCTACGGACCGTCGCGGTCTGGTTCACGCTCTCCCCACAGTCGCTGGCGGCGGCCGGGGTCGAGCCGGCGGACGTGCCGGGGGCCCTGCACGCCGCCGAACACGCCGCGATCGGGTTGCTGCCGCTGATGGCCACCTGCGACCGGTGGGACATCGGCGGGCTGTCCACCGCCCTACACCCGGACACCGAGGCGCCCACCGTGTTCGTCTACGACGGTCACCCCGGCGGGGCCGGCTTCGCCGAGCGGGCCTACCGGACGGCAGCGGCCTGGCTGGGCGCCACCCGGGACGCCATCGTCGAGTGCGGCTGCGAGTCGGGCTGCCCGTCCTGCGTCCAGTCCCCCAAGTGCGGCAACGGCAACAACCCGCTGTCCAAGCCGGATGCGGTCCGGGTCCTCGACGTGGTCCTGACCAACCTCCCCACCGGGATGCCCGTCCCCACCCAGCCCACCCCTGCCCCGCTGGTTCCTGTCCCACCGGCTCCCGCCCAGCTGACTCCCGCCGAACCGGCTCCCGCCCCGGCTGCTGCCCAACCGGCTCCCGCCCAGCCGGCTGCTGCCCAACCGGCTCCCGTCCAACCGGCTCCCGCCCAGCCAGCTCCCGCCCAACCGGCTGCTGCCCAACCGGCTCCCGCTCCCGCTGCTGCCCAGCGGGCCTCCGCCGAGCGGTAGCGCGGCGCGGTCGGCGGTTGCTGCGGGTGCGGTGCGATTCCGGCCCGTGATCGTGCTTGAGCCGGAGGACAAGTGGGCATTGATGCATGGGAGCGCTTCCATCGATAATGGGGAGTGCAGCCCCACCGCCGACCCTGCCGTTCTTCCCCCTTTGGAGGAGAAGCCGTGGCCGACACCATCGCCGAGACCGTCGACCTGCTCTACACCATCGACCAGGACAATCTCACCCCGGACCAGTTGATCGCGCTGGGTGCCGCACTGGCCAGCCTGGCGCAGGCGGAACGCCTGGACCAGATCAACGAACGACTGCGGGGCATCCACCAGGTGCTCAACACCTGGGCGCTCAAGGCGACCGCCGAGGGGCGTTGACGGCGACCGCTCACCGCTGACGACGGCGAGGCTCACCACTGACCACGGCGAGGCTCACTACTGACGGTGGTGATCGCTGACTGCTGGCTGGCACTGACGGTGGTGATCGCCGGCTGCTGCCTGGTGCCTGGTGGCGGGCGCTGACCGTGGGGTTGTGCGAGACTCCGGCGCACCCTTCGGAGGAGTTTTCATGCAGCTAGACAGTTTGCAGGCGCAGCACCAGTTCCACGTCCGACAGCGGATCCGGATGATGGTCAACCAGTACGAGGTCCGGGCCGTGGCGGCGGACGGCACCGAGGGCGAGTTGTTGGCGTTCGCGCAGCAGAAGCGGCTCGCCTTCAAGGAGCAGGTCACCATCTACACCGACGACTCCAAGCAGCACCCCCTGCTCGGTTTCAAGGCCCGGCAGCGGCTCGACCTCGGTGCCACGTACGACGTGACCGACCACGCCGGCACGCCGATCGGGCTGTTCCGCAAGGACTTCGCCCAGTCCCTGCTCCGCTCGACCTGGCACGTCGAGCAGGCCGGCCTGCCGCAGATCACCGGTCAGGAACGCAGCATGCCGGTGGCGCTGCTGCGCCGGTTCGTCGACTCGCTGTCGTGGCTGCCCTACCACTTCGATTTCATCGCGGGTGGCCAGTCGGTCTTCTCCGTGATCAAGAAGTGGGGGCTGCGGGACCGTTACGTCGTCGAGGTGTCGCACCCGCAGATCGACCGGCGGCTGGTGATCGCCATGGCGATCGGCCTGGACGCACTCCAGGGCCGCTGAGCCACCGGCCGGCCCGGTCTCGGCTCGCCACCGGCCGGCCCGGTCTCGGCTCGCCACCGTACGGCCCGGTCTCGGCTCGCCACCGTACGGCCCGGTCTCGGCTCGCCACCGTACGGCCCGGTCTCGGCTCGCCGCCGTACGGCCCGGGACGGCCGTCGCCCGGCTCGCCTCCACGGCGTCGACGTCTCGCCGGGACCTCCGGAACCCGCCTTCCGGCTGCCACGCCGTGCTCGGGCACGGCAGCCGGAGACGGGTTGCCGCACCGGCGTGCGGCGGTCAGCCGCGCACCGGTCCGGCGCGGGCGGTGACGGTGGCGAACCGCCGCAGTCCCGGCAGCGGGGTGACCGCCACCTCGACCGTCACCACCACGTCGAGCCCGTCCACCTGACAGGCGACCAGCCGGGCGGCGTTGGCGCGGACGAACTCGTCGGCGGTCGCACAAGCCGGCCCGGCCCCCTGCCACACCTGACCGGCCCCGGCCAGCGCCCCGAAGTCGGCACCGACCCGGGCCTGGTGCCGTGCCAGCCGGGCTGCGCCGATCGCCGCCCCGAACCCCCCGACCAGCACGAAGACCATGCCGACGGCGAGCAACAGCACGGTCGCCCCGCCCCGCTCCGACGCGCGGTCGGCGCGGACCGGCGCATGCTCCCTGGCGGTGGCCTCGGCGGTGCCCGGGACGCGGACGGTCCGGCAGGCGCGGATCACGAGCCGGTGCCCGGCAGGCCCGAAGCCGGCAGGCCCGGTTCGATGGCGGCGACCGTGCTGGCCTCGACGGTCAGCCGTGGCAGCCGGGCCCCGAGCGCCCGGACGGGGGCCCGCACCGTCACGGTGACCCGGTCCGCCTGCACCGAGATCGAGACGACCGCAGCCTCGGGTGCGATCCGGGTGCCCGTGTCGGTGCCGTCCCCGCCCCGGGCGGCGGCGAGCGCCGCCTCCCGGGCCGCGTCCAGGCAGGTCGCCTTCGTGGTGACCGCGTCGACGGCGGTGAGCCCGGCGAACAGGAGCACGAGCAGCGCCGGCAGGCCGGCCGCCAGTTCGGCGGTGAACGAACCCCGGTCCCGACCGGCCGGCCGGCGCGGTCTCACTTCAACGCCCGATCGATCACGGCCGTCAGGGCCGACTGCACGTTGCCCGAGGTGAGCACCTTGAGCAGGATGCCGGCGAAGGCGACGGCGGCGAGGGTGCCCACGGCGTACTCGGCGGTGTTCATCCCCGCGTCGCCGCGCAGCCGGGTGTGGAGCCGGCGGAGAAGTTTGCGCATCTGTCGTTTCCCTTTCTCGATGAGGGGTCACAGCACGTCGCCGAGGACGGCGACGATCACCGGCACCAGGCCGGCGAGAATGAAGGCCGGCAGGAAGCACAGGCCCAGCGGCAGCACGATCAGCACGCCGGCCCGTCGGGCGGACGCCTCCGCCGCCGTGGACCGGTCGGCCCGAAGGTCGTCGGCGACGCGGGTCAGGGCACCGGCCAGCGCCGCACCGCTGCGGGAAGAGCGCAGCGCGGCACCGACCATCCGGTCGGCCCCGGGCACCGGCGTGAGGTGTGCCCACGCCTCCGCTGGCTCGCCGCCGAGCAGCAGGGTCCGCCCGATCCGTCCGAGCCGGACCGCCAGTGGACCGTCCAGAGCATCGGCCACCGCGAGCACCGAGCGGTCCACCGGTGCACCCGCTCGCATGGCTGCTGCCAGCAGGTCGGCGGCGAGTGGCAGGTCGGCGGTCTCCCGTGACCGGCTCTTGCGAACGGCAGGTGGTTCGATCCGGCGGAGCATCCGGTCCGCCGTCAGCGCGGTCAGTGCCCCGCCCAGGGCTCCGACCCAACCGCCGGCCAGCAGTAGGACCGCCAGCCCCGCCAGGGCGGCTCCGAGCCGTACCCGGTCGGGCCACCAGCCTGGCCGGCGTCTGCCGGTCCGCCGGCCGGTCAGTACGTCCCACCTCCGGCCGGCCCGGTTGCCACGCACCATGACCAGCAGCGCGGCCGTGACCAGGCAACCGGCTGACACGTTCGCCGGTGACATCAGCCGCCGCCACCCGGCGTGGCACCCAGCCGCTCGGCCCAGAGCAACCCGCCGACCTGGAGACCCATCGCGGTCAGCGCGCACCCGGCACCCACCGGGGTGTGCAGCAGCACCGCCAGTGGGTCGACGCCGATGCCGTAGCCGAGGGCGACACCACCGAGTGGAAGCGCGGCCAGCAGCAGCGCGGTGGCGTTGGCACCCGCCGCCTGGGCGGCCGCGGCGGCCATTCCCCGGTCGAACGCCCGCGCGTCGGCCTCGACCCGTTCGAGGAGGTCGGCCAGGGGTGCCCCCGTCCGGTCGGCGAGTCGGACCGCCGCCCGAGCCAACCGTTCGAGCCGGTCCGTCCCGGCCGGATCATCCGTCGTCGTGCCCGAGCGGCTTCCCCGGCCCGGGAGTCCGTCGCCCGACCGGGACACTGACAGCAGGCCCACCGGTGTGCCCGTACCGACGCCATGATCGGTAGCGGGTCCGGGGTCGGTGCCGAGCAGGCGGGGGGCGGTCAGCGGAGCCGGCCCGGCCACCGGTCGGCCGGGGCCGCTCGGACGGTCCGCGCCCGATGGGGCGGCGGTGCGGTCGAGCGTCGGAACGGGCAGACCAGCACGCAGGTCCGCAGCGAGCGCCCCCAGCCGGTCCAGTTGGCGGCGACGCTCCCGGCTGGCCTGCCCTGCCGCCCGCCTGCGACGCACGGCGCGGACCCCGAGCATCCCGTATCCGGCCAGGAGAGCGGCGGCGACCGGCCCGGCGGCGACACCACCCGCACCCGCTCCCACGAGCCCGACCAGCAGCATGATCCGTCGCGGACGGTCGGACGCCCGCCACCGCAGCGGGCCTCGACCGGTGACCCACCGATTGACCGTCGGAGGTGCGCCATGGGTGTCCGGAGGGGCCGGGGTGCCCGGCGGTGTGGCGAGCACACGGCGGCGGCGACGCCGGTTGGGGCTTACCGGCCAGGCGACCACCAGGGCCGCACCGGCCAGGAGGGCCGTGACCAGCCACCACGGGGATGTCACGCCAGCCCCGCCGTACCGGACCCGGGTGCCCGCAGCAGGGACGGCACCGGGACTCCCCGATCCCGCAGCAGGGTGACCAGCGCGGGCCCGGCAGGCCCGACGCCGTGGCCCCGTACCCAGGCCGGCACCACCGTCACCAGCCGGTCCGACCCGTCCGCCAACAGTAGGCAGATCGACTCCAGCAGTCGGCCGTCGGCGCCTCGACGGACCTGCACCAGCACCTGGAGCGCAGCGGCGACCTGGGCGTGCAGCGCCGCCCGGGGCAGCCCGCCGAGCAGCCCGAGGGCCTCCAACCGGGCCGGCACGTCGGCCGGGGTGTTGGCGTGCAGGGTGCCCGCCCCGCCGTCGTGGCCGGTGTTGAGCGCGGCCAGCAGGTCCACCACCTCCGCACCCCGGCACTCGCCCACGACCAGCCGGTCGGGACGCATCCGCAACGCCTGCCGGACCAGCGCGCTCAGCCCGACCACGCCCGCGCCCTCCACGTTGGCCGTCCGGGCCTGGAGACCGACCACGTGCGGGTGCACCGGGTGCAGCTCGGCGGCGTCCTCCACCAGCACGATGCGTTCCGTCGTCGGCACCAGGCCCAGCATCGTGTTGAGCAGGGTGGTCTTGCCCGAGCCGGTGCCGCCGGTGACCAGGTAGGCCAGCCGGGCGGCGACCACCGCGGCGAGCACCGGTGCCACCGGGTGCGGCACGGTGCCCTGTTGGACCAGCTCGTCGAGGGTGAACGGGCGGTGCCGGAAGGTCCGCAGGGACAGGTACGGCCCGTCGGTCGCCACCGGAGGCAGTACGGCGTGCAGCCGGGTGCCGTCGGGCAGCCGCGCGTCAGCGTAGGGCGAGCCGTCGTCGAGTCGACGCCCGGCGGCAGCGGTGAGCCGTTGCGCCAGCCGGCGTACGTCGTCGACCGTGCCGAGCGGCACCGCCACCTGGTGCAGCCCGGCGCCCCGGTCGACCCAGACCCGGACACCGTTGACGAGTACGTCGGTGACCTGCGGGTCTTCGAGCAGTGGGGCGAGCGGCCCGGCACCCACCAGATCGTCGTGCACCCGGTTGGCGATCCGCAGCACGGCGGTGTCGCCGAGGACGGCGGCGGAGGGTTCGGCACGGACGGCGGAGACGATCGCCGCCGGGGTGACCGGGGTCGCCGCTTCGGCCATCCGTTGTCGGACCCGGGCGGCGAACCCGTCGGACCGGTCGGTCATGCCGCACCCGGCACGGGCAGCCCGGTCAGCTCGGTGACCAGTCGGCGGCAGAGTGCGGCGAGGGGGCCACGGCCAGCGGCGGCCGGTGCCTCACCGCGTTCCAGCCCCCGGCACAGCGCCGGTTCGGGGCGCAGCGTCCCGGCCAGCGGGAGCCCCAGGGCCCGAGCCACCTCGGTCGCTCGCAACCGGCCGGGGGCGGGGCCCCGGACGATCACTCCCAGGGTGGCGCAGTGCGGGGCTGCGGCGGCGACCACCCGGGCCGCCGCCGCGGTGGCCCGCAGCTCCGCCGGCACCACCACGTACGCCTGGTCGGCGGCCTGCAACGCGATCACTGCGGCGTCGTCGAGCTGGCGCGGCAGGTCGACCACGACGAAGTCCCGACCCCGCCGGGCCGCGTCCACGGTTGCGGCCATCGCCTGCGCGGGCAGGGCCAGCGGCTCACCCCGGTCCCAGGAGAGGACGACCAGGTCACCCCGGTGCGGCAGGGCGCGGACCAGGGCGGGCGCGTCGACCCGGCCGTCGGCGTCGGTGAGGGACGGCCAGCGCAGCCCGTCCAGTTCCTCCCAGCCGAGCACCAGGTCGAGCCCGCCGCCGAGCGGGTCCGCGTCGACCAGCAGGGTCCGCAGGTGGGCGCGGGCGGCGGTGACCGCCAGGCCACCGGCGAGGACGCTGGCACCGGCCCCTCCCCGGCCGCCGAGCACCGCGACCGTCCGGGCCGGGCCGGCCGGGTTGCCGCCCGGCGCGCACTCGGTGAACCGGTCGACCAGCCAGGGCTCGGCGGCGGGCAGAACGGCGACGTGCTCGGCACCGATCAGCTCGGCGATCTCCCAGCCCGGGTCGAGTTCACCCGACCGCCCGACCAGCACCGTGCGGGGCCGGCGGGGCAGCCGACCCCGCAGGCAGGCCTGGGCCTGGTCGCTGCCGACGAGCACCAGGGGCGCGGGGAGCCAGCGGGAACGGGCGGCAGCCGCGTCGGCGGCCACCTCCACCTCGGTGCCGCCCGCTGCGGCGAGCCGCAACAGCTCGTCGAGGAGGTCACTGTCGGAGGTGACCAGCAACGGCAGTCGTCGGTGGGGCGGAAGGGAGGTACGGGGCGGCATCACGGCCTCCAGCGGTCGGGGGTGCTGGGTCAGACCCTGCGCCGGATCCCCCGGTGCGTGCCGCCCGCGACGGCTTGCCTGTGGACAACGGGACGGCCTGTGGACAGCCCCCGCCACCGCAGGTGATCTGCTATGACCACCGGCCGGCGGGTTGGTGGGCGGACTGGCCGCAGGCCCCTCCCCGACCGCCCGTTCGACCGCCCGCAGAACCCGACCGGAGGTCCCTGACCAGCACCGGAGCCACCGCCAGCACACCATCTGGTGGGCCGGAGCGGCCGAACGACGCCGGCAGTCCCGGGACGTGCGGGAAGGAACGCGAAAAAATGTCCTGTTCACCCCGCCCGAGTGATTGACGGCATACGGCGTCGTACGTCAATAATCGTGACCGCACGCCACCGCGAAGGTGGCATCCGCCGCTCTCGGAACCGGGGCCATGGCCGACTCATCCGACGAAACCACCACCACCCTGCGCATCGGTGGCTGGCTGCCGGCACCCCGGCACCACCAGACACTGCCGCCTTATCTCGTCCCCCCGGCCGGCCGGCATCTGATCGACGCCTCCCCGACCGGGTCACCGACCGGCCCACTGCCGGCGCCCGCCCACGCCGTCGAACCCGCCGGCATCGGACGGACCCTACTGCTGGCCGGAGTGGCATTCGGCCTGGTCGCCAGCCTCGTTCTCGCCCTGTCACCGTTGTGGTCGGGCCCGCGGCGCGACACCGCCGCCCTCCCGATGACGCCCTCGTGGATCGCGGACCGCCCGGACCTCGCGGCCGTCGAGAGCCCCACGCCGGTCGCCGAACACGCGCCCGCGCCGGCCTCACTCGCCACCCGCGCCGCCGCCCCGGTCGCGCCGGCGCCCCACCAGCCACACCAACCCGCCACGGGTACGACGTCCCGCCCGGCCGCGACGACGACCCCACCCCGGCCCGCCCCGACGACCCCACCCCGGCCCACGACGAAGCCGCCGACCAACCAGCCCGGACCGGGTGAACTGACGCCGCTGCCGGCATCCCGGGAACACTCGCTGCGGTCCAGCTCGAACGGAGCCTCGACGTACGTCGAGTTCGTCAACGCCCGCAGTTCGCAGGTCGTCGTCTACTGGCTCGACTACCAGGGCCAACGACGGCAGTACAAGGTGCTCGACGCCGGCCGGTCCTACCGCCAGCAGACGTACCTGGGGCACCCGTGGGTGGTCACCGACCGGCACGGCCGCGCCCTGGCCTGCTTCCTGCCCGCCCGTACGACGATGAGGGCGGTGGCGCGGTAGGCCACCGACCGGTCGACGGCGCGCAGATCCACCAGTTCGCGGGGCGGAGCGCTCCCACCGGAAAGGGACGACCCCCGTCGGGGGGAGACGGCCTCAAGCTGCCACCCGACACCGATCGGTAGCGGTCCGCGTCGGCAAGCAGGTGTAGGGCGGCGGTGATACACGTTCGACATCGGCCACTGTCGGGGCTCGCGCTGCTCTCTTGCTGCCTGTTCGAGGTCCAACGTATCCCTCACAGGCTCCATGCGCATTGCCCGGCTTTGGCTGTCTACGCTCGCGACCATCAGGCGCCTGTCCGAACGCGTCGCGTTCGTAGCCTTCGGTCAAGGTCTGACGACTCGTTGACGGTCCTGGGCTCACCCATGCCTGCCGCCCTTCGCCAGCCGGCCGGACCCCCAAGGCAACCATGGCCCCTGACCGACACGCCGGTCAGGGACCATGGGGGCAAGGGTTCGGTGCCTGCCGCCCCTTGTAGAGACCTTCCTTCTGCCTACGGGTAACCCTCCGACGACCGTCCCACACTGCCGCTCGCCGCACGCCGCCGCAACCTGGCCAGTCCGAGTGCCATGTGGGCCGACAGGCCAAGGTAAACGACTGCCATCACTCCCGCGATGATGACCACCTCGACGGGAAGCACTGAGAAGACCGCCCCGATAATCGCCAGCAGCGCGATTGCCACCGCTGCGCCTGCGCCGAGCGATACCTCGACACCAGGTGCCTTCAGAGGCGACGTCTTGCCTGACTGGTGGAGGCTGACCAGCGGCAACGCAATCTGGAGATCAGCACCTGCCGTGGGGTACCCCTCCGTCCTGGTGAGGTCGATCTCGATCGACGCCGGATCGCTGCGGTCCGGTCCTTCCATCGCGCGGCCTTTCTAGATCCACGTTCGGCTTCATTGCCAGGACTGGTACCGGACCATCCGGTGGAGGGGTGACCCCCGAGAGGATTGCGGAGCGTCATGATTTTGTCACTCAGGACCGCAGGAAGTACCAGTTGGCGTAGCATACTCGCCCACCCGGCAGACCCAGCACGGGGCTGGCTTTAAGCCCCCACGTTCCCCAGCTTCTTGCCATACTGGGAGAAAAATGTGACGTACATCACAGCTCGATCGGATGCCCGTAACCTTTTGCACTGTCAGGGCGTTTCCAAAGCGGCAAACCGCCTACTTTCAGCTGTCTTAACCTCACTGTGGGTTGTGATCTCGACGGAGAACCTGGATGCTACAGGGCAAGCGGGGTTGTCAGTACGGACAGCAAGAGACATAGTAAGGGCCTGGTTAAGGCATGATCATTCCGAAATCTGACCATGCAATAGCCAGCTCTTGTCCGTAGGGGAGACGGGCATCTCTGGTGGAAGGAGCAGGTGTGACACGCGCAGCGACAATTCCGAAGGCTGGGTCGGGTCAGTCGGCCAGTGAGGAACTGTCCCAGCAGGATGTGTCGACCAGCATCACAGACGGTTCGCCAATGCTGCCTGAACCTCGTGGTCGTAGCGGGCGCGGCAAGCCAATAAAGATCACTGTCAACTTGATCGTTCGCGCCTGGACCGCACTGGAGGATGCCTGCCGGCTGACCGGTGAGAGCAAGACGGACGCAGTCAACCGCTCGATCCAACTTTACGCGTTCATGCAAAAGTCCATCCAAAGTGGACATGTGATCAAGCTAGTGGGCCCGGACGGCAAGGAGCGGGAGATCCATCTCCTTTAGTGGGCCACAGTCCTTGCGTCGAAGGCGCTGCCCAGGCTTCAGTATCTTTGCGAACGAAGCCATCGCGCATGTCACCGGGGTCAACGAGGGGGCTTCAACCGACTTCGACATAGGGCTCGGAGCCAAAGGCCGGTATCCACCTTAAGGTGGATACCGGCCTTTGCGCTTCTGCAAGTCATGCCGACATGAACGTAGTCGGATTTTGGTCAATACCGCAGAGCCCGTCGTGACATGCCAGCCCTGAAGCACGTACGCTGTCTTGACTCCAGACAGCCACTCCCCCTGCAAGGACTGTCAATGCCTACGGGTTCATATGAAAAACGCCGCAGCTGGCCTGCCTGGCAAGGTGACGCTGAGCAGTTCCAACGCCTAGCAGCAGCACTAAAGCAGGTAGAGCAAGAACGACTGGAAAAACGACTTACCTCATCGGAAGATGCTATCGAATCTGAGGTATTCATGTCGGTGCGAGAAAGGATTGACAACTACGGCGGGCCCCTCGATGCAATCATCAAGCAATTCGATAGAAGAACCGCGCTCGGTGTGACATTCCGCGTGAAGGTGGGAATAGAGGACAGCATCGAGTTGGACCTTGCGGGTCGCGAGTTTTTTCCCGAAGTGGAACTACACGTGAGATCCACCGATCTAGACTTCACCCGAACCACTTACGCCCGCCTATCGGATGAGATAGATAAGGGTATTCCATGGTGGGGCAAGGTGTCTCCAATCCTTCGAAACATATTAGCCCTCACCACAGCCACAACCCTCCTTGTTGCAACAGTCTCGCTCATTGCGTATCGGTCAAAAGAATTTCATTTATCCGACTTGGGCCGCGTAGCATTTGCGGCCAGCTTTTCCGCAGCACTTGCAACCTTCGGCGGAATGGTCACAGGGATAGCCAGGCGGGGGCCGATGGAATGGTTCTTCCCGCAGTTCGAAGTTACTGGAGACGGAGTTTCTTCTGCAACTCGACGCGTCACCACTATCGTTCTTCTCGTATTGTCTATACCCATTGGCATCCTCGTCAATGTGATCTCTCCTTGAATGTTGACAATTGTCGTTTACGAGGCGGACCTGCCATCCCGTCTGCCGTCGACCCGCACTCCTGTGGAGCGGGCCGCCGCCCGGCCCGCCACGTCAAGACGGCCTTGACGGCTCGTACGGACGCTGGCGGGTCGGGCGGCGGTCTGCTCGGCTCGCCCGGGTCGACGGTGGGCGGGATGGCTCCCCACCGCCACCACCCACGGACCGCAAGCCGCCGACGGACCCCCGGCCATCCTGGAGCCGGAGCGCCCCCGCCGGAGGCGCAGTAACCGCAACCCCACCACCGACCCGGCAGCCGCCGACGGACCCGGCGTGCGCTCCCCTCCGCCGCGCGGTGCTCGCCGCGCGGCCCGGCCGGCTGCCGGCCCAACCACCCCACCGGGAAACGGCCTGTCGTCAGCCGGCGGCCCACCGGGCTACCCGCCCTCCGCGCCAGCCCGCCGGGCGTGTTGCGTGGCCGGAGTCGGAGCGCCAGCGGAGCGACGGACGCGCGCCCAGGCGGCGGCGCGTGCGGCCCGTTCAGGGCCGCCTTGAAGACGTACAGATAGTTTGAACCACATCGCCGGCAGCCGGCCGCCCCGGCCGTCTGTGACTGGACACGGGATGGTGCAGGGACCGCGTCGCTCCGTACCCTGGCGGGATGGCCGACCTCGTCGATACCGCTCGGGAAGTTGCGCGACACCTGTTGGAGACGCCGCTACCTCGTCGGTGGAGTCACGTCCAGGCGGTGGCCGCCAAGGCGGACCGAATCAGCGCGGCAGTCCCGGCCGAGGATCGCGCGGTGCTCGTGGCGTCGGCGTGGGTGCATGATGTGGGCTACAGCCCGGACCTGGTCGACACCGGCTTTCACTCCCTCGACGGTGGGCGATGGTTGCGGCGTGAGCGGTTCAACGAGCGCATTGCCGCCCTGGTGGCTCATCACTCCTGCGCCTGGCTGGAAGCCGAGGAGCGTGGGCTCGGTGAGGTCCTGGCCGCCGAGTTCCCTCGGGAGGAATCCGCAGTGACCGACGGACTCTGCTTCTCGGACATGACGACCGGGCCGGACGGCCAGGACTTCGAGGTGCTGGAGCGGCTCGCGGAGATCCGGTCACGTTATGGGCCAGACCACCTGGTGACCCGGTTCATCGGTCGGGCGGAACCGGAGATGGTCGCCGCCGTGCAACGGACTCAGCGCCGGCTCGCGGGCAGCGTCGCTCAGCCGATGTAGGGCTCGGGACGTTCCTCGTAGCCGTGGGTGATGCGGAGCAGGGTCGACGGGTGGATGTCGAGCGCGGCCAGCTCGTCGCGGGCAACCCACCGGACTTCGTGTGACTCGTCGCTCGGGGTCGGGATGCCGCTGACCGGTACGGCGCGGAAGCAGAGCGAGAACTGCTGTCGTACCTCGCCGTCTGAGTACTCGATGACGTGACCGGGGTCGGAGTAGACGCCTACCATCCCGGTCACCTCGACACTGATGCCGGTCTCCTCGCGGGTCTCCCGGACTGCCGTCTCGGCGACCGATTCGCCGATCTCCTGGCCACCGCCAGGCAGGGACCACAGACCGTTGTCGGTGCGCCGGATGAGTAGCACCCGGGCCTGCTCGTCCCGGACGAAAACGGAGACGGCGACAACGATGCTGTTGGCCTTCGGCGCGTTCGGGTCGTGGTAGTGCTCGGTTCTCGCCATGTCTCTAGGCTGCCACCTCGTCGCCGGGTCGGCGCTTCGAGGCCAACACGACTCGATCGAAGCTGTCGGAGTAGGTGCGGAACAGGTCACCGCCGTTGAGCTTGCGTAGGTGCATCACGGGCGCGTGGGGCGCCGGAAAACCGAGGACGTGCATGTTGACCAACATCTCGTCATCGAAGCGGTAGATCGAGTTGTAGAGGGTCGTGTCGTGGTAGAGCACGTTCACCCCTGGCGCATCATCAAGCCGCTTGTAGTACCCCTGAACCTGCCGGATCTTCGCAGCCATCACGCCAGGCGCACCCTCCTCGACGCTCCTTCGCTCAATTGCGGCGCTGGTCGGATCACCGAGCAGAATGTTCACCGTTACACCGTCAAGGCCCTTTTGACGCAGGACGTCGACAAGCATCGGGTCCTGCTCCACGAGGAATAGGCCCGCGTAGGCCAGTACGTCGATGCGCTGCTCGGCCCGTTCGATCAGTCGTCGCCACAGATCGTTCGGCACCGAGGATCGCCGGGAGTAGAGCTGAACCATTTCGCTCTGCCCGATTTTCGATGCCCGTTCCGGGGTCACCGCTTCCGGCCAGAGATACGGGACGTCTTCGCGCACCATCGCCGCGATGGCGTGCCGATGACGCGGGTACGGCGTCCGATTCTGGGTGATCCAGCGTTCTACGGTCTTCGCGTCGACCCCGATCCGCTCCGCTACGGCGACGGGAGTCAGGCCGTTGCGCAGGATGGCATCGCGTAGCCGGTCGTTCGGCATCGGACACTCCTCAAGGGACGACTTTAGGACGACTACAAAGTAGCCGAGACGTCCCATAGTCGTCCAGCCCATCGGATGGGTTGTCCCCCGCTTTCCGGGAGTCTTTACCGCAGAGGCCAAGAGCAGAAAGTCCACCGGGGACAAGCTCACTACCTGGCCCGAGACACAGGAGGTTTGTTGTGAAGCTGTACGTGGACACCCAGAGCAAGCAGGTTCAGGTGACGAGGGATCCGGAGCCGAAGAACGACCAGAACGGCAACCAGCGGTCGGAGAAGAACACTGGCCGGCTCATGTGGTCCACCCAGGTCTTCGTGCTCGACGAAACCGGTGGCGAGATCATCACCATCACCACGGCGGGAGAGAAGCCGAGCGTGACGGTGGGACAGCTCGTCGCTGTCGAGCAGTTGGAGGCCATTCCGTGGGCGACCAACGGGCGTAACGGCGTCGCGTTCCGTGCCATCTCGCTGAAGCCGAAGGCTGGTGCCTCGGCGGCCAAGTGAGGTTCTTCGCTCACCGTGCTGTGTGAGCCTCTGGTGTCTTCGCACGAAGCGGCCTGACGGTCCGCTGATCTGATCCGCCCAAGGTTCCGGGAGCGTTTCTGGCTCCTACTCTCCCGGCCCTCGGCAACTGCGGTTGCCCTCTCAATATGGCGCGGGGTCGGTACTGGCTCCTACACCTGCCGACCCCGCCTGCCATCCAACCCGTCTGCCCATTGTCGTTGGGAGTGGTTGTCATGCTCGTTTCCGCCATCGTGTTCGCCGTCGTCGCGGCGACCTTCTACGCCGGCCACCAGGTGGCCGATCACGTCTTCGGCCAGTCCGACAAGCAGGCCGCCCACAAGGCCGCTCCCGGCTGGGACGGCTGGCGTCACCTGCTGGGCCACATCGTGGCCTATCACCTCGTGGTGGTGGTCATGTTGACCATCGCCATCGTCGCGCTCGACCTGCCCGTCACGGTTGTCGGGCTCACTGCCGGTGTCGGCTTCTCCGCCGTCTCCCATGCCATCCTCGACCGGCGTTGGCCGGTGCGGTGGCTGCTCATCCACACCGGAAGCGCCGACTTCGCCGACCGTCAAGCCCCGATCTGCGGCATGTACCTGGCGGATCAGTCCCTGCACGCGGCCTGCCTGTGGGTGTCCGCACTGCTCATCGCCTGCATCTGAGCCCATCGGCTGCTGCGGCGGCCTGAGTGATTTCGAGCGCGGGGCCGGTACTGGCTCCTACACCTGCCGACCCCGTGCTCTCCAACCCATCCAGCCCAATCGCTTGGGAGGACGTGTCATGTCCAAGTCTAGCCCTCGCCGCTCGTTCGGGCGGAAGTCAACCGGAACCGTGACGGTCATCGAGGCCAAGGTTCACCGGTCATCGGCCCGGAACGCCCGCATGGCGTTCATCCTCACTGCGGTCATCATCGGCGTACTCGCTGCCGTGGTGGCCGCTGCCTACGTACACCCGATCATCGCGCTGTTCATCGGCGCGGCCGTCAGCGTCCCGTGTGGCGCGCTGGCCTGGCTCCTGGTCCGCATCTGGCCGGTACTGCGGCTGCTCTGGTGGTGGACCCCCGAAATCGTCCTGGCCGTGCTACTGCTCACCGGCTGGGTGCAGCTCGCCACCCACACTCCGACCCCGGTCACCCTGGCCGTCGTCGCCGTCGTCCTCGGCGTCCCGGCCGCTGTTCCTGTCCTCCGCCGTCAGGTCGTCGCCTGGGTGTGGTGCCTGATCGTGCGCCACCGGCTGCGGGTGTGCTTCGCGCAGTTCATCATCGCCAACCAGTCGGGCTCCCTCCCGCTGATCCTGTGGGCCACGCCGACCCCGGTCGGCGAACGGGTCTGGGTCTACCTGCGGCCCGGCCTGTCCCTGGCGGACCTGGAAGGCCGCCTCGACAAGATCGCCGTGACCTGCCACGCCTCATCCGTCCTGGTCGAACGGGCCTCGGACGGCAACGCCGCGTACCTGCGGTTCGACATCAAGCGCCGTGAGGTGCTCACCGCAACCGTCACGTCTCCCCTGGCCGACGTCATCGACCCTGACGCCCCGGCCACCGACCGGCCGACGCCGGTCATCCCCACCGCCCTGGACCTGCCCGACGTCCAGGCGTCGACCATCACCCTGCCCGTCCAGCCCAAGAAGCAGGCCGCCACGTCGATCAACGGCAGCAAGCCGGCCCCCGCGCCGTCGTCGGACGCCGACGACCTCTCCGACTGGCTCTGATCCCGCACCCAACCTGACCCGGACGCGGGGAGCCCTACGGGCTCCTTCGTGTGGCTTCCCGCGCCCACCAACGCCCAAGGAGGGCACCCATGGCTACGGCATCCGCCCCGACCGCCGGCATTCCGGTGGGGCCTGGCCTGTCGATGTTCGACCCGATCTTCATCGGCATCGACGAGTTCGGCCAGCACGTCTACATCACCCTGGCCTACCGCAACCTCCTCGCCGGAGGCGAACCCGGTGGAGGCAAGTCCGGCCTCCTCAACACCATCGCCGCCCACGCGGCGCTCTCCGTCGACTCCCGCCTTGTCCTACTGGACGGCAAGCTCGTCGAGCTGGGGCAGTGGGAGGACTGCGCCGACGCGTTCATCGGCCCCGACATCACCGCCGCCCTCGACGTCCTGCGACGCCTGCAAACGGTGATGAACAACCGCTACGCCTGGCTACGCGCCCACGGACGTCGCAAGGTCACCGCCCTCGACGGACTCTCCGTCATCACCGTCCTCGTCGACGAAATCGCCTTCTACTCCGCCACCATCGGCAGCAAGCAGGAGCAGGAAGAGTTCGTCGCCCTGCTCCGCGACCTGGTCGCCCGGGGACGTGCCGCCGGCATCCCCGTCATCGCCGCGACTCAGCGGCCGTCGTTCGACATCATCCCCACCAGCCTGCGGGACCTGTTCGGCTACCGCGCCGCGTTCCGCTGCACCACCCCCAACAGCTCGAACATCGTCCTCGGCCACGGCTGGGCCGAGCAGGGCTACACCGCCACCGACATCGCCCCCACCAACCAGGGCGCGGCCTACCTCATCGCCGAAGGCGGCACCCCTCGCCGCATCAAGGTGGCCTACCTCGATGACGCCCAGATCGCCGGCATCGCCGACTACGCCACCTGGACCCGTCGCCCCACCCGCCTATCCGCACCCACCGGAACCCGAGTCGACTGGGAGACCGCCGCATGAGCCTGCTCCAGCGCATCCACGCACGTCGCACCCCGCGACCGACCACCCGCTACGTCAACCGCTTCGTCGTCGGCACGCCCGCCGAACTCGCCACGCTCCTGAAGCTGGCCGCCGATCACGGGATTCTCGCTTTCGCCTCCGCGCCCGTGCCGCTGGCCGACGACCCCACCCGATTCCGCCGCCACCTGCGGCTACGCACCCGCTGAACGGCCGACGGAACCGGCTCAAGCCCTGGAAAGCAGACCGGTTCCGCCGACCTCCCACCAAGCCCTTCTGAAAGGACGTGGCTGCCGTGAAGGCTACCCAGAACCCACCCACCACCGGAACGGTCACCCCTGCTGACCTGCTCCGGATGGCTGCCCTCTACCTACGCCGGCACGGCTGGCACCAGGGCACCTACTACGCCCCCACCACCAACATCCCCACCCCGCCGGCCTGCGCCGCCGGGGCTATCCGCATCGCCTGCGCCGGTCGCCCGGTCGAGCAGTTCGCCCAGCTCGATGGCGACACCATCGCCGACTACGTCACCACCCTCGACGTGCTCGTCGACCACCTCGACGCCACCGCGCCCGTGTTCTTCGTCGACGAGGACGGCTACCTCCTCGACGAACACACCTCCCCCTACTCCTGGAACGACGACCCGACCCGCACCGCCGAGCAGGTCGTCACCGCCCTTGAGGCCGCCGCCACCGAGTGGGACCGCCTCCACACCGCCGGAGGTGAGAACCGGTGAGCACCGTCAAGGCGTCCTTGACGCCATCCGTCCCGGCTCAGAAGCGTCGGGAGGTCGTCGAGAACGACCAGTTCGCCGCCTTCACCCGGCGCATCATCCGCGCACACGGCCGACGCGTCGCCACCGGCGACGTCGAAGCACTCCGCGACCTCGTCGCCCTCTCCGCCGACCTCGACCGGGCCATCGGTGACGCCGTCATCGGCCTGCGGGCCTTCGGCTACTCCTGGGCCGAGATCGGCTCCCGCCTCGGCATCTCCCGCCAGGCCGCCCAACAGCGTTGGGCAGACCGCTCATGACCGTCTTCTACGACCCGACCGGCAGCCGCTACGGCCTGCCCACCTATCCGTACCGGATGGCCCCCGACGGCCTTGCTACCCGGCGGCAACTGCGCGCCGCCGGCCTCCGGCCCGCCGGACAGGAGCCCGTCTGCCAGGTCCTCTGGCGTCGCGGTAAGCGGGTCGCCTACCTCTACCGTCTCGATCTCGCCAAGCCGAAGCGGACCGCCACGCCCGCCCAGCGGGAGGCCATCGCCAAAGCGCTCCGCGCCCGCCGCACCTGTGCCGTCTGCGGCCTGGTGCAGCCCTACTACATCCCCCGCCGCTACGGCTGCTGCCTCGACTGCCACGGAGGCCACTGATGCCCGCGAAGACCTCGACTGCCGGCACCCGTGTGGAGGGTGTCGTCCTGGTCCTCATCCTCATCGCCGTCGCCGGCTTCGCCGGGGCCGCCTCGTTCACCCATGTCAAGGACTGGACCCTCGCCAACTCCCCCACCGGCACCGGGCAATGGTTCGGCTGGGCCAACGCCGTCATCTCCGAACTCGTCCCCATCGCCTGCCTACTGACCATCCGCCGACGCCGCCGGCTCGGCGCTTCCATCGGCTACCCGCTGTTCCTGCTCATCGCCGCCGCCGGCCTCTCCCTCGCCGCACAACTCGCGGTCGCCAAGCCGGGCATCTCCGGGTGGCTCCTGTCCGCCGTACCCGCCCTGGCCTTCATGGCCCTGGTGAAACTCGTCCTCGCCCCGGCACCCGCCAGCACCGAAGCCATTCCGTCGGCCGCCAAGCCGTCCGAGCCGATTCACGTCCAGGTGACCGAGCAGGTCACCACCGAGCCGGCACCGCCGGCCGCCATCACCACCGACCCGGAGCCACTCCCGGACACCCGACCCACCGCGACGGAACCCGTCGCCATGCCGGCACCGAAGCCGGTCGACGTCCCTACCCACCTGCTGCCCATGGCTCGCTTCGCCGCCGTCCAGCACGAGCAGAACACTGGAGCACCCATCACCCCGGACGAGCTGGCCGACCGGCTCGACGTCACCCCGGCCGTCGCCGGGCAGCTCCTCACCACCCTGGCCGGGGGTGCCCGATGACCATCCACGTCGTCGAAATCGAACACGTCATCCACGCCTGCCCCGTCCACCCCGACGGGCACCCGTACGACATCCGGCGCACCGTCGTCGACGTCATCCCCGGCGGACCCTGCCGGGCACCGGTCACCGTCCGCTGCGGCGAACAGACCACCCGCATCCCCTGCCACCGGCACGAACCGGCCAAGCGCCAATGCGGCGCCTGCCGGGTCATCGTCACCGAACGCACCATCACCACCCGCACCCCCAACGACGGGAACGCGGCCTGATGGGCTCGACGCTGGACCTCACCCCCCGCGCTTCGGCCCGGGGGGTGGGCTCGAACGCCGACGTCCCACCCATCTACGGCTACACCGCAGCCGGTTCCGCCTTCGAACGCGCCACCCGACCCGACTACTTCGGCTGGATCGAGCACGTCCGCGCCGCCGCCGGCTGCACCCGACCCATCCGCCTCGCCGGCAGCCTCCACACCGTCGACCACACCACCGGCCGGGTCCTCGACCAGCGGCACACCGACACCATGCCCGACGCGGTCATCTACACCGCCTGCGGCAACCGACGCGCCACCGTCTGCCCCTCCTGCGCCCACACCTACCAACGCGACGCCTACCAACTCCTGCGCGCCGGCCTCGTCGGCGGCAAGGGCGTACCCGACACCGTCACCCGACATCCGGCCGTGTTCCCCACCTTCACCGCCCCGTCGTTCGGACCAGTCCACGTCCGGGCGGTCCGCAAACACACCTGCCGGAACCGCAAACGCTGCGACTGCCGTCCCGACCCCTGCCACGCCCGCCGTGCCACCGACCCCACCGCCGGCCGCTGCCCCCACGGCCGCCCCGCCGCCTGCTGGGCACGACACGAACCCGGTGACGCCGCACTCGGTCAACCGCTGTGCCTGGACTGCTACGACCACGACCACCAGGCCGTCTGGAACCTCTTCTCGGGCGAGCTGTGGCACCGCACCAAGCAAGCCGCGGAACGACACCTCGCCAAACTCGCCCGCCACCGCGGCATCCCCCGCGTCCAGGTCGTCACCGCCGCCGGCAACACCCGCACCGTCCCGCCCGTGCGGCTGTCCCACGGCAAGGCCGCCGAGTTCCAGGCACGCGGAGCGGTCCACTTCCACGCCCTCGTCCGCCTCGACGGCGTCGACCCCGACGACCCCGCCGCCGTCGTCCCACCACCGACCGCGTTCACCGTCACCGACCTCGTCGACGCGCTCCGGCACGCCGCCGCTCAGGTCGCGTTCACCACCCCCACCCACCCCGACCGGCCCGACGGCTGGCCGATCGCCTGGGGCGAACAGCTCGACATCCGACCCATCACGCTGAACGGGCACGGCGAGGTCACCGACAGCATGGTTGCCGGCTACCTTGCCAAGTACGCCACCAAGAGCACCGAGGTAACCGGGCACCGCTCCGTCAGACTCACCGCCGACACCATCGGCGACCACGCCGACCCCGACGGCGACCACACCGCCCGCCTCATCGACGCCTGCTGGCGCATCGGCCGACCCACCGGCACCCCCGTGCCCCTCTCGCAACGGCCCCGCGACCACCGGCCCCGGCCCGGCTTCGTCGACCGCTGGGAATGCCCCGACTGCGGCACCCACACCCGATACGCCGCCTGCCCCGTCTGCGTCGCACACCGTCAAGCCGCCCTTGACACCAAACCGGCCAACAGACCGACGACCAACCCCTACGCCCGCCTGCGTCGCTGGGCGCACATGCTCGGTTTCGGCGGCCACTTCCTCACCAAGGCCCGGCGGTATTCCGTCACCTTCCAACTCCTGCGCGACACCCGCCGCCACCACCGGCAGCACGAGGACCAGGACCACGCGCACCCGACCGGCGGCCAGCTCGTCGACGAGCACGACGACACCACCCTGATCGTCGGCACCCTCACCTTCGCCGGCGTCGGCTGGCACACCACCGGTGACGCCCTCCTCGCCAACACCGCCGCCGCCATGGCCCGGGAACGACAAGCCACCGGCCGCGAAGAACTCGCCCACGAACTCGGCACCACCCCGGCCGGCATCGCGCCGGCTGCCGCCCGATCCGAACAGACCTGGGGAGGTCATCAGTCATGAGCACCACCGCCCGACCGAATCCCGTCATCCGGCTCGTCCCGCGCACCGGGTCGACCGTCGTCGGGCCGGTCACCTACACCGTCCGGGAGGTCGCCAAGCTGCTGGGCATCTCGCTGGGCAGTACGTACGCCCTCGTCCGGGACGGTTCGATTCCGGCGACCCGCCTGGGTGGTCGCTGGCTGATTCCTCGCGCCCGCTTCCACGCCTGGCTCGACGGCGTTACTGAGGAACCGGCCGCCGCCACCGGCACCGAGCACGGGCGGAGGCGCTGATGGGCTTCGTCCGCAAGACTCCGGCCGGCACCTACCGCGCCTGCTGGCGTGATCCTGCCGGCGGGCAGAAGTCCAAGAGCTTCCGCACCAAGCGGGAGGCCAGCGTCTACCTCACCGAGGTCGAAGGGAGCCTCAACCGGGGGACCTACGTCAACCCGCATGCCGGCCGTACCCGCTTCGGTGACTTCGCTCAGCAGTGGCTCGCCACCCGGACCGTGGAGGCGCGCACCACCGAGCGGACCGTCTCCATGCTCCGCACGCATCTCCTGCCGAAGTGGGGTGACTGGCCACTCGGCAAAGTCGACTTCATGTCGGTGCAGGAGTGGGTGAGCGGCCTGGGTCGGGATCTCGCCCCCACCACCGTGGCTAAGTGCTACCAACTCCTCTCGATGATCCTCCGGACGGCGGTTCAGGCACGGCTGATCGCCACCAACCCGGCCGAGGGCGTGAAGCTGCCACGCGACCGGTCCCGCGACGTCAAGCCGGTCACGATCAGCCGGGAAGATTTCCTCGGTCGGCTGCTGCCCGCCGTGCCACCCCGGCACCGGGCGATCGTCTCCACCGCCGCCGGGGCTGGGCTGCGCTGGGGTGAGTGCGCCGGGCTGACGTGGTCGTCGGTCGACCTCGACCGGGCATCGCTGCGTGTGGTCCAGGTGGCCGAGGAGACCCACGGCGGGATCATGCTGCGTCCGTATCCGAAGAGTCGCGCCGGGGTCCGGACCATTCCGCTACCCGGCTTCCTGCTGGCCGCGCTCCGCGAGCTGCGGGCCGCCGTCGACGACCCGGACCCGCGCACGTTGGTCTTCCGTGACCGGGTGGGACGTCCGCTGCGGCGGTCGAACTTCCGGCGTCGGGTCTGGCTGCCGTCGTTGGTCCGCGCCGGACTGCTCGGCCAGGTCGTCGCCACCGGCCCGCACCGGTACCGCGCGGTCTGGACCGATCAGGAAGGCGTCGAGTGGTCGGCCGAGTTCACCACCGAGCGGGAAGCGGTCGCCCAGGTCGCGGCCAAGGCTGCCGGCGGGATGCGGTTCCACGACCTGCGGCACGCCTACGCCACCTGGCTGGTCACCGACGGTGTCCCGATCAACCTGGTGCAGCGGGTCATGGGACACGAACAGGCGTCGACAACGCTCAACCGGTACACCCACACCCCGGACGACTACGCGGCGCGCGTCCTGGAGGCGTTCGACGGCTCCGCTGCCTTTCTGCTGCCTCCGGCCGAGGAAATGCCATCGGGGCACCACCTCGACAAGGAAGATGACGACCTGTGACCTGCGCCGGAGCGCTCCCACCTGGAAAGGGACGACCCCCGTCGGGGGGAGACGGGGGTCGTCGAATGGTTCGGCTCCGGGGGGGTTGAGCCGAACCGGCCCGGCGGTCACGGGGGGGTGCGACCGCCGAGGGTCTGTCAGCTTTCGGGGACGTGAATCGTTGTCGTGCGGACAAGTCTGCCCGAGCAGACTGTTCACGTCGAGTGTTGTTGACCCCACTCCCTGCGAAATTATTACCGCAGAGTGTGACTGCGGTCACGTTGAGCATTCGCGGCCCGGGTACTCCCGCAGGTCGAGTGGGGTATTGACCCCGGGGCACCCGCCGACCCCGCATCGTCGGACTAGACTTGCGCGCCGTGGGCCGAAGTGCCGCTTTTTTCGATCTGGACAAGACCGTCATCGCCAAGTCGAGCGCCTTGGCATTCGGTCGGCCGTTCTACCGGGACGGGCTGATCACACGACGGGACGTCGTGAAGTCGGCGTACGCGCAGCTGATGTTCCGGCTGGGCGGCACCGACGAGCAGACCATGGCCAGGACCAGGGATTATCTCGCCGCGCTCTGCAAGGGCTGGCGGGTGGAGCAGGTCCGTCAGATCGTCGCGGAGACCCTCCACGAGCTGATCAACCCCTACGTGTACGCCGAGGCCGCCGTGCTGATCGAGGAGCACCAGGCTGCCGGGCGGGACGTCGTGCTGGTCTCCGCATCGGGCGAGGAGATGGTCCGGCCGATCGGCGCGTTGCTCGGGGTGACCGACGTGATCGCCACCCGGATGAGCGTGCAGGACGGCCGCTACAGCGGTGAGGTGGAGTTCTACGCGGCCGGTCCGAGCAAGGTCGAGGCGGTCACCGAGTTGGCCGCCGCCCGGGGGTACGACCTGGCCGACTCGTACGCCTATTCCGACTCGTACAGTGACCGGCCGTTGTTGGAGTGCGTGGGTCATCCGAGCGTGGTCAATCCGGACCGGGCGTTGCGCCGGCTCGCGGTGGAGAACGCCTGGCCGGTGCTGGAGTTCCGGCATCCGATCCCGCTGGGCCGGCGGCTGCGGGAGCGCCCGGCGGTCCCGGTGGCCGCGGCGGCGCTCGGCGTCGGCGTGGGGGTGGCGATCGGCATCGCCTGGTACGGCCGACACCGCCGCACCCGCGCTGTACAGGCCGCCTGACTACCCGGGCCGCCTGACTACCCGGGCGACCTGACGATCCGGGCCACCTGAACCACCTGACCGACCCGGGCCGCCTGAACCACCTGACCGACCCGGGCCACCCGACCGCCCGGACGGGCCGTCGAGGCACGCCGGCCGGCCCCACCGCCGCAACCGCACCCACTGTCGCTGACCGCACCGCCCGCGGGGTGGGTGCCGGAACCGCTATGCGGCACCCGCACCCGAAGTGACGAGCGGCACCCCACCACGCAGCACTCTCCCCGCGTACCCCCGATTGAGCGATCGCTCAAATAAGCCTATGCTCGGTTTTGAGCAGGTGCTCAAAACCGGGAGGTAGCAATGAACGAGCAGGATCGACCGCCCCGCCGGACCGCCGCGAACTGGGTGCTCGCTGGCGTGATCTTGGCTTTCGGCATGATGGTGTTCGTCGCCACCGTGCTCGACGGGCGGGCTGACAGCGCCCTGCTGTTCGTGGTGCTCCCGACGGCCCTCGCCGCCGCACTCGCCCTGCTGCCCGGTCGCACCGCACACGGCCGGGTCTTCGTGATCACCACGGTCGCCCTGCTGCTGGCGGCGGTCGCGCTGCACGAGGGGGCGATCTGCGTGATCCTCGCCGCCCCCCTGGTCTACGCGGTGTCCCACGGGACCACCGCCCTGATCCGCGCACTGCGCGACGCCTCCCGTACGTACGCCGTCATCGCGGTGCCGTTGCTGCTCCTGCCGGGATTGGAGGGCAGCGGACCGGCACCCCGGATCGCACCCGACCAGTCCGTCGAGGTGGTCCGGGTGGTGACCCTGCCGGCCGACCAGGTGGCCGCCCGGCTCGCCGCCGGCCCCCGGCCCGTACCGGTCCGGTCGGTGCCGCTGCGGCTGCTCGGGGTGCCCACGCCCGGCCAGGTGGGCGGGGACGGGCTCGACCCGGGCGACAGGTGGATGTTCGGCTACCACGGCAGCGCCCACGGCCCCGGCGGTCACCTGCTCGCCGAGGTGGAGATGGTGGGGGTGCAGCGGGTCGGGTTCCGGTTCGTCGAGGACAGCTCGATCACCGCGCGCTGGTTCAGTTGGCGGCACGCCGAGGTGAGCTGGCGGGCCGTCGACGAGCGGCACACCGAGGTGCGCATCCGGGTGGACTACACCCGGGGGCTCGACCCCTCCTGGTACTTCGGGCCGATCCAGCAGGTCCTGCTCGGTGCGGGCACGGGACACCTGCTGGACATGATGACGCTGCGATGATCGCCGCCCGCTACCTCAGCCTCGCGGTGCCGCTGCTGGCCTTCCTCGCCGCCGCCCGGGTCGACCGGAGCCGCGCCGGTCGGGCGGCGGCGCTGCTGGCCTTCCTCGCCGCCGGCATCGGCATCGCCGCCCTCGACGAGGTGGCCCGGCGCACCGGCTGGTACACGTTCGCCCCGGTGCGGGGGAGCTACCGGGGGATGCCGGTCGACCTGTGGATCGGCTGGGCCGTGCTCTGGGGTCCACTGCCCGTGCTGCTGCGCCGGAGCCTCCCGTTGCCGGTGGCGCTGGGCCTGCTGCTCTGGATCGACGCGGTGGCCATGCCCGCGCTGCACCCGCTGGTCCGGCTCGGCCCGCACTGGCTGGTCGGCGAGCTGGTCGGGCTGCTCGTGGTGGCCCTGCCGGCGCAACTGCTCGGCCGCTGGTGTGCCGACCGGCGACACCTGACGGCGCGCACGCTGCTCCAGGTCGGGGTCTTCACCGCCCTGCTGCTGTGGTTCGTCCCCAGCCTGGCCTTCGAGGTCGGCGACGGGTCATGGACGACGGTGACCGAACTACCCCGGCCCGTCCTGCTGCTCCTCGCCCAGGTGGCGCTGGTGCTGGCCGCCCCGGCGCTCGCCGCGGTCCGCGAGTTCGTCACCCACGGTGGCGGCACGCCGTACCCGTGGGACCCGCCCGTACGGCTGGTCACCACCGGGCCGTACGCCTATATGGCCAATCCGATGCAGACCTGCGCCGTGGCCCTGGTGCTGCTCACCGCCGCGCTCACCCGCAGTTGCGCGCTGGTGCTGGCAGCGGTGGTGGCGGTCGCCTTCAGCGTGGCGGTGGCCAGACCGCACGAGGAACACGACCTGGCCGACCGGCACGGCGGGGCGTGGCACGCGTACCGGCGGCAGATCCGGGACTGGTGGCCGCGTTGGCGGCCGTACCACGTGGGGCCGGCGGCGGTGCTGTTCCTCGACGACGACTGCGGTCCGTGCGCCGCGACCTGGCGGTTCGTCGCCCGTCGCCGCCCGGTGGGTCTGCTGGTCCGCCCCGCCGCCGAAGCCGACGGGGTGCTGTGGCGGGCGGAGTACACCGACGGCGGCGGTCGGTCGGAACGGGGGGTGGCCGCCGTCGCCCGCGCCCTCGGGCACCTGCACCTCGGGTGGGCGGTGGTCGGCTGGATCCTGCGGTTGCCCGGCGTCGGTTGGCTGGCGCAGCTGGTGACCGATGCGATGATCACACCGCCGCATCCGGCGGGCCCACGAGGAGGACGATGTCCGGCACCAAGCAGCGCCTCCTGGACGGCGCCATCACCGCCATCCGTACGCACGGCATCGCCGGTGTGTCCGCCCGCACCATCGCCGCCGCCGCCGGGGTGAACCAGGCGCTGGTCTTCTACCACTTCGGCACGGTCGACGACCTGCTGACGGCGGCCTGCCGGGCCAGCACGGCCGACCGGCTCGCGCACTGGTCGGCCCGGCTGGCCGGGGTGGGCTCGCTGCGGGAACTGCTCACCGTCGGGCAGGAGCTGCACGAGCAGGAACGCGAGCTGGGCAACGTCTCCTTCCTGGCCCAGATGCTGGCCGGGGCACAGACCGACGAGCGGCTCGCCGCGCCCACCGCCGCCGCGCTCCAACTCTGGGTGGACGAGATCGAGTCGGTGCTGCGCCGGCTGCTCGCCGGGTCACCCTTCGCCGAGATCGCCGACGTGCCCGGCCTGTCCCGGGCCGTCTGCGCCGCGTTCGTCGGGCTGGAACTCTATGACGGGGTGGACCGGGCGGGCGTGCGGCAGGCGATGTCGGCACTCGACCAGCTCGCCGTGCTCATCGAGATCGTCGACGACCTCGGACCGGTCGCCCGGCGGGCGCTGCGCTCCCGGGTGAACCGGGCCGCCCGCCGGGACTGACCGCGCACCCGGCACCGCTCCGGTGGGGCGCGCGGGCGGCCACCGGGTCAGGCGGCGGCGGTCGGGTGGGGCGCGCGGACAGCCACCGGGTCAGGCGGCGGCGATGATCTCGTCGCCGACGGCGGTGAGCTGGTCGGCGCCCACCTCGACCGCGCTCAGGTAGTGCCGCAGCCAGGAACGCAGGCCGTCCGGGGTGCCGGTGGCGAAGGCCCCGGCCGCCCCGACGTACTCCGGCTCCCGCTCCCGGTGGCCGACGTCGACGGCGACCAGGCCACGCGGGTCGAACCCCCGGGACATCAGCACCAACCGGGCGGCGGCGCGGGCGACCACCCCGGACGGGCCGGCGAAGGGCCGCAGGTTGAGCAGCTCGCCGTGCACCACGGCGGCGAGGACCAGCGGGGAGACCGTCGTCCCGCCGGCGACCAGCCCGGCCAGCCCGTCGAGCCGGGCGGCCACCACCGGGTCGGCGACCGGACGCCCCAGCTCTGCCTCGGCGACCACGTCCCGGGCGGCGAGCACGTGCAGCCGGGCCAGCGCCTGCCGGGGGGCCTTCGGCCACAGCTCGGTCAACCCGGGCAGCGCCCCGGCCACCCGTAGCGCCCCCTGGAGCACCGGTTCGGTGACGGTGCCGGCGCGGACCGCCTCGCGCTCGTGGTCGTACCCCTCCAGGGCGGCGCTGGCCACCGCGCAGCGCAGGCCGACCTCGGCCACGACCTGGCCACCGTGGCGGCGCAGCGCGCGGTGCCGCATCGCCTGGTCGACCCGCTCGCGGGCCCGCTCGACGGCGGGGGCGATGTCGGCGAGCGCGAGCAGGGGCGCGAGCGGGTCGGTGGTCACTCCGCCACGCTAGCGACCGGGTGACTCCGGCCGGACGCCACCCGCCGCCGGCCCGTCGAGTCCGATCCTGATCAGGTCGGGACGGGTGGGCCGTCGAGCGCGCCGGGACGGCCGCTGAGCGCGCCGGCCGGCACCGGGGGTGTCGCGGTCCCGAGCTGCCCGGACTAACCTCGGCCGGGTAGAGACGCAGGTCACCCGACGAAGGAGTCACCGCATGAGCGAGGCCTTGGCCAACCTGCTGAACGAGACGCGCCAGTTCCCGCCGCCGGCCGCACTCGCCGCCCAGGCCAACGTCACCGCCGACGCGTACGACGAGGCCGGCGCGGACCGGCTCGCCTTCTGGGAGCGGCAGGCCGGCCGGTTGGCCTGGGCCAGGCCGTGGGACGAGGTGCTCGACTGGTCGAACCCGCCGTTCGCGAAGTGGTTCGTCGGCGGTCAGCTCAACGTGGCGTACAACTGCCTGGACCGGCACGTGGAGGCCGGCAACGGCGACCGGGTGGCGATCCACTGGGAGGGCGAGCCGGGCGACACCCGCACCCTCACCTACGCCGACCTGCACCGGCTGACCTGCCAGGCGGCGAACGCGCTGACCGACCTGGGGGTGGTCGCCGGTGACCGGGTGGCGATCTACCTGCCGATGATCCCCGAGGCGGCGGTGGCGATGCTGGCCTGCGCCCGGATCGGCGCGACCCACAGTGTGGTCTTCGGCGGTTTCTCCGCCGACGCGCTGAGCAACCGCATCTCCGACGCCAGCGCCAAGGTGGTGATCACCGCCGACGGCGGCTACCGACGGGGCAAGCCGTCGGCGTTGAAGCCGACCGTGGACGAGGCGGTGGCGAACTGTCCGTCGATCGAGCACGTGCTGGTGGTCCGGCGCACCGGCGAGGAGGTCGCCTGGTCGGCGAAGGACCACTGGTGGCACGAGGCGGTGGAGCAGGCGTCGGCGGAGCACGTCGCGCAGCCGTTCGACGCCGAGCACCCGCTGTTCATCCTCTACACCAGCGGCACCACCGCCCGCCCGAAGGGCATCCTGCACACCACCGGCGGTTACCTCACCCAGGCCGCGTGGACGGCGCACGCGGTGTTCGACCTGAAGCCTGCGACCGACGTCTACTGGTGCACCGCCGACATCGGCTGGGTCACCGGGCACTCCTACATCGTGTACGGGCCGCTGGCCAACGGCGCCACCCAGGTGATGTACGAGGGCACCCCGGACACCCCGCACAAGGGCCGGTTCTGGGAGATCGTCGACAAGTACAAGGTCAGCATCCTCTACACCGCGCCGACGCTGATCCGCACCATGATGAAGTGGGGCGACGACATCCCGGCGGGCTTCGACCTGTCGTCGCTGCGCCTGCTGGGCAGCGTCGGCGAGCCGATCAACCCGGAGGCGTGGATGTGGTACCGCCAGCACGTCGGTCGGGGTGAGCTGCCGATCGTGGACACCTGGTGGCAGACCGAGACCGGCGCGATCATGATCTCCCCGCTGCCCGGGGTGACCGCGACCAAGCCGGGCTCGGCGATGACCCCGCTGCCCGGCGTCGTCGCCGACGTGGTGGACGACCAGGGCCAGTCGGTGCCCAACGGTGGCGGTGGCTACCTGGTGCTGCGCGAGCCGTGGCCGTCGATGCTGCGCACCATCTGGGGTGACGACAACCGGTTCGTCGAGACGTACTGGTCCCGGTTCGAGGGGATGTACTTCGCCGGTGACGGGGCCAAGAAGGACGACGACGGGCACATCTGGCTGCTCGGCCGGGTCGACGACGTGATGCTGGTGTCCGGGCACAACATCTCCACCACCGAGGTCGAGTCGGCGCTGGTGTCGCACCCGTCGGTGGCCGAGGCGGCGGTGGTCGGCGCGACCGACCCGACCACCGGGCAGGCGATCGTCGCGTTCGCCATTCCGCGCGGCACCACCGACATCTCGGGTGAGGCGGGCGAGCGGCTGATCACCGAGCTGCGCAACCACGTGGCCAAGACGCTGGGCCCGATCGCCAAGCCCCGGCAGATCATGCTGGTGCCGGAGCTGCCGAAGACCCGCTCCGGCAAGATCATGCGCCGGTTGCTGCGGGACGTGGCGGAGAACCGTTCGCTCGGTGACGTCACCACGCTCCAGGATTCCTCGGTGATGGAGCTGATCTCCTCCGGGCTCAGTGGCGGGAAGTCCGACGAGGACTGACCACAGCCCTACCCGTCGGTGGGTGCCGGTCCCGGCCCACCGCGAACTGCCCCTCCGCAGTGGTCTTGACCACCGTACGGAGCACCGCACCGTCGACCGTGACCTGTTCCACCC
>NZ_JBFAQU010000009.1:0-237854 GCF_040678915.1 Micromonospora sp. NPDC049257
ACCGGGGTGCGTCGGGTCACCGACCGGGCGGGTGGTCTGGAGGGTGGGATCACCACGGGTGAGCCGGTGCGGGTGCGGGCGGCGATGAAGCCGATTTCGTCGTTGAATCGGGCTCTGTCGACGGTGGATGTGGCGACGGGTGAGCCGGCGACGGCGATCAACCAGCGCAGCGACGTGTGTGCGGTGCCGGCGGCGGCGGTGGTGGCGGAGGCGATGGTGGCGTTGGTCCTCGCTGAGGCTGCCGTGGAGAAGTTCGGTGGTGACTCGGTGGCGGAGATTCGCCGCAACCTGACCGGCTACCTCGACAGCCTGATCATCAGGTGAGCGCCGGCTACCAGGAAGGGCTGACACGGGTGAGCGCGAGGAGTGCAGCGCAGCGGAGCCCCGCAGTCGCGAACGGAAGGTCGGCACAGGTGAGCGCGAGGAGTGCAGCGCAGCGCAGCCCCGCGGTCGCAAACGGAGGGCTCCACCGGTGAACCCGGGCCGGGGCGCTGCGGTGACGTCCGCCGCGTGCCCCGGCATTGCCGCCTCCCGGCGCTACCGGCAAACTCCTCCCTGATCCGACTGAACTTTCGACTTGCTCGGTGCGTTGAGAGGTCGAAGCCACAGCCTGTCGAGGAGCGCACCGGTGCCACTGACCTTCACGCCCCACCGCGAGCGGCTGGAACGATTCGTCGGTGGGGTGCGGCAGCGGTTGTCACCGCTGCCCGACGGCGTACGGCGACGGCTGTCGCGCCTGCCCGGCCCGCCGATCGTCGCGCGGATCATCGCCGGTCTGGTGGCCCTCGCGCTCGCTGTGCTGGCCGGTTTCGCCGCCACCACCGAGTTCGGCACGGCCACCGCCGACACCGTGGAGGGCAAGCCGGTCCCCGCCGACCAGGCGCCGCTGATCGCCCAGGCCGCGCTCTCGTGTCCGACGCTCACCGCGCCCCGCCTGGCCGGGCAGCTCATGGCCGCCTCGGGTTTCGTGGCAGACGCGCGCACCGACAACGGTGGTTCCGGGGTGGCCGGGTTGACCGACGAGCTGTGGCAGCGGTGGCTGCCCTGGCCCGACGCGCCCCGCCTGGACGTCGCGGCGAACATCGTCGCGCTGGCCCACCACATGTGCGACCTCGTCGGGCAGGTCGCCCGGGGCGACGTCGACGGCGACACGTGGGAGCTGGCACTCGCGGCGCACCACTCCGGGATGCCCGCGGTCCAGGCCGACCGGGGTATCCCCGAGGCGGCGGCCGGGTACGTGCGGACCGTCGTCGGCTACGCCGAGTGGTACTCCCGGCAGCCCGACTTCGACCGGGACGCGACGGGCGGGCCACCGACACCTGTCCCACCCGCACCGACCGCCGGCAGCGCACCGCGCCCCATCCCCGACGAGTACCTGTCGGCGGTCCTCGCCGCCGGCCGCGCCTGCCCGGCGGTGACCCCAGCCAAGATCGCCGGACAGCTCATGGCGGCGTCGGGGTTCAACCCGAACCTGCTCGGTGCGAACGGCGCGCAGGGCATCGCCCAGTTCCTCCCCACGGTCTGGAGCCGCTACGCGACGGCGGGTCAGTCGCCGTGGGAAGCCGCCACGGCGATCGCCACGCTCGGCCGGACCATGTGTGCCCTCACCACCGACCTGGGGGGACTGACCGCCGACCCGTACCCGCTCGCGTTGGCCGCCTTCCAGTGGGGTCCGGGGGTGCAGGCCGGTGGCGCCCCGGACCTGAGCATGGTGGACGAGAACGCCAGCCGGGTCCTGGCCTATGCCGCCTTCTACGCCCAGGATCCCCGGCTCGGCGGCCGTCCGTCGACGCGACCCCCACTGCCGGCCGGCACCCGGGGCCCGGTGCTGGCCCTGCCGCCCACGCCCGCCGGTGCGGGCCCCGGTCCCGGCGCAGGCACCGGCACGACCAGGCCCGGTGCCAACCCGACCAAGCCCGCCCCGGCGGCCACCGCCCCGTCCACGCAGGCAGCGGCCCGTCCGACCACCCCGGCGCCAGCGCCGGCGGCGTCCACCGGCTACCGCATCCGCGGGTACGGCAGCACCTGTGTGTACGCCCCCTCCACTGTCGACGGCCAGCAGTTGGTGATCTGGGACTGCAACAGCTCGGCCCGGCAGAAGTGGACCTTCGGCGGTGACGGCACGATCCGGATGGGTTCGCTCTGCATGGATCTGGCGAACGCCTCCAGCGCCGACGGCACCCGCATCCAGTTGGCGACGTGCAACGGCGGCTGGGCCCAGAAGTTCTGGATCAACGGCTCCGGCGACATGGTCAACTCGGCGATCGGCAGGTGCGTCGACGTCCGGGACTGGTCCACCGCCAACGGCACCGGCCTGCAGCTGTGGACGTGCAACGGCGAGGCCAACCAGAAGTGGACGAAGGTGAAGGCCTAGCCGGCGAGGACCGACGGGACGGCCCGACCGACGGGACGGCCGGAAGCACGGGACAGCCGGACCAGTTTGGGGCGGCGGGACGGGGCTGGTCAGCGGGGGCCGGTGGGGCGGCCGATCCGGGCCGACACGACCGCCGTCCCGTCGGCCTGCGCGACCGCGAAGAACGCCAGGGTGTCGACGGCGACCGCGATCTCACCGGTGACCTCCTGCGGCCCGGTCGTCGCCGTCCACTGTGCCACCTGGTAGGTCCGGGTGTCGGCGGCGACCGCGTAGAGCCGGTACTCGACCCCCGCCGTCAGGCCGACCACGGTGGCCCGCACGTCGGCGACCGGCCCGGGTCGGTCGGTACGGGCCGAGACGGTCACGGAGAGCCGTGCCGAGGCACCTACTCCCTCCACCGTCACTCCCGCGTTGACCGGGTTGACGGTGGACCGCCCGGCGACGGGTGCACCGCTCTGCTGCCGCTGCCCGAGCGTCACCCCCAGGGACACCGCCGCGACCATGGCGAGCGTGCCGGCGACGAGCCACCGCCGTCGCCCCCGCCGGACCCGGTCAGGCTCACGGCCGGCCGGACCACGGCCGGCCGCGTCCCGGGTGCGCGGTCGATCGGTCGGGGCCGGCCGCGACGGCGCGGGAGCCGGACGTGACGGCTCGGGCCGGGCGGGCGCGACATCGGCACCGGTGGCCGTGGCCGCGCCGTCCGCCCCGACGGCCACCGGACCGGTGGACACCGTCGCGGGGTCGGAACCGGACCCCCCGCGCGGAGCCGGGGTAGGGGTGGACCCAGGGTGCCCGGTCGGGGGCGGGGCGGGGGCGGAACCGGGCCGCTCGGCCGGGACCGGGGTGGGAGCGGGCGGGCCGCCCGCCGCCAGGGTGGGACCGGACGGGCCGGCCGGCGTCGGGGTGGGAGCAGGCGGGCCGGACGGCGTCGCAGAGGTGTCGGCGGTGAGCAGGCCGGCGACCTCACCGGTGGTCAGCCCGGAGAAGGCACCCACCAGCGGGCCCAGCCGGTCACACTCGTCCAGGCAGATCACGCAGGTGCCGAGGTGGCGTTCGAACTCCCACTCGTCCTGCGGGTCGAGGTCCCCCCACAGGTAGGGAGCGCACTGCTCCAGTGGGGCGTGGGCCACCGGACCGGGGGCGTCGCTGTCGCTTCGGAGGTCGGTCATGGCCTGTCAGCTCTGCTCGGGGAGGCAGCGCCTCGCGGCCCGCCGCAGCAATCGTATGTCATCACGGACGTGGTGGACGTCTCACGCACCGTCAACCTCCCCGATCACGGCGCGTAGCGCGCGCAGGGCGTAGTGTGCCCGGGATTTGACCGTCCCCTCGGCGATGCCGAACGCCGCCGCGATCTCGGCGGTGGACAGTCCCCGGAAATAGACGGCCTCCACCACCCGGCGGTGCTCGGTGCTGATCTTGGGTAGGGCGTCCCGGATGGTCTGCGCGGTCACCACCCGTTCGGCCACGTCGGCGGTCGCCGGCATCCGGTTGAGGTCCAACGTGCCGACCTCGGTCGGGCGGGCCTGCCGGGCCCGCGCCACGTCGATGGCGACCCGGCGGGCCACGGTGAACAGCCACCGCCGTTGGGTCTCCAGGTCGTCGGCGAGACTGTCGATGCTGCGCCAGGCCCGCATCATCGTCTCCTGGAGCAGGTCCTCGGCGAGTTGCCGCTCGCCGACGGCCAGCCTGAGCAGGAACCGGAACAGCGGCTCGGCATGCGCGGCGTGCAGCGCCTGTAGCCGCTCGTCGGGCGTCAGGTCGGTGGCGGGTGGTGGGACCCCGGCTGCGGTCGACGCGTCCGCGTCGGCCGCCACCCCGATGCCGGCCCCGCCCGGCGCGTCCGCGTCCGGCACGCGAGAAAGACCTGCCAACCGGTGCCTCCCCAGCACGCTCACCGTCGGCGTGACCGGCTGCGCAAGCGCTCTCGCACCTCCGGTCCCACGTCGATCCAGGAGAGCATACGGGTCGCCCCCGGGCATGCCGTCGCTGATGTCACCCGGTCTGCGGCGACGCCGCCGGGCCCGACCCGGACGGTCCACCTGCCGGGCGGTCAGCACGCCCACCACCCGGTCCGGCTAGGCATGTGCCACCACCGGCGTGACGTCCTCCGCCAGCAGGGTCCGCAGATCCGCGACGGTCGGCCCGGTCAGGCCGCGCAACCGACCGGCCTGCCGGGTCACCGCCTCGTCGAGGACCTGGCGGGCGTACCGGCCGTTGCCGAGGGCCCGGCCGGGCGGGGCCTGCTCGAAGTGCTGACGCAGGGCGGCCAGCGTCTCCCCCGGACAGTCGTACCCGCCGGAACGGGCCAGCCCCTCGAAGATGGCCACCAGCTCGTCGGCGGTGTACGGGGCGAAGTGGACCCGGCGGGAGAACCGGGAGGCCAGGCCGGCGTTCGCGGCGAGGAACTGCTCGATCTCCGCTTCGTAACCGGCGACGATCACCACCACCTCGTCGCGATGGTCCTCCATCAGCTTGACCAGGGTGTCGATCGCCTCCCGACCGAAGTCGTTACGGGCGTCGGGCGGCGCCAGCGTGTACGCCTCGTCGATGAACAGCACGCCACCGCGGGCCCGTTCGAACGCCTCCCGGGTGCGCTGCGCGGTGTGCCCGACGTACTCACCGACCAGGTCGGCACGGGCCACCTCGACCAGCTGGCCGCCGCGCAGCACCCCCAGCGCGGTCAACAGTTGCCCGTAGAGGCGGGCCACCGTGGTCTTGCCGGTGCCGGGCGGCCCCGAGAAGACTAGGTGCCGGGAGACCGAGGGTGCCGGCAGGCCGGCCCGCACCCGGGTCCGGGCGGCGGCCAGCAGGTCGGTCAGGTCGGCAACCTCCTGTTTCACCGCGTCCAGCCCGATCATGGCGTGCAGCCGGGCCAGCAGCGTGTCCACCGCGCCGGCCGGCGGTTCGTCGTCCGCCGGGCCCGCCGTCTCGTCGAGGTCCTGCGGCAGCAACTGGGCCAGCTCCACTCCCGAGGCGGCACCGCTGTCGGACAGCCGGAACGCCTGCCGGCTGACCATCTCCTCGAAGGTCTGCCGGGCCACCCGGGCGTTGCCGAACGACCCGGTACGCGGCATCGACTCGAACCACGACTCCAGGGCGATCCGGGTGTCGTACTCCAGGGCGTAGTGGTGGCTGCTGCACAGCCGTTCGACGATCTGCACCAGCTCCGGGGAGGTGTAACTCTCGAACTCGACGGTCTTGGAGAACCGGGAGGCCAGCCCCGGATTCGCCGCCAGGAACGTGCGCATCTGCGCCGAGTAACCGGCGACGATCACCACCACCTCGTCACGGTGGTCCTCCATCAGCTTGACCAGGGTGTCGATCGCCTCCCGACCGAAGTCGTGCCCCGATCCGCCACCGTCGACCGGGGCCAGGGTGTACGCCTCGTCGATGAACAGCACACCGCCGATCGCCTCGGTGAACCGTTCGGTGGTCTTCACCGCCGTACCGCCGATGTGTTCGGCGACCAGGTCGGCGCGGGCCACCTCGACCAGTTGCCCGCCGGGCAACACGCCGAGGGCGGCCAGGATGCGGCCGTAGAGCCGGGCCACGGTGGTCTTCCCGGTGCCCGGCGCACCCGCGAAGATCATGTGCCGGGACATGGGTGGGGCGGGCAGCCCGGCGGCGGCCCGCCGCCGGCTGATCCGGTGCAGCCCGACCAGCGTCGCCACCTCCCGCTTCACCCCGGCCAGACCGACCAGCGCGTCCAGTTCGGCCAGCAACGGCGCGGCCGGGTCGTCGGCGGGCGAGCCGGCGGGTGGTGTCGCCGACACCACCGGGGCGGGGTCGGCGACCCGCACCGGGCCGGTCGGGTCGGGGCGTGCCGCGGGTGGCGACGACGGGGACACCGGCGTCGCCCCGGTCCCGTCCGCTGCCGGGCCCGGCGGCGGCTGCCCACCGTCGGTACCGACGAGTTCGACCGCGGCGGCGTCGACCGTGGTACGCAGCCGACCACCCCCGTTGCCCCGTAGCTCGGTCTCGACCAGCCGCACCGGCCGGCGCGTCTGCACCAGCACCCCCGGGCCGGTGTTGCCGAACACCTCGCACCCGGTCACCTCGCCCTGCGACTCCCCGGCCAGCCACACCCCCGGCCCGTCGCTACCCCGCACCCGGCTGCGCCGCAGCTGCACCGTCGCCCCGCGCTGGGCGGTCAGCCCGGCACCCCGGCTGCCGAGCACGTCCACGCCGGTGGCCCGCAGCCGCCCGGCCGACACGACGAGACCGGTGCCGCAGTCGCGCAGGGTCATGCCCTCCACGGTCAGCTCCCCGTCGGTCACCGACACACCGGCCGACCCGGCGTCGGTCACCGCTCCCCCTCGCGCCCGCAGCCGGGCCGACTCGGCGACCCGCAGCCCCTCCTGCGTCGGCGCGGTGACGGTCAGGTCGTCGACCTCGGGCCGGGAGGTGCCCCGGGCCAGCAGCCCGGACCGGGCCCGGACGACCGTCACCTCCCGGGCGCTGCCGGTCGCCGCGTCGGCGAAGAGCAGGCCGACCCCGTCGGTGGCGCTCAGCGTGCCGCCCTCGATCCGGGGCGCCGCCGTACCGCTGACCACCACCGCCGCCCCGGTCTCCACCTCGACCCGTAACCCCAGGTAGCTGCCGGTGGCGGCGGCCTGGACACTCAGCCCGTGCCCGCTGCCGGCCCCGACGACGCAGTCGCGCAACGTCGGGTCGGCCGTCCCGTCGACCAGCACCGCCGGGCCGGTCGCCGTGCGGATCTCGCAGCCGGTCAGCTCGGGGCTGCCCCCGGTCACCAGCACCGGGGTGCCACCGGTGTCCACGATCCGGGTGTCGACCAGCCGGATCGCGCCGTCCTCGACCACCACGCCGGGGCCGTCGACGGCGGAGATCACACACTGCTCCACCAGCCCCCGGCCGCCGCCGGTGCACAACAGCCCGCTGCCGCGTACGTCGGTGATCGTGCAGCCGCGCAGCACCGGGTCGCCGCCGGTGACGGCCACCGCCACGGTGCCGATCCCGGCGACCGTGGTGCGGACGACCTCACCGGTGCCGGCGCGTTCGAACAGCAGGCCCGCCCCGGCGGGGTTGCCCACCCGGCAGTCCCGCATGGTCAGCTCCCCCCGGGGCACGTGCACCGCCACGACACCACCGGCCCGTACGCCACACCGGGTGAGGTCCAACCGACCGCCGCCGACCTGAACGGCCGGCATGTGCCCGCCGCCACCGAGCAGCTCGATCCCGTGCAGCGTCACCTCTCCCGCGCCGACGTGCAGCGCCACCCCGTCGCCCCCGTCGATGGTGACCGTGCCCGGCCCCTCCTCGGCGATCAGCGTGACGTCGCCGCCGAGCTGGAGCTGTTCCCGGTACACCCCCGGCTGCACGACGACGGTGGCGCCGAACGGGGCGACGGCCAACGCGCCGGCGATCGTCGGCGGGCACCCCGGTTCCGTCTGGGAGACCGCCATCACGGTGCTGTTCACCCCTCACCACCCTCTCGTCTGGTTGATCCCCCGCCCACCGCACCCCGCGCGCCGCCGCCCGGCCGACGGTCGGCGGGTTTCGTCGTACCGGCCCGCCCCGCCACCGGCATCACCCCGACGGCGGGACGAACAGCCGCCCCGCCCCGTCGACGCCGACCCCCACCGGCAACGGCGGGGTGCCGCCGCCCGGCACGTCCCCCACCCCGGCGACCGCCCGCAACCGCTGCAGCGTCTGCTCGCCGCCCGGGGTAGGCCGGCCGGCCGGCAACTCCCGCAGGAACACCTGCCGCAGCTCGCGGTCACCCACCGGCTCGTCCGCCAACACCTGGAAACAGGTCCCGGCGGGGAAGACCGCCGTACCGTCGGTCCGGGGTCCGGTGTGGACGCCGGCGGATGTGGTGCGGGCCCCGGTGCCGGCCGTGCCGAGACCACCCAGCCGGCGGGCGCCGACGGACCAGATCACGAACTGCACCCCGGCGTCCGGCACCGGCGCGGGCGTCGGGTCGACGTCGAGGAAGGCCGGCTCCACCAGCAGTGTGCCGGGCGGGTAGCCGCCCGGCGGTGCGACGGCCGCGGCGCGGAAGACCGGACCGAAGACCACCGGCAGGCGACGCAGCCCGTACCCCACCCAGCGGGCCAGCACCGCCGCATCGTCGGCCGGCACGGCATCGCCCCGCAGGACCGCGTTCACCGTCTGCCGTTCCCCGACGCAGTAGGCGCGGACGGCGACCAGGCCCGCCGGCAGGTCCGGCGCGCTCACCGCAGCCACCCGCAGGCCGGGTTCCTCCGCCAGGGTCCGGGTCACCACCTGCGTGTACGAGTCGTAGCGGCCGGCGAGGATCCGCCGCAGCGCCGTCCGGTCCCCGGCGGTGGGCGCACTCCCGTCCAGCCGGAACGTCACCGGGACCCGCGTCGGGCCCTGCGGGGCCGGTCGCGGTCCGGGGACGGCGGCCGGCGGCACGCCGGGGCCGCCGGGTGCCGGTTCCGGTCGGCCGGGCGCCGCGTCGGGGGTCCCGACCGGGGTGTCCGGACGACCGGGGGTCAGGGCCGATCTGTCGTGGGCTGCGGCGGGTGGCACGGTCGGGTCGGGGGGCGGGTCGGGGCGGGGGCCTTCCGGGCCGGGCGGGGGCGGGTCCGTCGGCTCCGGGGCCGGCGGACGACCGTCCCCGGTCACCTCCGGCGACCCGACCCGGATCAGGTCCAGCCGGGGAGCGGCGAGGTGCCGCCACCGGTCCGCACCGTCCGCCGGCACGGCTGCCGGGTCGACGGCCGATGCGGACACGCCGACCAGGAGCACGCCCGGGGTGTCGCGGGCCGTACCGGAACCGTCCGACGGCGCGGCGACCGGCCCGACCGGGCGGGCGGTGGTCACGACGGGCCCGGCACGGGTCATGGCGGGCGCGGTGCCGGTCGTGGCCGGCGCGGCACCGGTCATGGCCTGCGCGTCGTCAGGTGGTTCGGAGGTGGCGGGCGCGACGGGTGGCGTGGGGGACGCGGCGGGCAGGTCCGCCGGGGCGGGGAGCACCGGGCCGAGGTCGGTCACCGTGCGGGCGGTGCCCGCCGCCGGCCGGGGACGCCACCGGCGGAACGTGCCCGTGGTGGTCAGCAGCCCCGTGGCGGTGACCTCGACCCGGGCGTCACCGGCGACGACCGGAGCGCCGAGGGCGTCGGCGAGAGCCCCGAACAGCATCCCGGCCGTGGCTGGGTACGGTGCGTCACCGCAGAGCACCACGGGTCGCCCGGCACTCCGCAGGGCGGCCAGGTGACCGGCGAGCACCCCGGGTGGCACCGGCCGCCCGTCCACCTGGAAGCCGCCCGCGCCGAGCGCCACCTCGACCAGGTAGACGTCGAGCGGCACCGGAGCCTGCCGGCCCGGGCCCGCGACGTCGTCCCGCCCCACCGGCGTGCCGGCGGTCGGCGGGCCGACGGGGTCGGGCAGGAAGGACCAGCCACCGGGGACCGGTCGTCCCGGCGGGCGGCCCCGGTCACCGGCCGGCTGCCCGCCGGGAGCACCCGGACCGCCATCACCCGTCGGTTCCGGCCGTCCCGCGTCCTCAACGGACCGGGCGGGCCCGACGGACCGGGCGGGCAGGGTGGGTTCAGCGGACAGCGCGGGCACGGCAGGCAGGGCGGGTTCGGCGACACCGGGGCGGCGCGGCGCGGCGGGCGGCGGCGGCCAGGCGGCGGGCAGCCACGTGTAGCCGTCCCCGACCGGGGCGACCAGCCAGCCCTCGGGGCCGCCGACCGGCCGGGACGGCCCGGCAGGCGGCGGGCACCAGGCGGCGGGCGGGTGCTCCGGTCGGGCGGTGCCGCCGTCGGCGACGATCCACCGGCGGGCCGCCGGCACCCCCCGGGTGGACACGGCCGGGGCGTCCAGCGGAACCGCCCCGTCGATCCCGAGATCCGTGGCGAGCCCGGCCGCCAGGTCCGGCACCGCCACCGGGTCGGCGTAACCGCCGAGCGGGGCCAGCCGGAACCCGGCGGCCGACCCGCCGAGCTGGCGGGGCAGCAGGTCGGCCAGGAGCCCGAACAGGTCCGGTCGGGCCGACACGGCCGCCGAGCAGAGCACCACGGTACGGTCCGGGTCGGTCGGCAGCCGGGCGGCCACCCCGGCCAGGGCGGCGTACGGCTCCGCGGCGGCGTGGACGAGGAGCACGGCACCGACGACGGCGGCGTGTACGGGTTCGGGCGGGGCGGTCATCGTCGGTCAGCCCGCCGTCCGTCGGACCACGCCGGTGGCCTCGACCAGCGCCGCCCGGGACCGGTGCACCGCCACCGCGTCCACGTCGGGGGGCGCGTAGCCGGCCGCCCGGATCGCCGCCAGCAGGCCCTCGTCCGGGGCGATCCGGTACCGGGTGAGGTAGTGCGCGGTGGCGGCGGACCAGATCCACCGGCCGTCGCCGAGCAGGTCCACCGGCACCGTGCGGCCCGGGGTGACCACGTCGGGCACCCCGGCCGGGCCGGTCAGCAGGGGGAACCCGGCGGCGAGGTAGCCGGCGACCCGGTTCGCCTCCGCGGTCGACAGTCGGGCCCGGTCGGAGCCGAACGTCGGGTTCCCGGTCGCGTCGAGGGTGTCGAAGGTCGCCGCGACGCGTACCCGCTCGGCCGGTCGGGCGGCCCAGAGCAGGACGGCCTCCGCGAGCGCCCGCCGGTGGTACGCCGGCAGCCCGGCGAGGTGCCCGAAGACCTCGACCAGCGGTTCGGTCTCGCCCACCGCCGCCAGGGCGGCCTGGAGCCGCGCGGTGAGCGCGACCGCCCCGGTACGGGCCTGGACCAGATAGACCCGGGTGGCCGACGGGTACGGCGTGGCCGACGCCGGGCGTCGCCAGACCCGCCACAGCCCGGCGGGCTGTGCCGCCCCGCCACCGAGGGCGTCGACGGCGGCCCGGTCGACCTCGTCCACGCCGTCGGACGCGACGTCCCCGACGGGCGGGTGCACAGCGGAGCTGGCCGACCCGGGCGGGCCGGCGGCGGGACCGTTGCCGGGCTGGCCCGGGTCGGCGGGTGGGTCGGGTGTCCAGAGGTAGGGCGGGGTGCGGTCGTCCCCGGCGCGGGGCAGGTCGGCGAGCAGGTCGTCGGGCGCACCGGCGGCGACGAGCACCCCGCTGAGCAGCAGCACGTCGGGGTCGGTCAGCCGGATCTGCCGGGCGACGGCGGCGAAGGCCACCATCCGGGCCACCTCGGTCACCGCACCGTCGGCCAGCCGGGCGCGGGCGGTGCCGAGCAGCGCGGCGGGGGCCTGCCCGGCGATCCGCAGCAGGAGCCGGTGCATCGCCGACGGCACGCTCATGCCTCCACAACGGGGGGCCCGCCGTGATGGTTCACCCCGGTCCGGTCGGGGTCGCACATCGCCGCGAAGAGGTACGACAGCGAACGGTGCACCGCCACCGCGTCGAGGGTCGGGGCGGTGTAGTCGGCGGCCCGGATCGCCGCGAGCAGGTCCGGTTCGGGGGCGAACCCGTACTGGTCGGCGTAGTAGGTGACCGCCTCCGACCACAGCCACCGCCCGTCGCCCCGGACACCCGTGGGCACCGGGTCGACGGCCGACGCCGGATCGAAGCCGTCGGCCGACCGGTGCGGGCTGGTCAGCAGCGGCACCCCCGCGCCGAGGTAGGCGACGACCCGTTCCGCCTCGTCGTCGCTGAGGGTGCCGGGTGGGTCGGCGGGGTCCGGTGGGGTGGCCGTCCGCAGCGGCCCGGCGGGGCGGTCGGCCCAGAGCAGCGCCGAGTAGGCCAACGCCCGCCGCTGGTACTCCGGCAGCTCCACCGGCTCACCGAACGCCTCCACCAGCGGATGCTGTTCCCCGGCGGCCTCCAGGGTGGACCCGATCCGGGCGGCGAGGGCGACCGGTTGCGCGCCCTGCACGAGGTAGAGCCGCTTCGGCACCGGATACGGCGTGTCCACGGCCGGGTACCGCCAGGCCCGCCAGAGCCCCACCGGCCCAGGCGAGGCAGCCACCGTGGCGATGGCGACCCGGTCGAGGTCGTCGGGCCCGCCCGGGCCGTCCCCACCCACGGTCAGGTCCATGCTGTACGGCACCCGCCCACCGACCCCGGCCAGCACCTGCGGGCCCACCGGGGCCATCCCGTACGCCACCGGCGGGGCTTCGCCGGTGGACAACCCGGCGAGCACGTCGCCGTCCGCACCGGCGTCGGCCAGGAGCCCGGCGAGCAGTACGTGCTCGGGCGCGGTGAGCCCGACGCCCCCGGTCAGGCAGGTGAACACCACCGCCTGGGCCACCTCGGCCAGCTGATCCGCCGCGAGCCACTGCCGGGCCGCGCTGACCACCTCGTCCGGGGCCTGCCCGGCGAGGCGCAGCAGCAGCCGGTGCACGGCGGTACGCCGATCGGTGGTCGGCCCGGTCGTCGTGGTCATGCCCCCACAACGGCCCCCGGGGCGTGCCGGTTCACCCCCGATCGGCCGCCGGTCGCGGGGTGCGCCGTCGGCGGCGTGGCGGGCTGCCGGGGCGGTCCGGTACCGGGGCGGGTGTGGTCGACCGCGCGCCGGGCGGGTACACCGGCAGTCCGGGGAGTCCGGTGACCAGGATGTCACCGAGTCCCGGCACGACGACGGTGTCCGGCAGGGCCATCCCCGCCAGGACCATCCCCGCCAGGACCACGCCCGGGGGCACCGTGCCCGGCGGGACCGGACCGGCCGGCACCGTGCCCGGCGGGACGGCGGCAGCCGGACCGGCGTCCCGACGGACGACCGGGGGGACGGCGGTGCCGGCAGGTCGGTCGCCGGTGGCGACCGGGGCCGGGTCCGGGCGCGATCGGTGTCGGGCGTTCGGCTCCCGCGTCGGCAGCATCCGGCTGGCCTCGTCGACGGTGACGACCGGGGTGTCGGCGGGGGCGAGCGCGTCCAGGGCACGGGTGGTGTCGTCGACCGCTTCCGGGTCGGTCGCGTAGCTGTCCAGCGAGCCGGGTTCGGCCCGGCCGGCCAGGGCCGCGAAGTCACGGGCCGGGAAGACGTACACCTGCGCGTCGTCCGGGGCGGTGAACGCGTCGGCGTCGACCACGAACCGGCGTACCACCGGGCCGTCGCCGGAGGGCAGACCCACCTGCGCGAGGTGGTCGGCCATCCCCCGGGCCACCCCGTACGCGGTCTCCGGCCGGGTGAACACGGCGACGGGGGCGTACGGGTCACCGGTCGTGACCTGTACCCGTCCGGTGGCCGGGTCCTGGTACAGGTCGGTCGACACCGGCTCCGTGGACCCGCTCTGCTGCCCCCGGGGCACCTCGACGACCAGATGCAGCAGGACCTGACCGGGGCCCGGCCGCACCGTCCCGGGTCCGGTCACGCCCGTGGCAGACCGGACCGGGGTGGCCGGACGGCGGGCCCCGGCAGCCGGCGCGTCGAGCACCCGGTCCGACACCGCACGCGGGTCGCCACCGGGATCCTCCCGGTTGGCCAGTCGGACGAAGTCGGCCCGACCGGCCGCGATGCCGTCGCGGACCTGTCCGGCGAGGCCGTGCATGGCACGCAGCCGGGGCCGGTCCGGCTCCCCGCCGTTCCAGAGGGCGCTCATCTGTTGCAGGGTGCGCAGCAGCGTCATCCAGTCGGCGAGCGGGCCCGGCGCCCCGGGGATCCCGGCGAGAGCGCCACGGCCGGGGTCGCGGCTGATCCGGAACGTGTCCAGGGCGGCGGTCGCCGCGTCGAGGAGCCCGTCGAGCATCGCCTCCCGGGTGTCCAGGGCGAGCCGGTCGAGCTGCGCGTCGGTGCGCAGACCCACCACCGCCAGCGCGTCGTCGAGCCGGGCGAGCTCCCGGTCCGTCGCCGCCTGGTCGGGGTGGGGACGCAGCCAGCCGGCCAGCACCCCGACGGCCCCGGCGGCCCGGTCGAACGCCGCGAGATCGGCGGTGCCGGCGCCGAGCCCACCGACCACCTCGTGGTACGCGTCGAGCGCCGCAGCGGCAGCCCCGAGGGCGCGTGAATCCGGGACCGGTCCGGGACCCTCGGTCACGCCGAACCACAGCGCCCCGAGTGCCTGGGTCAGCAGTTGCCAGCCGTACACCTGCATGATCGGCCCGTCCAGCGCGATCCCGGTGGCGTCGCGCAGCCGGGCCAGCTCGGCACGGAACCGGGCCAGCGCCGCGACGTGGTCCGCGTCGTCCGCCTGGTGGCCGTCGACCAGCGGTGTCAGGTCGAGGTCGCGATGGGCGGCCGGGGCCAGCTCGATCAGCGGCGTCAGGTCGACGATCGCGTCGAGCGTCCCGGTCGCGCGGGTGACCAGCTCGGCGACCTCGACGTCGCCGGTGCGCCACTGCTGCGCCCACCGGCCCACCAGCCACCGGAAGTCGTCCAGCACGCCGCGCACCCGTACGGCGTGGGCCGCGAAGGGGACGGCCAGGGCCGGCGTGACGAGCACCGGCAGCAGCCGGACCAGGACGCTGCCGAGCTGGTGGACGACGACCGCCGCCGCGGTCTCCGGTTCCCCGGCGGGCAGCCCTTCGAGGGCCTGCCGCGCCTCGGTGACGCGCAGCAGCACGTCGTTGCGGAGGTCCCGACCGTCGTGGACTCCGCCGACCGCGCTGCCGGACGTCGGGTCGTCGGCGTACACCGGGCCGGGGAGCACCCGGCGCAGGGACAACTCGACCTGCATCCGGATCTGGTCGCGGACCCCGTCGACGACCCCGTCGAAGTCGGTGACCTCGACGAGGACCCGTACCGGGAGCATCCCGACGGGGAGCCGGGCGTCGAGCTGGCCCCGGAGGAAGTCGGCAGCGGCGTCGGCGAGGACGCGGGCCACGGCGTTGTCCCGGGAATCGGCAAGCAGCTCCGGGGGCACCCCCAGCACCAGCCCGAACTCCACCGCCGTGCCGGCTGTCGCCGGCTGCGGCAGGCCGGCCAACCAGGAGGTGACCAGCGCGGCCCGCCGGGCGATCGCGTCGCGGGTCGGTCCGGTCAACACCGCCCAGTCGGCTACCGGTTCAGCCGGGGTGAGCCGCTGGTGGTCCCCAGCGGCCGCCGACGGCAGGTTGTCGCCGAGCAGTTCCAGGTCCCACGGCCGGCGGAGCAGCTCCACCCGGTCGAGAACCGCCCGGACGGCGTGGTCCGCGGCGATCCGGACCGGGGCCTCGACGTCGAGGCGCTCGGGCCGGGTGCGCCAGGTGCGTTCCAGCTGGGCCGCCCTGACCGGCGGCACCGTCGGATCGGCTGCCGGAGGCTGCTGCCCCGGCTGGTCCGTCGTGGTCTGCGGTGCGAAGGGCGCGACACCGATCGGTCGGAGCACCGGGTCCACCGCCCGGTACTCCCCATCGGTGTCCGGTTCGCCGACCAGCGCCGCCAGCAGGTGGAGGTGACGCGAGCGCAGCCCGGCCCACCGCATGCCGCGCAGCTGGGCCTTCTCCTCGTCGGACAGCGCCGCCCGTTCCTCGTCGGACAGGGCGTCGGTGGGACGACCCGCGAGGTCGCCGAGCAGGCTGCCCGGCACGTGCGGGCGGTGCGGTGCGGTGTCGTCGCGGTACTCCTCGCGCAGGCCGAGCTGGTGGGCGAACTCGTGTACCAGGTCCTCCTCCAGGGCGTCGCGACGCCAGTGGAACTGGTCGGTCGGCCCCTCGTCGATCACCTGGACCCGCAGGTGGGCGTCGTGCGGGGCGGCGGCCCGCTCCACGGTCACGTGCAGCAGGTCGCCGAACCGGTTGGGCAGCCGGTACGCCGTCGCATCGGCGCTGCTGTTGAACACCCGGTCCACCCCCCGCTTGAGGGCGGCGAACATCGCCCGACCGGTGTCGTCGTCGAGCCACACCCGCACGGTCAGGTCGGTCACCGGCTGGCCGCCGTAGTGGAACCAGCGGGCCTCGAACCGCGACACGACCTCGTAGCGGTCGTCCCGGGCGGGTCCGGGCCGGCTGACCGGGTCGACCCAGTGGTGCTCGCGGACCGCGACCTGTGCCATCGCGCGCCGGATCGTCCACTCCAACGGCTCGTCCTCCCCGCGCGGCACCGTGCGGGGTTCATTGCGGGGCGGGGCCGGCTCCGCCCCGTCGGGCCCCAGCGGGTCCGCGGTGTCCTGCGGCTGTTCCGGTGCCACGGTCGGGGTGGTGATCACCGCGCGCAGGTCGTCGGGGACGGCACTCGTGCGGCCCTTCTGGTCCGGCCGGAACACCCGCCATCCGCCGAGGCCGTCGTCGGTGGACACCATCCGGGCCGCGCCGGCGCGCGTCGTGATGTCGATGTCCGCCCCGTGGGTCAGGACCACCGGTGTGACGAGAAGTCCCGGCTGCTCGGCCACCGCCTGTCCGAGCACGTCGACCAGGGTCTGCGCCGCCGCGTGCGGCAGCGGGTGCCCGACGAGGACGAGACCCTCGACCGGTGTCGACTGGGCGATGACCGTCTCGACGACGGTCGTCGCCCAGCCGGGCAGGTACGTCGGTGCGTCGGGACCGGCGAAGATCAGCTGGCGGCTGTCGGACGCCTGGATCAGTGGCACCAGGTCGAGCACGTCGGGGTCCTCGGTGCCGAAGAGGGGCGGCAGGACGTGCGCCACGTCCGGCGGATACAGGTTCAGGTGGACCGTCGTCGGCTCCAGCAGGTCGACCCGGTCGTCCAGCGGGACGAGCACCCCGTCGGGGTCGACACCCCGCCGGATTCCCCGGTCGCTGTCGGCGTCGTACAACGCCGGCAGGAACTCCAGCCAGGGCCGCGTGCCGTCGGGCCAGTCGACCCGCAGCTCCCCCGCATCCGGATCCCACCTCGGCGTCGCCTCCCCGGCCAACGCGTAGAGGGGCCGGCCGGTGAGGTCCGCGAGGCGTTGCAGGAAGACGTAGTGCTCGGAGAGGCTCACGTGTTGGACGACCCGGATCGCCGTCACGTCGTCGGCAACCGGCAACAGGGGGCGTAGCGACCAGTTCGGCGCGTACAGCGGCAACTCGACGGTGAGCAGGCCGGGCGGGCCGGCGTGCCGCCACATCGGCCGGAGTTCCCGGTCGGGCAGGGCCAGCTGGAGGCCCCCCGGACGCTCCACCGCCACGCCGGTGACCTGCAGCGCCTCGTCGAAGGCCGCCCCGGCCTCCCGGCGCAGGACCGCTGCCTCCACCTGGGCGGTGGCGCCGTCGACGTGCTGCGCGCCGAAGTACCGGACCTCCAGCACCATCAGCGGCAGCGCACCGTTCGACGTGTCGAAACCGTTGATCACGGTCATTCCGCCGTACCCGAGATGCTGCCGCACGTCTCCGCGGAGGTAGTCGATGATCGACTGCTGCTTGTTGTTGTTCTTCTTGTCGACGAAGGCGCCGTTCTGGAAGAAGTCACCGGCCAGCTTGACCCCGGTCCTCAGCTCGAAGCGCTCTTCGAGATCCGGGAACCGGTCCGTGAACATCCCGCGGAACAACTGCGCGATCTCCGTGAAGTTGGCCTGGAAATAGGCCTGTGCCGCCGGTGACAACGCGTCGAGCAGCATCCGCATGTCCTGCCGGGACAACGCCGCGACGTTCTCCTTGACCAGACCCCGGTGGAGCCAGGCTCCGGCGACGCCTGCGGTGTTGGAGTACAGCACGGTGGCGAACCCGCGTAGCTCCGCGACGTCCCGAGGGCTGCCGCCCCCGTCGGCGAAGTGGTCGGCCACGGTGTCGGCGAAGGACAACGCGTCCTCCAGGTGGGGGCGGGCGTAGGAGGGAGACACACTCGTCGGGCTGCGCCAGGTGTGCCGGGCGACGTAGCTCAGGAACGAGTGGGCACCGGCGAGCGGGACCCCGATGCTGTGGTGCACCCGGGCGCCGGGCTCGCTGTCCGACGGGCGCGGGCCGACGTTCGCCTTGCGACCGAGCGGTGTCAGCACCACCTGGGGGAGGTGACCGGCGGCCTGCACCGTGCCCAGGAGCTGGGCGAACGGGACGGGCCCGGTGAGCGCCGACAGGGCCTGACCCAACGCGGTCATCGCCGGGTACAACGACTCGCCGCCGTGGTGGGCGTCCATCTCGGCGTCGGTGTCGGGCACGACGCCGACGATGACCTCCAGGATGGCGACGGCCTCCTTGGTCCGTTTCGGGGCCGGTCGCCGGTAGAGCTGGCCGTCGCCGCTGTCGCGGAAGTAGGTCTTGGTCTCCACCTCGATGACTGTCGTTCCCGCGGGGTCCCTGGCGAGCGCTCTCGTCCGGGCCAGATCGGGCAGCGTCTCGGCGGTGGCTCCCGTGAACATGTCGGCGGCCGCGCTGAGGTCGAGCATCTCGAAGAACTCGAACTCCGTGCCATGGCCCAGGAAGGTCCGGTTCACCGGCGCGTCCACGATCGCCCGCGCCACCGAGGTCGAGGCGACGGGCGCGAACGTCCCGGCGTCGACAAGCGCCGCCGGATCGACAGTGCCCTCGGGATCCACCAGGACCGCACGGGCGGCGACCTCCGGGCCGAGGGCGTTGAGCCGGGGCAGCCGGTTGTCCGCCGCGGCCCGGGGCAGCAGCACCGCGCCCCGGTCGCCGCCGAACTGCACCCACCGCACCGGATCGGTCTCCCGGTCCAACCGGTACCCCGCGAAGGCGTGCCCAGGGGCGCTGCCCGGACGTTCCAGCAGGACGAAGACGGCGGTCCCGGGCACGGCGGCGACGAGTGCCCGCTCGACCTGCGCCCAGGAATCCACCACCGCCCAGTCGGACCGGTCACCGGCGAAGTCGCCGGCCCACCGGGCACCGATCGCAGCGTCGTCCCGGGTCCGACCGACCCGCAGGCCCGGCCGGACGAACCCGTCGATGCCCGGATGCAGGACGACCGCGAACCGACGGGCCAGAGCCAGACACGACAACGGATCCTCGGGCGGGCGCCAATCCGTCACCGAGCCGGCCGGACGGACGGCGGCCTGAACGTCCTGGGTCTCCTGCACGGCCGTCTCCAACCCCGCCAGCGTCAACGGGTGCCGTCCCCGGCCGGTCGACCGGGGCACGCCGGGGTGACCGCCCGGATGGCCGAGGACGGCACCGTCGGACCCGGCACCGCTCTCGGCGTCGCTGTCCGTGTCGCTGAGCAAGGCGTCGCTGAGCACGGCGTCGCTGTCCGCAGCGCCGTACCCGGGATCGCTCCCGGGCGTCGTGGGTCGGCGGGTCGCCGGATCGGTGCTCTCGCGCCAGAGGTCGACCGTCGGGCGGGGCAGTTCGAGCGCCTCCTCCCGGGCCCGGGCCAGATCGAGCACGTCCGGTTCCGGGAGCCACGCCCGGTAGTGGCCGTTCGCCAGGTAGAGCAGCACCGGTCCCTCGCTGATCCGGGCCTCGGCACCGTCGAAGCGCGGGTTGTAGACCGTCCGGATCGACCAGCCTCCGACGTTCGCCTGCGCGTCGTCGGCGGCCTGATCACGGACCGCCGTCGCCGTGTCGCCGGTCGACCGGGAGCCAGCGGCCGGACGGGCCGACGGGACGGGGGTGGCCAGCACCATCGGCCGGCGCAGCGCCGCTCCGACCAACAGGACGAGGTAGTCGCCGGTGTCGGCCGCCCAGTCCGCCTGCCACCTGTTGACCGTCCGCGCGAGTTGGACGCGTACCCGCCGCTGTGCCCTGACGCCCCGGCCCAGCAGTCCGCCGTCGGCGATCACCTGTTCCACCTCGGCGAGCCGGCCGTCGACGAGCAGGGCATGGATCTGGGCGCGCAGGCCGTCGGCGACCCGTAGGACCAGGGGGCGCAGGCGGGAGGGCAGGGTCACGTCGACGGGCCCACGGGTGTCCCGCCAGGCCTGGATCTCGTCGAGCTGCCCGTGGTACCCGTCGGGCAACAGGCCGCGCACCTCGGGCAACGCGCTGACGACCACGGATTCGAGCAGGCAGAGGCCGTTGCGGTTGACGTCGACGACCTCCCCGACGGCGGGGGGAGGAAGTGCGGTGAACTGGTTGTCGGTGACCGCACGGACCATCGACGGTGACGGTGACGGCCCGGCCGGGGCTGCCGCTACGACCGACCCGGCCGGCGCACGGTCGTCGACGACCGGGTCGACGGGGTCAACCGGGTCAACCGGGTCGACGGGGGCAACCGGCTCAACCGGGTCAACCGGGTCAACCGGGTCAACCGGGTCAACCGGGTCGCGCCGCCCGGCCGCTGGCGGGGCGGGTCGCCCACCGGGCGACGTCGGATCGGTGCCGTCGGTCGGGGGAAGCAGCACCGGGTCGGCTGCGGAACCCCGGCCGAGGTGTCCGGCGGCCAACGCCACCAGTCGTTCGACCTCGGCTCGGGCCTCCCACCAGCGGCGACGGGCCGACGCCTCCGCCTCGGCCCGTTCCGCCGCGTTCTCGGCGGCGGCCCTGGCGAGCGTGTCGGCGGTGCTGCCGGCGTCCCCGGGGAACTCGGCGACCAGGGCGATCCGTTCCAGCTCCCGCCAGGACTTCAGCGCCTTCTGCGCCTGCTTCGCGGCGTGGACCGCCTGCTCCAGGAGCGCGGCCACGACCACCCGGTCGACGGGCGCGCTCCCGGGGGCGTCACCGGCCAGCAGGTGGTCCAGGGCCTCGGCCTGATCGACCAGCACCGGCTGCGAGTCGGGCATGGTCACCTGCAGCGCGGTACGGCGGGTGCCGGTGAGGTCGGTGTGCTCGGCGACGACGACCGTCTCGGTGCTCCACCACACCTTCGCCCGCGCGCCCTCGTCGTCCAGTCCCAGCCGCAGCACGTCGGTCCGGTGCGCGGCGGCCTCCTGGTGGCTGGAGTTGCCCGGCACCGAGACGCCGAGCGCCGGCACGACCCCGACCGAGGTGCCGAGGGTGTCCGGCAGGGCGGCGTCGGCGCGGGCCACCAGGCGGGCGTCGCCGTGCCGGCCGGCCCCACCGACACCGGAGTTTCCCTCGGCGGGCACGAGCACGGTGTCCAGCCGTACCGCGGTGACCCGGGTGTGCAGGACGAGCCGGTACCCGTCGGCGAGGGTGATCTCGTAGGGGCCGGCCATCCGGTGTGGGGTGGCGGCCCACAGGTGGGTTCGTCCCAGCAGGGTCATCAGCTGGTAGTTGAGTGTCGTTCCGGGCATCCCGATCGTCGCTGCGGTGCCGACGATCCGCAGCGCCCGCAGCGCGGTGGCCTGGAGGGCGGCGGCGCCGTTGAAGCCGAGCGCCGCATAGCGGTCGGGCACCGGCACGGCGTCGCCCCGCCAGGCCAGCCAGTTGTCGGCCGGGATCGGCACCAGCCGCAGCGGCCCGTCCGTTCCACCCAGGGTCAACGGGGCGTCGGTCACCGCGGCCGGGTCGGGCAGCACGGCGGCCGGGCCGGTCGGCCGGTAGGTGAGGTTGAGGTGTTCGGCGGCGGTCTCGGTGCGCAGCGGCACGGTGATCTCGTGCCGGCCGATCTCCTGCCGGCGACGGTGGGCGGTGAAGACCAGCCGTTGTGGCCCGTAGTCGACCGGCAGCCAGGGGCCGGTGGTCTCGACGGCGCTGACCGCCCGGCCGAGGGTGACGTCGCTGGAGCGGCCGGCGGCGGTACGCCCCAGCGCCCCGAGCGCGTTGAGCGCCGCCCGCTCTCCGACGTGCGCCACCGGGACCACCTCGTCGGTGACGGCCTCGCCCGACTGGCGTCCGCCGCCGACCTCGCTGACGGTACTCAACTCGAGGTTGCTGGTGCCCGCCCGCAGCTCACCCACCTGTGGCGGGTCGGTGGCCGGTACCGCCCGGACGATGATCTGCACCGCCGGACGGCTGAGCAGTCCGGGGTAGCGCAGCACGAAGCTCAGGCCACCGTCGAAGAGGTCGCCCAGGTGCGCGGCCACGGTGACCGGGTCGGTGTGGTGCAGGACGGTGCTGATGTTCATGCCGGTGTTCCGGTCGTGGCCGACCAATTCCATTCCCTCGTCGCCGCCGAGGCGCAGCGCACGCAGCCAGCCCAGCATGGCCTGACCGATGGCCGGGACGTCCACCAGCCGGCTGGTCTGGTGCATCACCTGCGCCGCCGGCGGGGTGACCTCGCGCGGCAGCCGCCAGCCACCGGGGGTCAGGCCGAGGGCCTGCCGGTACTCCTCGGCCGACATCTGACCCAGCAGGGACACGTCACCCACCTGCCGGTAGCGGGTGAAGGACCGGTCGGGCAGCACCCACTTGGGTTCGGTGAGCACCACGGCGAGGTGGACCCGCAGCCGACCGTGCACACCCAGCAGGACGGTCCGGGACTCGGAGTGCTTGACGGTCCGTTCGACCTCGGCGACGGCGAGGACCGTCTCGCCGTTGGTCCACTCGATCTGCCGCCGGCCGAACAGCCGCAGCGCCAGGGTCGCGGGCGGCTGGGTGGGGGTGCGGGCGGCCGGCTGGGTGGGGTTCGGGGCGGGTGCCTGACCGCCGGGCGTTCCCCCACCCGCGTCACCGGGCTGGGCGGGGGCGCTGGGCTCGTCCGCCCGCCACGCCGCGCCGCCCCCGCCGACCTCCAGCCGGAACTGTCCACCCCGGTCCGCGGCCGAGCGGCGGACCGCGTACCCGGCGACCGCGCTCTCGTACCCGTCGCCGGTGACCGCGCCGGTCGGCGTCTGGTCGTGGCCGATCACCTCGGCGAAGACGAAGACCGTGACCGGCACGTCGTCGCCGACGACCACGCTGGGGGCGTGCACCGGCTGGGGTTGCTGGGTCGCCGGTGCCAGCAGCGCCGCCAGGTGGCCCTGGTCGACGAAGGCGTTGAGCCACTGGTGCAGGGGGGTGCCGGGGATGTCGCCGCTGAACGCCGTGCCCCGCCGACGACCGCCGGTGCCGGACGGCAGGTGCCCGGCGTCCATGTAGTCCGCGGTGGCGCCCCGCAACGCGTCCAGCAGTTGCTCGCGCAGCTCGGGCAGGCCGTGGACATGGTGGGCGACGGTGTGCTGGGCCAGTGCCGCGCCGAGGTGGCGTAGCCGTTGCCGCTGCGGGGTCACGGCTGCGGGCAGGAGTTCACCGAGCGCCTCGCGCAGCACGATGCCCGCACTCGGGGCGCCGGCCGGCGTGGGCAGCACGACCGGCTGCGGCTGCCCGACCGCGATGGTCTGGGTGAACGGCACCGAGAAACCGAGTTCGAGGTCGATGGTGGCGTCGCCGGCGAAGCGCAGTGGCTGCGCCTGCACGGGGTGGTCGGCCAGCCACCGCCAGGCGTCGGCGAGGAACCCGCGGTACTCGACGATGACCGACGCCGACAGTTCCAACCGGACGTCGTCGGCGAACACGGCGACCGCGCCGCCGCCGACGCCGACGACGCCCGCCTGGCTGCCCTGGGTCACCTCGATGACGTCCCGCCAGACGCCCTGGAGTCGCAACCCGATGCCGGCGGCACCACCGAGCGCGTCGCTGCCCACCGACGCGCCCGCCTGCACGCCCGACGCGACGCTGCGGACGGCCCGGTTCGTCGCCGCCTGTGCCCGGCCCTGGCTGGTGCGCAGCTTCACCGTCGGCTCGTCGTCCTCCGACTCGCCCGACCCGCTGTCGCTGGGCTCGGGGAGGTCGGCGGTGACCGGGTCCGGGTGGGTGCCCCGCCGGCCGAGGTACCGGGGTGCGGTGTCCGGGTGGCGACGCCGGACCCCGATCCGCACCTCCAGCGTGCGGCCGGAGAAGATGTCCCGCACCCGCAGCTCGATCAGCAGTTCCCCGTCGGCGGTGGCCAACAGGCGTGCCGAGTAGCGGCTCGGGCTGTTCTGCGCCGCGAGGCGTTCCTCGTTGCCGAGCCGGTCCAGGGCCCGCCGGATCCGGTCGGTCTGCACCCGCGGGTTGTCCCAGTCGGGCAGGTACTGCCGGTACACCGCGTTGCGGTCGTCGTCGAGCAGTCGCCGCAGCCGGTCGGCGACCAGGCCGGCGACCAGGTCCCCGCCGTGCAGGAAGCCGCGTCCGATCCGCAGCCGGTCACCCTGCCACAGGTAGTCGGGCAGGGTACGCGGGTCGTCCGGGTCGTCCTCGACGGTGCCGGCGAGCAGGGCCACCAGGTCGCGGTCGGGCCGCGCCGACGGGGTGACCCCGGCGAGCGCCGCCGCGTGCTGTTGCGGCACGACCAGCAGTGTCCGCACCGACACCGGCTGCGACCCGCGCCGCAGCCCCCGGTACGCCAGCGACCGGGTGACCGACCGGTGCATGCTCCACTGCACCGTGCCGGTGTACTCGGCCAGGTAGAGCCCCAGGACGTGGTCGCCCGTCTCCTGCCCGGCGGTGGTCTCGACCTGCGGGGCGAGGGCCTGCGCCCGGCGGTCGACGACCGAGACGGTCGGTCCGGCGGAGAGCCGGAACAGGCCGAACGCCCGACCGATCAGCACCGCGAGGAAGCCACCCCGGTCCGAGGCGGACTGCACCGACTGACCGGTGGTGACCGCGGCCGCCGCGCGTAGCAGCGCCGATTCGGGCAGCTCACCGATCGGGGTCAGCCGGGTGAGCCGCAGGGCGGGCCGGACCCCCTGGGCGTAGGCGGGTCGGCGCAGCCACGACGAGCTGGTCGCGGTCAGGCCGGTCGCCCCGGGCTGCACCGCGTCGAGTGCCCGCTGGCCGCCCCAGAGCCGCCAGACCCGCAGGTTGCTCCCCCGGCGGACCACGTCGGGGATGCCGGACTGCACGGTGGTCGCCAGGGCGCCGTCGTCGACGACCTCCACCGGGTAGCTCGCGTCCCGCAGGAGCGCCGCCCCGGCGCGACTCACCGTCAGCGCGGTGCCGTCGCTGATCGGCCGCATCGTGGCCAACACCTCGGGGGTACGGAACCAGAGGCGGTCGCCGTCGCCGGGCACCCAGGTGGCCGGGACGTCGGCCCAGGCCGGTGGGGCGGGCCGCTCGGTGATCTCGACCTGGACGAACACCGCGCTGCGGGTGAGGAACGAGTCGGGCACCCCGATCACCATGCCGTTGTCACCGGTGGTGAGGGACTGCCCGATCGTGCGGACGGCCCGACTGCTCAGCACGCCACCCAGGACGGTCACCCCGACACCCCCGGCGGGGATCGGCACCACGACCCGGGCGGTGGTGGCCTGTGGCTGCGCCCACGTCGACGCCGACACACCTGCGGTCCGCCGGTCCTCGATACCACCCAGGCCGGGGGCGAGCCGAACCTCGTCGGTGCCGCTCGGCCGGGGTACGAGGCGCACCCAGGCGAACCGCTTGTCCCGGCCCACCCGGACCGGGTGGCCGGCGCCGTGGTGCAGGAACCCGGTGGGGTCGGTGGCCAGCGCGTGCAGCAGGGGCCGGGCGCTGGCCATGGTCACGCCCAGTGTGCCCAGTCGCCGGGTCACCTGGGCGGTGAGCCTGTCGCTCCAGGCCGGGTGGCCGGTGTGCGGCACCCCGATCAGCAGGGGCTGCGCGGTGACCGCGGTTCGTACCGCGGTGACCTGCTCCGCCGTGGGTTCCCGACCGGGCACCTGGCGGGCCTCGCCGGTCGCGTCGAGCAGCAGCACCTGGGCCCGGCCGGTGGACAGCGCCTCGGTGAGGTCGGCGTCACTGAGCCCGACGGCGTCGACCCCGACGACCATGAGCTGGGCCGGCACCGTCGCCAACCCGGGCTCGACGACGAACATGAGCAGATGTCCCGGCTCCTCCGCCCGGGGCAGGTACGCCAGCGCCACCGAGCCTGGTGCGGCGCGCAGCGCGGTGACGGTGGCCTCGACGTCGTGCAGCGGTTCGAACTGCCCACCCAGCGCGGCGGCCAGGGTGCCGGGGATCGTCTCCGGGGTCACCGTGAGTTGCCCGCCGAGCGCGCGCGGGGTCCGTCCGAAGTAGTCGTCGACCAGCCGCACCATGGCCTGGACCAGGTCGGTGGCGTCGGACACGACCAGCGCCGGGTCACCGGTGGCCCGGGTGAGACCGGCCGGCGACGGGGTGAGGAAGTCGGCCAGGTCCATCGCGTCGCCGTGGGCGTCCACCGCCAGCACGGTGGTGCCGGCGCGGGTCAGCGCCGTGGCGGTGACCGGGTCGGCGGCGGCGGACCGGGCGAACGCACCCGGCCGGGCGGGGTCGACCACCCGAGGCACCACGGCACCGTCCCGGTCGTCGGCGACCAGCCAGAACACCCGGCCGGGCGCGTCCGGCGGCTGCTCGTGGACCAGGAGCATCGCCCCCGGCCGGCGGGTCAACGCCTGGATGAGCGAACCGGGACGGCCGACGTCGGTTGCCACCGGCCGCCCGCCCAGTGCCTGGTGGAACCCGGCCAGGCTGAGCGTGGTCACCGCCGTTTCGGTCACCGGGAGGTCGCCGATCCGCCCGTGCAGGACGAGGTGGGCGCTGACCGCCCGGACCCGGGAGCTGTCCTCGGTGGCACCGGCCTCGTCGGTCTGCACCGCGTCGACCCACCCGGCGAGGCGGGGCAGGGACGGTCTGCCCCGGCGGACCTGCCGACCGACCGCGAGGCGGGCCGCCGGCAGCCGGCGCAGCGCCTCCCCGGCGGCGTGCAGCGCCGCCGGGGACGGGCCGGCTGCGGCGGCTGTGGTCCCCTCCGTCGAGCTGGTCGACACCGACGCGGTGTCGACCGGGCCGGGCTCCGTCCCCGCCGCGCCGGTCGACGTGGAATCCGAGTCCCGGTCCGACGAGGCGTCCTGATCCGGCTCCCGGTCCGACGGCGCGTCCTGGTCGGCATCCGACGACGGGTCCTGGTCGGGCTCCGACGACGGGTCCTGGTCAGAATCCGACGACCGGTCCTGATCCCGCTCCCAGTCCGACGACCGGTCCTGGTCGGCGTCCGACGACGGGTCCTGGTCGGGGTCCGAGGGCAGGTCCGGGTCCTGGTCCGCCGGCCGCTCCTGGGCGGGGTACGGGGGCGGGTCGGATACGACCTGGCCGCCGAGCATCCGGTGGCCACTCGCGACGCGCACCGCCACCAGCCGTCCCTGCGCCAGCAGCATCCACGGTGGTTCGGTCAACCCGTCGGGGTCGAGCGCGGTCAGCCGGTCGGCTGGCCCGGCCTGCGGCCGCACCAGCGTCAGCGTGCCGTCGGGGGCACGATGGACGAGGACCACGGCGTCGCCCAGCCAGACCAGGGCGACCGCGTTGGCCGGCAGCAGCCCCAGGGCCGTGACCGGCACCGGGGCGAACTGCAGCGCGTGCAGCCGTCGGGCCAGCAACGCCGGGTGCTGCCCCGCCGCTCCGGGCAGACCGAGGTGGGTGAGCACCCGGCCCACCGACTGTTCGCCGGAGGGGCCGTCGACAGCGGCCCTCAGCCGGTCCATCCCGAACAGGGCCGAGGCGAGCCGGGCGGCCCGGTCCGCCAAGGTGCTGGCGGGCAGCCCGGACAGCCGGCCCCACAGGTTGACGCCGTCGGGCGGGATGGTCCCGCCCCACTCCTGGCCCAGGTCGTTGACCGCGCCCGCCAGCTCGGCCAGCTCGGCGGTGACCGCCGCGACGGCCCGGTTGGCCAGCTGGTACGCCTGGGGTCCCGTCATGACGTCGGGAACGCCGGTGCCCGGCCGGGGATGGTGGGCCTGCCACTGTCCGTCGCCGGTGCGGACCAGCACCACGGCCGACCGCGCGGCGAGCGCCCCGGCGAACTCCTGGGCCGCGGTACCGGTGTCGAGCAGCACGACGACGGGGAGGCCGGCGGCGGTGTCCGGCAGGATCGCCCGGTAGTCGTCGGCGGGCAGCGCGCCGCGCCCGTCGGGACGCCCGGTGGTCACCCCGTCACCGCTCACCACGCCGGGTTCGACGAGGACGCCCCGTTCGCCCAGCAGCGGGCCCAGCCCCCACGCCCAGACCTGGTCGGGCATGACTCCCAGCAGCGGTCCGTCCCGGTAGGGGACCGCCACCAGCTGCGGCGGCGGCACGTCGTCGGACGGTTGCCCGGTGCCGGTGGCGGGGGGTGTCACCTCCCACGCCAGCACCCGCCGGGCGGGGAGCCGGCCGGCGGGGGCCGACGTGATCTCGATGACCGACACGTCCGCGCCGACCCACCAGGCCGGTCCGCCCGGCGGGCCGACCGGCACCGTCCAGTCGGGCACGAAGGTCCGGTCGGCCGGGCGGATCCCATGCTGACGCAGCGGATTCTCGGTGACGGGCTGTCCGACTCCGACGAGACGGGCCAGTTCGAGCATCGCGAGCCGCCGGTCGTAGGACAAGTCGTCGGCGAGTTGGCTCGGCAGGGAGGTAGCCAGCGATCCGTCCTCCTCACCCAGGATGTCGTGCTCGGCCTCGGCCAGGATGTCCCCGTCGATGAACCAGCCGTGCAGGACGTGCTCCCCGTCCGGACCGGGTGCCATCACGCGCATCACCGAACCCTCCGGCAGGGTGTACACGCGGTCGTCGGCGCTGATCTCCTCGACGGCGACGAAGGCGACATCGGTGACGGCGTGCCCGACGGGTGGGTCGGCGTCTCGGGCGGCCACCCGGTCGGCCAGGAACCGCACGGCGGTCTGCGGCAGCGCCAGCATCGTCGGGGCCGGCACGACCTGCTCCCGCAGCGCCGGGTCCGTGGCGGCCACGCCAGCGACGACGTACGACAGGTCCGCGCCGGTCAGCACACCGATCCGTTGTTCGTCTTCGGACCACGCGTACGCCGTCCACGTTCCGGGGTCGCCGACGGTGGAGCGGGTCACCACCGCGAACACCGCGTCGAAGATCTCGGGGATCTCCGCGATCGACTCGACCTCGCCGGGCACCACGATGATCCGGGTCCCCTCGGGTAGCCGCTCCGTCAGGACGGCGACCGCGTCGGACGCCGGGAAACCCGCCCGCACACCGTCGACGATGTCGTCCAGCTCGGACAGTGGCACCACGGCCACCCGGAACGCCGCACGCAGGGAGGCCGGCAGCCCGGAGCGACCGGCCGACCAGAGCACCGCGCCGTTGCCGTACCGGTCGGCGGTGGGCACGGCCGACGCCGGCATGCCCACGGCGAGCAGGGATTCACCCCCGTCGACCGGGAACTCCATGGCGGCCATCTCCGGGCCCAGCCACACCAGGGCATCGTCGTCCGCATCCGGGTCCACCGCCCAGCCCAGGCCGCGCCACGACGGGTTGTCGCGGGTCGTCCGGATCAGGTCGTCGACGTGGCCGGCCGAGATCGGCAGCCCGCCCAGCGTGACGTGGTCCGCATAGGGCTGGCCCACGTCCGCCGCCCGCGCCGCCCGGCCCAGGTCGGGCGTCCAGCGGACGACGGGGCCGGTCGCGATCCGGTCGCGGAGGAAGTCCGTGACGGGGGCGATCGTGGCCGGGTCCACGGTGACCAGGTGAAGCTCCTCGCCGGACCAGCGCTGGAACACCCGGACCTGGTCGACGGGGACCCGCAGGGTCAGGTCGTGCTGGTGCTGGTCGGAGTCGCCGACGAGGAGCAGCCCGTCGTGGCCGGCCTCGGCCGCGAACGCCTCGGCCGAGGCCCACCGGTCCAGGTGCAGGTGCAGGTGACCGTCGACGACCTCCTGCCCGTACGGCCGACCGAGCAGGTCGAAGACCGCGCGGACCAGCGCGGTCTGTGTCGGGGTCCGGCGGTGGGCCTCGGCCGCGCTGAGCACCACCGCGTCGAACTCGTGCCGGAGCTCGCGCAGCAGGTCCGCGCTGTCCGGGCCGGTCAACTCCAGCTGCCAGCCGGGGAGCTGATAGACGGCGGTCCAGCCGGCCAGGTCGGCGTCGGGCGCGAGCACGCCGACGCCCCGCTCCAGCAGCCGCTCGACGAACGGGCTCCCCTCCGGCGGCGACCGGTCGAGCAGGACGACCCGGGGATGCGCCCGCAACGCCTCGCTCCCGATCACCTCGTCGGCGGTCACCTCCCAGCCGTCGCCGGTCAGCCGGTCGCCGTCGAGCTGCCCGGTGGCGACGACCAACCCCCGGCCGCTCAGGTCCTCGCGCTGCGGGATGGTGACCACCGCCCGGGCCTCCGGCGGCTGCGGGACGAAGTAGACCATCGGATGATCGACGATTCTCCGGGCGGCCGCGTCGACCAGCAACAACGTCGGGCTCGACGACTCGGCGGATTCGGTCCAGATCACCCCCTCCCGGTCGGACCGGCCGGCGAACAGTTCCTGCACCTGCGCCAGTGCGGCGGGCGACACCGGGGCGAAGCGGTGACCGGCCCCCGGCCAGGCGCCCGGGGTTTCACCGATGCGCCGCGCAACCTGGTCCCGATGTGCCATGGCCAGCAGGAACTGGTCCCAGGGATAGGTCCGGCCCGGGTCGAGGACGGCCAGCCAGGACTGGATGCGCGACCAGGGCTCGCTTATCACCCGCCACGTGTCGGGATGGTCGGCGGCGTACCTGCCGTCGAAGAGGAACTGCGCCCAGCGTGTCCCACCACGGGTGGTCTGGAAGGACTGCACCAGCTCCGGACGGGGATCGGTGATCTCGATCAGCACGCGGTGCCTCGGTAGCACGGCTGGATCGATCAACAGGACCCCGGCCTCCCGCAACTCCCTTAGGATGCTTGCGGCGTCTCCCCTTTCCGCCCGGGCGAGCAGCAGCCGCACGGGTTCGGTCGGCGTGGCCAGCAGCTCGCTGTCGAAGATCTCGGTGAGCCAGTCGTCGTCCTCGTAGATCCGCAGGGCGGGGTCGGCGAGCAGCGCCTGGGCCAGCTCACGGCCCTCGACCGGGTCCGCGGCGTGCAGGGTGGCCCGGGCGAGCGCTCCGTCGAGTTGGGTGACGAGCTGGCTCACCTCGGCGCCGGTGACGGCACTGGCGCCGAGCACGATCCAGTGCACGTCGGCGGGCAGCAGCGTCGGCAGGACGACGATGGCGGAGGCCCGTACCCCCTGGATGAAGGCGGAATCCACCACGGCGGCGTGGTCGAGGTCCGGGAAGAACAGCACCCGGGTGCCCCCGGTGGTCGGCAGCCGGGCCAGGTAGTCGGCTGCGGTGTAGCGGGTGCCGTCCGGGGTGACCAGCGCGTCGGACGACTCCGCGTCCAGCCGGCCGGGCTGTACGACGATCCGGTGTGCGCCCTGCCAGCCGTACCGGTCCACGTAGGTCACCAGCACCCCGGAGAGCAGCTGCCATGGACGCCGCAGGATCAGCTCGCGGACCGGTTCGTGCTGCCAGTAGTCGGCCAGGGGTGTGTCCTCGGGCATCTCGAGGAACGCGGCCAGCCCGGCGGCGTACGCCGGGGTCTCCCCGAACGTCTCCCAGAAGGTCTCCCGGATCGCGGCGAGGACCCGGGCCTGCAGCATCCGGCGCTCGATCCCGTCGAGCGGGCTGTCGTCGTGCTGGTCGGACCGCTCGGCCAGGATCCCGGCGGTCTCGGTCTGCTCCGTGTCCTCGATCACGTACTGCCAGGCCCGGCGGACCATCTCGGGCGGGTCCGTGATCGGCTGGGCCACCGGGCCGTCGACGAAGTCGTTGCGCCACAGCGGGACCACGGTGATCAGGCGTGGGTCGACGTCGAGCGACGCCCCTGCCGGCGGTTCCACCAGCGCGTCCACCTCCAGCGCCGGCTGGTCCTCGATCGCGGGCAACGACAGCCGGACCAACCGGGTGGTGTCGGCCGGGGCCGCCACGGCCAGCTCCACCGGGGCCGCCCCGGTGGTGTCCGCCACCGTCGACGGCCATCCGCCGCGCAGCAACCAGCCCCGGTGCCCGCCGAGACCGTCGGCCAGACCGGTGTCCGCGACGGTCACCCGCCGCACCGGGCCGGGCGGGGTGGACTCCGCGTGCGGCGGCGTCGCCTGCTGCGCCGCCACCCGCGGCTGCTCCCGCTGGTCCTGCGACAGTCGCTCGTACGCCGGGGCCGGGTCGCCGGCCGTGTAGTCAGGTAGCGCGACGTACGCCTGCCGGACCCGCTCGGGCAGGCCGGCGAGCTGCGCCCGGGACAGCCGCCCGGCGGGGGGTACGGGGAGCCGGAAGCGGAGCCGGGGTATCCGTACCGGCTCGGCAGGCACCTGGGACTCCTGCATGACCACCACGCTCAGGTGGGCCGGTGCCGCCTGGCCCACGTCCAGGCGGCGGCGTAGTTCCCGCTCGACGGAGCGACCGAACGCCACCGCGTTCGCGTCGTCGTCGCTGACCACGGTGAGCACCAGCGGCGCCCGCGGATCGACGTCGATGGTCGGCGCCCACGGCCCGCCGTTGTGCCCGCCGGCGAAGAAGGCGTCCAGCATCGCCTCGGGCAGCACCCGTCCACCGAGCAGCAGTGCACGTTCGGCGTCGGCGAGCAGGACGAGCAGGTGCTGGCCGGGCAGGTCCACCGCGTCGACCTGCCGGATGAGCGTGGTCACCGTCGTGGCCAGTTCCTCGCCGTCCCAGGGCCACAGCACCCCCCGCCGCTTCGGGCTGCTGGCCACCCCTCGCCAGTCGGGCTCCTTGCCGCTGTCGCCGGTGTCGACGGTCCGGCCGCCGTCGTCGTCGGGGACGCCGACCGGGGCGGCCGGGGTGACGAGGGCGTCGGGGACCCAGGCGTCGTAGTGGTCGTGCCCGTTGTAGAGCAACCGCACCGGCGTCCCGTCGCCGTCCGGCCAGAGCACCGTCACCGACGGCGGGTCGAGCCGCCCCTGCCACACCGGCCGGCCCAGCGCCGCACCGATCACCAGGGGCAGCACGTCACCGACCCGGCCGCCGTCGTCCAGATCGTCCTGGCCGGGCAGCAGCCGCTGCCAGTCCCAGGTGTCGACCGCGTCGAGCAGGGTGGTCTGCACGTCGTATCCGACCGGGAACAGCCAGGTCGTGGCCACCTGGTCGAACAGCTCCACCATCGCCGGGGAGGGGTCGGCCACCCGCCGCAGGATCTCCTCCCGCAGCGCCGTGTCGATATCGGTCAGGTCGGTGTCGTGGACGCCCGCGCGGCGTACCCGCAGCAGCCGGTCCACGGCGTCCGCCGGCATGCCGGGGATGTCGGCCATCGCCTCGGGTGCCGCGACGGCGACCGCGCTGAGCAGGCAGAGCCCGTCGCCGATGATGCGGATCCGGTCCCACCCGGTCGGCGGCAGCGGGGCGTTGGTCAGCCGTACGCCGTCCGGGTCGGCGTCACCGGCCCGGCTGGCGTACCCGGCGAACGGCACGGCGAACGGCGCGTCCGACCGGTCGGGGTCGACGATCTCGTCGTTGACCACGTCCCACGCCCCGGTGCCGTCAGGCACGAACAGTGTCCACGGCCGGCCGTCGACCGACACCGGCAGGTGCCCCGTCGTCCCGGCCACCACCAGGTCACCCTCGGGCGCGTACACGTCGGTGTCGCGCAGGTCGGCCAGGCGCTGCACGGACCGCGCGCCGATCCGACCCGCCGCGCAGGACAGCAGCGCCAGTCGCCGGCCGTCCCGCTCGGGCGACTCCAGCATCGTGTGCAGCTCGTCGACGCTCAGCGTCACCTCGCCGGTACGGCCGTCGGTGTGCCGCAGTGGCACCCGGAACCGGTCGCCGGCCCCATGCACCAGCACCGTCACCCCGTCGGTCGCGGCGGGTAGCCGAGGGTCGCGGGCCAGCCGACGCCATTCCCGGTCCGACAGCAGGGCGATACTCCCCGGTCGGCCGGGGAGGTCGTGGGTCACGACCTGGGCGCCTCCGAACCACCAGGTCCCGTCAGGCTCCTTGCGCAGTTGACCCGGAGCGGACCGGTCCACCCGACCGGCCGGGGTGGATCTGCGCAACCGTCGCCCGTCCTGGTCGGTGCGGTCCTGGCCGGCACGGTCGGCCGGTGCGGGCCCCCGGCGACGGATCCGGTTGGCGTAGGCGGGCCCCGGCTCGGTCCAGAGCACCGCCCGGCGGCGTTGCCGGGGTGTCGCCGGGCGCTGCGTGCCGCCGGGTGCCTTCGACCGGCCGGCACCCCGGCTGCTCTGGTCGACCCGCACCATCCGTGGCGGAATCCCCTCGGTCCGCAGTCGCGCCGCCACCATCGTGCCGACCAGCTCCGCCAGCGAGGCCGCCCGCCGCCGTCCGGTGCGGGCGGCCCCCCGCCGCAGCAGCCGGCCGCCGTTGCCGCCGCCCTCGATCCGGACCCGCACCACCCGGGGCCGGTCGGATTCCCACGCCCGGCGGGCCTGGGCGACGACCTGGTCGACGAACAGGTCGAGTTCGGGCCACTGCCCGTCCTCGGCCGCCCGCTGGCCGGGGGCGAAGTCGACGGTGACGGTGGCCACCGGGTCGGCGTCGTCGGGGGTGTGCCGGACCACGGTGACGTCCCGGTCGAGCCGGTCGCCGACCGTCGCCGCGACGGTGCCCAACCAGCCCTGCACCTCGTCGGGGTGCACCGTCGGGCGGGTCGCCCCCATGTACTGGGCCGAACGGTCGTCGACCTGCCAGCGCCGGGCCGACTCGTTCCAGGTCAGTTCGCCACCCACCCGGGCGTGCCGCTCGATGGCCCGGCCCCGCGCGTCGAAGCCGACGGCGAGGCCCGCGTGGCCCTGCCCGCCGAGCTGCTCCCGCAACCGCTCGGCGGTCAACTCCGGATCGTGCTGCCGCATCCCCGCCAGTAGGGCTTGGAAGTCCCGTGGCCGCATCGCCGCGGCGGCGTCGGCCGCACCGAGGTAGATCTCGCCGTCCTCGGCCACCACGTAGCGCCAGGACCGCGCCCGCGCCGGGTCGAGCAGGTGGGCGGGGAAGTCCGCCAGCCGGTACCAGAGCGGATTGAGGCGTACGTCCCCGGCGTCGTCGCGTTCCCCCGGCGTGATGCGGGCCGCCCGTACCGCCGGCCCGTAGGTCTCGTCGAGATCCACGCCGACCGGCGACTCGTCCGGGACGTCGGCGGCGGTCAGTGAGTCGGGAGTGGCGGGGGTCACCGGTCGTGCCGGGGTGCCCGGCACGCCGAAGAGGTCGACCACGACCGGGGCGGCCGGAGCGTCGGCCGTGGCCGAAAGGTCGACGACGACCGGAGCAGCCGGAAGGTCCGCGACGACCCGGGGAGCCGAAGCCTCCGGGGAGACCGGCAGGTCGGCGACGACAGGAGGGGCCGAATCGTCCCGGGCCGCCTGGCGGTGGGGAGTGGCGGTGGCAGGGAGACCGCTGGTGGCGGGGGTGTCCGGCCCGGCGGACGAGGCGTCGAAGTGGTCGCGGTCGTTGTGGTACACCGACACCGCTGCGGCGTCGGCCGGCCCGTAGACCGCGCGGACCCGGCCGTCGGCACGGCTGCGCACGCTCAACGACACGTCGAGCGCGTAGGCCAGCAGGGGCAGCAGGGCCACACCGACCGGTTCCGACCAGGAGCGGGACCAGTCGCGTACGGCGGCCAGGAGCACGTCGAACTCCTGGTCGGTCAATGGCCCGGTATGGAAGCCGTACCAGTCGAGGTAGGTGGTGCGCAGGTCGTCGTCGGTCAACCCGGTCAGGTCGGTGAACCCGTGCCGCTCCAGCACGGCGATCCGGTCGGCGCGGGAGACCAGGTCGGGTTCCACCCGTTCCCGGTCGGCCAGTGCCTGACGGACCTCGGGGATCACCGACGGTAGGGCGTCGCGGTGCATGGTCAGATATCCGGCGACGAGATCGATCATGGCGTCGGCGGTGCGGTCCAGTGGTGCGTCGGCGGGGACGGGCACCGCGCCGATGGAGAGCTGTTCGGCATGCCAACCCACCGCCGCACGCACGTCGTCGGGCTCTGCCAGCCACCCACCCACCTGCGGCGACAGCAGCTCGGCAGCCGCCAACCGATGCGACACCAGCCCCGGCGCGGACGTCAGGACCGCGTAGGGCAGACACCGCCCGTTGGCCGGCACCCGCACCAGGTCCGCCGGCAGCTCCTGGACGGTCCGGGTGGCCGGCTCGACCGTCGGCACGGTCGCCGGCTCGACGGGTTGGCTGGTCGTGGTGGGGTCCGGGGGTGTCGGGTCCGGCCGGGACATGCCGTACCGGCTGGTGCTGGCGGGGTCCACCAGGGCACTCACGGTAGCCGTGCCGCCCGGCGTCACCGGCACCGGAATTCCCTGCCCGTCCCGCACGATGACCCGGGCGCCCACCGGCAGTTCCGGCGGTTCGCCGACCGGCCGGACCCGTCGGCCCTCGGTCGCCTGGGTCTCCACCCAGAACAGCTCGCCACCCTCATTGACCAGGGCGAAGGCGTGCCGTGGGGCGTTCGGTGGCTCCACCAGCACCGCCGCCACCGCGTTCGGGCCGGCGGCACGGACCGGGCCGAGCACCTGCGCCCAGTCGGAGACCGGCTGCCACTCGGTGCCGAGCTGCGCGGCGAGGTCCCGCTCCGGACGCGCGGGGTCGACCGCCGTGTCGTCCCGGGTCACCCGGGGCAGGGCCGAGAATTCACCGACCACCGCCGCCAGCCGGATCACACAGTCCAGCGCCGTACCGTCGTACGGGGGAAGTACCCCGGTCAGCCGCTGCTCCAGGACGGCCCCACGGCCCTGGACCAGCGTCCCGGTGGCGTCGGGCACCGCACCCACCGGCACCGGCTGTGGACCCGCCGCCGGTACGCCCGACGACGCACCGGGCCCGGAGGCGTTCCCCGGCTGCGCCCGGGACCCCGACCCGGCCGCTGGCTGCGCGCCGGGCTGCGATCCGGCCGCTGGCTGCGATCCGGCCCCCGGCTGCCCGCCGGGCTGCGATCCGGCTGCTGGCTGCGTCCCCGACCCGGCCCCGGGCGACGTGCCCGGCGGTTGGGTGGCAGGTCCCGACCCGCCCGGCACCTGTGCGCCGACCGGCTGCGGTGCACCCGCCCAGGAACCGGCCGACGGGGACAGGTCCACCGGCGCGGACGCACCGGGCGCCGCGGACAGGTCCGAGGAGGTGGACGGGCCGGGTGCGCCCGACAGGTCGGGTGCGGTCAACAGGTCCGCCAGGCCGGGGCTGTCACCGGCGGTGAGACCGCCCGGGTCCACCGGCGCGGGCCCGGCCGGCTCTCCCGGCGGTGTCGACACACCGTCGGCCGGCCGGGGCCCGGCCGTGCCGGCGTCGCCAGCGCCACCGCCGGTACCCGGACGGGCCGTCGGCCCGGTCCCGCCAGCCCCGGAGCCCGCGCCCCCCGCCGCACCGCCCCGGCCCGCACCGCCCGGGGTCGCCCCGCCGGGCGTCATCGCGCCGGGGATCGCCCCACCGGGCGTCATCGCGCCGAGGGTCGTGCCGTCGGTGCCGGTGCCGCCGGCACCCGCCTCGGGCACTGCGGCCACCGCCTCGGCGTACGACGGTGGTTCGTCGTACGCCGGCAGGCGGACCGGGTCGTACGCGGGCAACTGCTCGTCCGGCACCGGGTCCGTAGACGCCGACGGGTCCGCCTTACGGTCCCGGTCACCGGCGGTGGCCCTGTTCAGTTGCTGGCCGATGGCGGTGCCGGCGACACCCGCCACCCCGGACAGCGCACCGGCGATGACGGCCGCCCCGTCGGCGTCCCACTCGCCGGTCGTCATGCCGTTGTAGACGAACTCGGTCAGCCACTCGCTGACGCCCTCGTTGGCGATCTCCTGGGCCGCCTCACCCGGCCGGAAGCCGTGCGGTTCGGGGGTGTTCGACGATGCCGTCAGCCCGACCCGCCGGCCGATGTTCGTCGACCGGACCAGCCGCTCCAGCCCCTGCATGAGCCCGCCGAGGCCGAGGCCGACCGCGCCGCCGAGCGAGCCGACCTCGGCGGCGGCACGGGTCAGCTCGTTGTTCCAGCCGTCGCGGGTGTGGTTGCGGATCTGGTAGAGCTGCACCAGCCGGTCCATCACCGTCTGGAGGCCGATCCCGACGGCCTGCGCCATGGCCACCTGGAACAGGACCCGGGTGGTGACGTTCTGGAAGATGACCCGCATGATCACCCGGCCGACCGCCAGTCGGGCCAGCGCGGCGCCCGGGTTGATCCAGGCGATCGCCAGCGCCGTCAGCAGTTCCACCATCAGGGCGAGCAGCGCCGCGATGATCATCAGCTTGGCGTACTGCACCTCGGTGGCGGTGCCCCGGTAGCTGTCCCCCATCCGGTTGGTGTACTTCGACACCAGACCGAGGTAGCCGGGGCTGTGCAGGACGTAGCGCTCCATCGTGTCGACGAAGGAGTCCTCGGCCTGCCCGTTCACCCCGGCCCGGTACGCCCGTACCCCGTCGCCGAACGTCTCGCTCGACGTGGCCACCTGCTCGGCGGCCCGCCGCAGCGCCTCGGCGGTGGCGAAGAGGTTGGTCTCGTCGGCCTTCGGGAACTTCTCGCCGACCAGGAACCGCAGGAAGTTGGCCAGTTCGGCCGAAACCTCGATCGCCACCGGAGACCACCCCTCGTCGTCATGCCGTTGTCAGGTGTTGCGCCAGGGCACTGCCCGGCCACGCGCCGGAGCACTGTCTGCCCGGCTGCCGGAGCACTGAAGGCCCGTGCGCCGGAGCACTGCCCGCCGGGGCGGGCAGTGCTGTCGGCCGTTAGGTGTGCCGCCCGCTGTTGACCCCGCCGGAGATGTCGGCGTTGGTCGCCTCCATGCTCGCCAGGAGTCGGCCCAGTTCCCGCAGGTCCTCCTGGTAGCCCTGGGGCACCGCACCCAGCAGCCGGATGAGGTCCGCGCCGACCGACGCCTTCGGCAGGTTCGCCACGATCTCGTCGATGTCCGCGTACGGTTCCCCGACGAGTCCGGGATGGTCGGTGTCGCTGCGCCGCAGCGCCCGCTGCACCCGGTCCAGTTCCTCGGTGAACGGGTCGAAGTTCGGGTTGGTCAGCCGGCCGGTGTCCGCACCGATCGGCCCCACGGCCGGGGGCATCAGTGGGCTCCGGCCGGGGGCGTCGGCGTCGGGTCGTCGGCCGGCCCGGCCGTCCGGAACATCTCGTTGAGCAGTTGGTCCATCGGCAGCGGGCCGTGTTCCGGGTCGACCCCGCCGGTCAGCAGGTCCATCATGGGCAGGCCGGCGGGGAGCAGCGACTCGAACGCGGCGACGGTACGGGCCATCGCCTCGCCCCGGGCCGCCTCGATCGTGTCGACCAGCAACTCCCCCAACTCCGGACCGGCCATCGTCCGGTACGCCGAGGTCGGAAACTTGATCGCCGTGACCGCTCCCCGACTGTCGACGGTCACCGCCACCGCCCGGTTCTTCGCGGTGACCGTGCTGTAGACGGTGTGCAGGCCACCCTGGATCTCGTCGATCGCGGCCTTCTGCCGTTCGAGTTCGGCGAGCGCCTGCTCGACCTGGTTGGACAACGGACTCGACATCTGTCCTCACCTCCGGTTGTCTCTGCGGTTCGTCTGCTGCGGGGCACCACGACGGTCGACCCGTCGTGCGTGCCGACGGCGGTCAACCCCGGCCGCGCGCCTGTTCCCGGCCGTGCACCACCGGGCCGGTGGCGGGGGTCTGCTCCGCCTGCACCGGCGTCGCCACCGGCTGCCGCCTCGGCGGATCGGTCCGGCCCACCACGGCCGCCGTACACGTCGGGTCGGCTCCCCATGCCTGCTCGTCCTCGGTCAACCGGGTGGTGCGGCGGGCGCCCGCGTCGCTGTCCCGACCACCAGGTGCGCCGATCGACGGCACGACGGGCGGCCCGAACGGCCGGCTGCCGAGCTGTCCTGGTGCCGGGGATCCGCTGCCCGCCGTGCCCGACAACCCCGGGCCACCGGCCGCACCGGACGACCCGGCACCGCCGGGCAGCCCCGTGCCTGCGGGCAACCCGGTGCCCGCAGGCAGCCCCGCGCCGCCGGCACCGCCGAGCGGGCCGGCGAGCAGGGCGGCGAGTTCCCGGCCGACGGCGGAGCCGCCGACGGCCGCCCGCGACGGCGGGGCGACCGGCCCGTCCGCCAGGTCACCGATGTCGACGCCGCCGGCCCAGTCGCCCAGCGCGCCGCCGGAGCGGCGGTCGCCGTCCGGAGCGCCACCGCCGGCCCGTCCGCCGATCACCGGACCGACGCCGCCGGCCAGACCACCAACCCCGGCCAGCGCACCGCCGCCCCAGCCGCCCACGCCGGTACGCCCCAGGGCACCGACCGCGCCGACGCCGTCGCCGGCCACACCGGAGGTGCCGAGGACGCTGAGGTCTGCGGAGCCGCCGGCCAGGCTCGCCGCACCGAGCGCCGACAGACCCGCCCCGCCAAACCCGCCCCCGCCCGACGCGCCGATCGCACCGATGGCTGTCGGGCCGCCGCCCAGAGCGGCGCCCGTCCCGCCGGCTCCCAAGGACGAGAACGAGGACGACAGGTCCGGTACGCCGCCACCGGCCCCGTCGAATCCGGCACCACCGCCGCCGGTCCCGTCGAATCCGGTGCCGCCGAACTGGGTGGTGGAGTGCACCTCGTTGGGAGGTGGACCGCCGGTGGGGCCGTCCGAGGTGCCCGGTGGTGGGGGCGGTTGGTCACCGCCGCCGGGCGGGCCCGCGAACCGGTTGACGATCCCGCTGGTCTCCCGCAACGCGGTGACGAGCTGCGCCAACGCGTCGCGCATCGCCAGGTCGAGCCGGACGAGCTGGCGTAGCCAGGCGGTGCGCAGCAGCACGTCGAGAGCGGTCCAGCCGGCCGCGGTGGTCAGGTCGAAGGTGCCGCTGACCGGCCCGGTGCCGTAGGTGTCCGGGATGGTGACTCCGACCGCGTTCAGGCTGCCCTGGTCGACCTGCGCGAGGATGCTGCGGACCGTGCTGAACAGCGCGGTCGGGTGGTACGTGTTGAACCACTCGTGGGTGTGGTCGCTGAACTCCCGCCAGGCGTCGTTGATCCGCTCGCGGAACATCAGCAGGTCGTTGGACTGCCGGAAGACCCGGTCCGACCAGGCGTTGGCCTCGTTGGTGGCGTTCATGTCCCGGGTGAGCCGGTCGATGTCGGCGTGCAGGGTGTTCAGGGCCGCCACGAAGACCGCCGAGGCCGAGCCCTCGAACCCGGAACCGGCCCCGCTGATCCCGTCGCGCAGCACCCGCAGCTCGGCGGCGGTGGTGAGCAGCGTCTGCTCGACCCGCCACAGCAGGTTGCCGGCGTCGGTGAAGCTGCGTTCGCTGAACCAGCCGTTGGTGCCGGCGTACAACCGGGTGAGGGCGTTGACGCTCGCCCGGTAGAAGCTGTCGAACGCGGTGGCCGGTGGCGGGCCGCCGGTCCCCTCCCAGAAGGTGACGTGGCCCCGCACGATCTCCCAGAGGTCCCGCTGCGGGTCGTCCACCCCGGGTCCGACCCGGCGGTAACCCATCAGCTCCCGGTCGCCCGGGTCGACCGTGGGGCGGGTGCCCCGGTCCAGCTCCTGGGTCCGTCGTTCGACGAACCGGACCCAGGAGACCCCGTGGCCGGCGACCAGGTCGCGGTCGATCAGCGTGCCGCTGCCCTGGTCGGTGCCGTCGCGACCCTCGTTGAGGACGTCCTGGAGCATCCGTTCCCAGGTCCAGCCGGCGTACTGCGGGTTCGGGGCGGTCACCGCGCGACCCGCCCGGGTCGCCGGTCAGCCACGGCGACGTCCCGTCGTACGGGTGGGGCCGGGCGACTGACCGGGTCGGCGCGGCGCAGCCGGCACCGTGACGGTCGGCTCCTCGGACTGTCCGGACCGGCCGATGACGGCCATCCCGCACTCCGGGTCGGTGCCCCAGACGTCCTCTTCCTCTTCCAGCCAGGTCTTGCGCTCACGGTCCTTCTCCCCCTGTTGACCGCCCCCACCCATGCCACCCATGCCGCCCATCGGCGGCATCATCGGCAACCCGCCGGCCGCCGAGCCGGCGGAGTCGACGCCCCGTGCCCCGCTGCCGCCGGGCCCGACGCCGGCCGGTTCGCCGAGCAACGCGGCCAGTTCGCTGCCGAGGGCCACCCCGCTGGTCGAGGACTCGCCCGCCGGTGAGCCGCCGCCCAGGTTGCCGACGTCCACGCCGTCCACGTCGGTCGGGAACTGCGCCGACGGATTGGTGGTGTCGTCGCCGAGGCCACCCGCCCCGCCGCCCCTGACCCCGCCCACGCCACCCGAACCGCCGGAGGAACCCAGGCTGCCCGGCCCACCCAGCACGGGGGGCAGGCCGGGAACGACGACACCGCCGCCCAGGCCGGGGCCGCCGAGCCCACCACCGAGCCCACCACCGCTGCCGCCACCGGCCGAGCCGGAGCCCGTGCCACCGCCGAGCAGGTCGTCCCAGTCGGTGCCGCCGAGCCCGCCGGCCGACCCACCGGCACCGAGGTCGCCGCCACCGAGTCCCAGGCCACCCGTCCCGCTCCCGACGCCCGACCCACCACCCAGGCCCAGATCGCCACCGAGACCGAGGCCGGACCCCCCGCCGAGGTCACCCCCACCGCCCACGCCCAGATCACCACCGCCACCGCCCACGCCCAGGTCACCGCCACCACCCATGCCCAGGTCACCGCCACCGCCCATACCCAGGTCACCGCCACCGCCCAGGTCACCACCACCGCCCATACCCAGGTCACCGCCACCGCCCATACCCAGGTCACCGCCACCGCCCAGGTCACCACCACCGCCCATACCCAGGTCACCGCCACCGCCGATGTCGGGGCCACCACCGCCGTTCAGATCCGGACCGTTGAGGTCGGGGGTGCCGCCCGGCGGCGGGGTGGTGCCGGTGGTGGTCGGTGGGGGCGAGATGACGCTCACCAGGTGGGTGACGGACCGCAGCCGGGTGGTCAACCGCGCCAGCTCGGTACGCATCGTGGCGTCCAGCTCCCGCAACTGGCCGAGCCAGGCACCCTTGATCATGTTGTCGACGCTCTGCCAGCCGGCCTCGGTCATCAGGTTGAAGGTGCCGCTGTTCACCGTGCCGTTGCCGTACGCGTCCGGCAGGGTGACCGTGACCTGGCTGAAGTTGCCCGTCCTGACCTCGGTGACGATCTTCTTCAACGAGTCGATCAGCGTGGTCGGGTTGTAGCCGTTGAACCACTGGAACGTGTGGTCGCTGAATTCCCGGAACGAGCTGGCGATCTTGTTACGGAAGGTCGTCATGTCGTCGACCACGTCGTCGACCTGATCGGACCAGGCCCGGTCGGCGCTGTTCGCATTCATGTCGACGGCGAGCCGGTGGACGTCCCGACGCATGTTCGCCACCGCCCCGATGAACACGCCGGAGGCGTTGCCCTGGAACCCGGAGGCGTCGTCGCCGACCCGGTCCAGGATGGTCTTCAGCTCCCGCTCGGTGCTGATCAGGCTGTTCTCCACGTCGTGCAGCATCTTGGCGGCGTCGGCGAAGCTCTTCCAGCTGAACACGGGGTTGGTGCCGCTGGTCAGCCGCTGCAACGCCCCCTCGCTCGACTTGTAGAAGGTCTCGAAGGCGCCGCGCGGGGAGGGCGCCCCCTCGGTCTGCGAGTCGCTGAAGACGATCTTCACCTGGATGAACTGGGTCCGGGTGGTGTAGTGGGGTTTCCCGTCGCGCACCGAGCCGACCGAGCTGATCCGGTAGAGGAAGAACTCGTTGCCGTCGAGCGAGTCGATCCGGTTGGTCACGTCGCCGTCGCTGGGTGGCTGTGACGACTCGGTCACGTCGTCCAGGTGGTCGACGAGACGCAGCCACCGCACGTCCGGGCCGGCCACCAACCTACGGTCCAGCATGGTGCCACCGGTGCCGTCGGGACCGTCCCGGCCCTCCCCCAACACGTTCTGGAGCATCGATTCCCAGGTCCACTGGGACATGTCCTGGTACGGCGCGGTCACCGGATCACGCCGTCGGGTTCGGGGTGGGGTTGGGCGGGGTGCCGGTGCCGGTGCCGGTGCCGGTGCCGGGCAGGAACTCCAGGAAGCGCTCGGCAGTGATCGAGTTGAGCGACTCGATGTACTCCGAGTTCGCCAGCAGCTCGGTCAGCCCCACGGCGAGGCTGTTCATCGTGGTCCGGTGCGTGGTCATCCGGGCCAGCAGCGTGTCGCCGGTCTTGTTGAGCTGGTCGCGGATGGTCTTGCCCGGCTCGAAGTTGTTCGTGCCGGCCGAGACGACCAGGTCACGAAGCGTCTGTGAGACGTACTGGCCCTGCCCGGAGGTGGCGGTGTCGACCGCGTCCCGCAGGCTGTTCAGCTTCGCGACGAGCTGGGTGATGTAGGGCTCGTCGATGACGATCGGCATCTGGTGCTCCGTTCCGTGAGGTGGGGGGCGGGCGGCCCGGTACCGCCCGCCACACCGAAGGTCAGACGTTGCCCTGGAACAGCGCGGCACCCCGCGCGTCGCCCAGCCGGTAGTTGTCGTGGATCTGGTCCAGCCGGGACGAGGCGTCGGCGAGCGCGCGGCGCATCTCCTCGATCCCGGCGTTCCACTTCGCCTGCGCCGCGGTGAACGCCTCCCGGGTGTCGCCGGAGTTGGCGCTGACGTACGTCTGGACGACGGTGTTGAGTTCGTCGATCGAGTTCTGGATGCTGTTGGTCACGCCCTGCAACTCGGCCGAGCTGTCCAGCAGACCGTTGGGGTTGAGTCCGTACGACGGCATGGGTCGTCCTTTGTGAGGGGTCGGTCGGTGGTCAGGTCCAGCTCGCGGAGAGGGCGTTGTCCTGCTCCACCTGCGCGCTGGTCTGGTAGTGCGAGGTCATCGCGGTGTTCAGGTCGAGCAGCCCCTGCTTGACCTTGCTCAGCCCTTCCAGCCACTGCTGGATGGAGGTGGTGAAGGCGGTCTTGGCCTCCCCACGCCACTGGGTGTCCAGGAAGCTGGACGTGTTGTCGACGGCGCGCTGCGCCGCGTCGCACTGGGCGTCGGTCTGGTTCATCGCCGAGATGGTGCTGCGGATAGTCTGCTCGTCTACCTCATTGCCGAGTGGCATCGGCGCTCCTTCCGGTTGGGGCGGCCGCGGCGGTTCCGCGTCGCCGGTTCCGCTGACCGGCCGGTCTCACCCGACGACCCGGGCGGGGTCGAGGGCGGGTCCGGTCGGCAGCAGATCGATCAGGTCCGGTGACACCACGGTCGCGGTCGCGGGGGCGTAACCCAGCCGCTCCGCCACCGCCGCACCGGCGAGGGGGTACTTCACCCCGGCGTCGGTCACCAGGTGGTAGCCGGTGCCGGGCTGTCCGGCGCGACCGGTGACCACCAGCCCACCCCGTCCCGGCGTGACCGCCACCGCGTCGGCGGTGTGCGCCGTCCGGGTCACCCCGACGCCGCCTCGGACGATGCCGGTCGCCGGCACCGGCCGGGCCGCCACGACCCGGGGGCGACCGTCGGCACCGAACCGCAGGCACCAGGCCAGGCCGGCGGCCCGGGAGGCCGCCGCCGGCGCCACCGCCGGCAGTTCCTCGGCCACGGGTGGTCGGGCCGCGAGGGGCAGCCGGGCCAGTGCCGCCGGACTCAGCACGGTCGGGACCACCGCACGGCCGCCGTACCCGGCGACGGTCGCCGGGTCGGCGGCCAGCAGCGCGTACGCCAGGGGGGTCAGCCGGGCCAGCCCGTCGCGGCGCAGCAGGTAGTGCCGTTCCGCTCCGTCGGCCGGTCGGGCGGTGAACAGCTGACCGATCCGGGTCGGTTGCCCGTCCACCTCCGGCCCGGCCTCCCCGCGCCCCGGCACCGCGACCGGCCCCAGGTCCACCCCGGCGGGAATCAGGTCCAACCAGGCCGCCGGTACGGTGACCGGCGGCCCGTCGTGGCCCAGCACCGCCGGCAGCCACGGCGCGGTGAGCCGGAACCGGTGACCGTTCCAGATCAGATAGCCGGCGGTCGGGTCACCGGCGGGCCGGACCAGCACCGCCCGGTCGGCGGCCAACGGGGTCCCATCGGCCGCCGGGGCGACGGACAGGGTCAACGCCGTCGTCTCGGTGCCGGCCAGATCCGTGGCGCTGGGCGCGCACGCGGTCCACCCGACCCCGGCCAGGCCACCGGCCGGCAGCACGTCGGGAGCGCCGACGATGCCCAGCGGCTGCCCGTGCGCCACCCCGCGCAGCGACTTCGCCGACACGGTGACGACGGCGAGTTCCTCACCGAGCAGCAGCCGGGCCGAGGCGTAGTTGAGCACCGGGCGCAGCCGCCCGCCCAGGTAGAGGTAGCGCGAGCCGGTCTCCTTCTCCACCACCAGCGATCCGGCCTTGCGCCAGGCGGTGGCCCCACCGGGGGAGAAGAAGCCGTACAGGGTGAAGCCGCCCATCACCAGTGCGGCGACCAGGACCCCGGCGAGCAGCCCGACGGTGGTACGCCGGTGCGGCGTCTCCAGGCCGTCCGGTTCGCCGGCCACCAGTGCGGCGGTGAGCCGGCCCAGCAGGTGCGACTGCGCCTGCACCTGGTCACGTCGGGACTGCACGACGTCAGCCCCCGATCGCCCGGAAGTAGTCGTACACGTGCAGGACGGCGAGGCCGATCGGCAGCAGGGCCACCGCCGCCGCGGTCAGGGTCAGGTCCCCGACCCGCCCCCAGTACGGCGTCAGCCGCCGCCCGGTGAGGCTCCGACCGGCCAGCAGCAGCGCCGGTACGGCGACCGGCAGCACCCCGAGCGCCACCACCCGCCCCAGCGGTCCCGCACCGGCCAGGGCCTGCACGGCGACCGCGGTGGGTCCGACCAGCGCGGGCACCGCCTGGGTCAGTCGGTGCCAGGCGCTGGTCATCGGTCGGGCGTTGAGCGACCAGACCAGCGCGACCAGCAGCACCAGGGTCGTCTCCGCCCAGCCCGCCCGGTACGCCACCGACAGCAGCGCCACGGCGGTGGCCGCCGCCAGCCCGGCGTACAGGGCGGTCATCAACCGGTCGACGGCCCGCGCCCGGTCCATCAGAGGGCCGGCCGGTTCCGGGTCGATGTCCTCCTGGAGGTGTTCGGGTCGGGTCGGCAACGGGGCGAGGCGCAGCCCGGCGAGGCGGAACGCGAACAGGGGCACCATCAGCACCAGCGCGGTCGCGGCCACCGCCACCACCGCGCCCGCCTGCGGCCCGGTGCGCCCACCCACCGTGGCGACGGCCCCGCCGAGCACGCCCAGCAGCAGCGCGGTGGACCCGGCGACGAAGACCGGGGTGGCCGCGCCGAGCAGTACGGCGGCGAGCACCGCCACCGCCGCCCCGGTCGCGGTCCCGCCCAGCACCTGCGGCCCGGTCAGCCCCGGCCCGACGGCCGCGCCGTCACCGGGCAGCACCAGCCCGGCCAGACCGGCGTAGCCGGTGGCGGCGACGGCCAGCAACACGCCGAACCCGCGCTCCCCGCCGGCCCGGACCACCGCGGCACCGCCACCCAGCGCCACCGTCGCCACCGCCAGCGCCGCCACCGCCCGCAGCAGCACCGGTCCCGGCATGAGCAGGGCCACCAGGCCGACGCCGAGCAGCAGACCGGCCAGCGCCAGCACCACCGGGCGGATCAGCTCGGGACGCCACCGGCCGGGCCGGTCCCGCACCCCCGTCGCCATCCCGTCGACGAGGTCGTCGAAGTCGACCTCGGGCAACTGGTCGGCGCGCGGACGCAGGTGGACCAGGTCACCGTCGCGCAGGTCGAGCGCGGTGACGGTGCTCTCCTCGTCCAGCGGGGGTGAGCCGGCACGTTGCAGGACCCACCCGCCGTGGCTCAACCCCGTGTCGGCCAACCCGTCGCCGAGGTGGTGCAGCAGCGCCGGCAACAGGTCGGCGACGACCACCCCGACCGGCACGGCCACCTCGATCTGCCGGCTCGGTCCGCGTACGACCAGCCGGCACATCTGCTCGGTCTCGGTGCCCGTCACGGCCCCTTCAACGACAGCCGCCCGGAGATCGTTCAACGGCTCTGCGGAATTTTCTTTTCGCCGTCGCCCCGGGAAACCGGATCGACCCGCAACGGCCCGCGCTCCGTTGTGGAGGGGGGCCGACGGCCCCGGGTGGAGGGAGACGACCATGGGTACGGTGCTGTTCCGGCGGCCGGCGCGACGCAGCGGGCCGGAGATGCCCACCGGCGAGTTGACCCTCCAGGAGCCGCCGGAGCTGAGCGAGCCGCAGCAGAACGGTGCCCGGCAGGCGATGATGGTGCTGCCGATGGCGCTGATGACCGGCGTGATGATGCTGATGTTCATGGGCCCGTCGCGGGGCCCGTTGACCTGGGTGATGGCCGGCATGATGGCGGTGGCCATGGGCGGGGTGATGATCGGCTCGGTCATCGCCAGCAGCGGGGAACGCAAACAACGCCACGGCGGTGACCGCCGCGACTACCTGCGTTACCTCGCCCAGCACCGCCGCCGGGCCCGCCGGTTCGCCCAGGACCAGCGCGACTCCAGCCTGTGGCGGCACCCCGACCCGGCGTCGTTGTGGTCGCTGGCGATGACCACCCGCCGCTGGGAGCGCCGCCCCACCCACCCGGACTTCCTGGAGATCCGGGTCGGCACCGGTGAGCAACGGTTGGCGGTCCGGATCGCGCCGATGCAGACCAAACCGGTGGAGGATCTCGAACCGGTCGCCGCGAAGGCGCTGCGCCGGTTCATCCGGGCCTACAGCACCCTGCCCGACCAGCCGGTGGCGTTGTTCCTGCCGGGCTTCGCCGAGATCCGGGTGACCGGGGACCGGGCGGCGGCGCGGGCGTTGCTGCGGGCCCTGCTCACCCAGCTCGCCGCACTGCACGCGCCCGAGGAGGTGCGGGTGGCGCTCTGCGTCGACCCGGACGGGTCGGCGGCGTGGGAGTGGGTCAAGTGGCTGCCGCACGCCCAGCACCCCGCCGAGCAGGACGCCGCCGGTGGGCTCCGGCTGGCCGCCGACGGCATCGAACGCCTCGAACGGCTGCTCGGCGCCGAGTTCACCGGCCGCCCCCGCTACGAGGCGGGCGCCACCCCCGACCGGGACGAGCCGTACGTGGTGGTGATCCGCGACGGCGGCCGGGTGCCAACCGGTCACCGGCTGACCACCGGCGGCTACCGCAACGCGGTCTTCGTCGACCTCGACGACCCGCCGGTGGCGACCGGGAAGGGCATCATCAACCTGGAGGTCGCCGACGGCACGCTGACCATGCTCGGGCGCGACCGGGTGGGCCAGGAGACCCGGCAGGTGCTCGCCGCCCCCGACCTGCTCGGTCCGGCGTCGGCCCGGTCGGTGGCCCGGCTGCTGTCGCCCTACCGGCTGGCCGTCGCCACCGAGCTGGCCCCCGAGCCGATGAAGGCCGACTTCGACCTCGGCACGTTGCTGCGTATCCCCGACCTGGAACGGTTGGAGCTGGCCGCGCTACGCGAGCGGCGCGGCCCCGACGAGCGGCTGCGGGTGCCGATCGGGGTCGACGCCACCGGCACCCCGGTCGAGCTGGACATCAAGGAGTCCGCCCGGGGTGGCATGGGTCCGCACGGCATGCTGATCGGCGCGACCGGCTCGGGCAAGAGCGAGCTGCTGCGTACGCTGGTGCTGGCGCTGGCCGTGACGCACTCCTCGGAGACGCTCAACCTGGTCCTGGTCGACTTCAAGGGCGGCGCCACCTTCCTCGGCCTGGACCGACTGCCGCACACCTCCGCGGTGATCACCAACCTGGCCGACGAGGCGGCACTGGTCGGGCGGATGCGCGACGCCCTGCACGGCGAGCTGGTACGCCGACAGGAGCTGCTGCGGGCCGCCGGTGGCTTCAGCTCGGTGCTGGACTACGAGAAGGCGCGCGCCGGTGGTGCCCCGCTCGACCCGCTGCCCACCCTCTTCGTGGTCGTCGACGAGTTCTCCGAGCTGCTCGCCGCGCACCGGGACTTCATCGACCTGTTCGTCATGATCGGCCGGCTCGGCCGGTCGCTGGCCGTGCACCTGCTGCTGGCCAGCCAGCGCGTCGACGACGGCCGGATCGGGCAGTTGGAGTCGCACCTGTCGTACCGGATCGGGTTGCGGACCTTCTCCGCGATGGAGTCCCGCTCGGTGATCGGGGTGCCCGACGCCTACGAGTTGCCGGCCGCCCCGGGCAACGGCTACCTGCGGATGGACGTGTCGACCCTGCTCCGGTTCAAGGCCGCGTACGTCTCCGGGGAGTACCGCCCCCGCCGGGCCCGGGTCCGCCAGGACGTGGTCCAGCGGCAGGTGGTGCCCTACCGGCTGGACCTCGTACCGGCGGAGAACCCGACCCCGCCGGCTCCTGCCGATCCGCCGACCGACCCGGACGGGCCGCCCGTGCCCGACGCGCCCGCCGCGCGCAGTGTCTTCGCGATCGTCACCGACCAGCTGGTCGACTCCGGGCCGCCGGCCCACCAGGTCTGGTTGCCGCCGCTGGCCGACTCCCCCACCCTGGACAGTCTGCTGCCGGCCCTGGCCCCCGATCCCGACCTCGGGCTGGTCGCCACGGACTGGCCCGGCAACGGCCGGCTGGTGGTCCCGCTCGGCTTCATCGACAAGCCCTACGAGCAGCTGCGTGACCTGCTCACCGTGGACCTGTCCGGGGTGGGTGGGCACATCGGGGTCGCGGGCGGCACCCGCAGCGGCAAGAGCACCCTGATCCGTACGCTGATCTGCGCGCTGGCGCTCACCCACCGCCCCACCGAGGTGCAGTTCTACTGCCTGGACTTCGGCGGCGGCACGCTGGGCACCGTCGCCGGGCTGCCGCACGTGGGCAGTGTCGCGGGTCGGCTCGACACCGACCGGGTCGGCCGGACCGTCGCCGAGGTCACCGGCCTGATCAACCAGCGGGAGCGGCGCTTCACCGAGCAGGGCATCGACAGCATCCAGACCTACCGGCAGCTGCGGGCCGACGGCCGGGTCGCCGACGACCCGTACGGCGACGTGTTCCTGGTGGTCGACGGCTGGTTCACGTTGCGGCAGGAGTTCGAGGCGTTGGAGGTGGCGCTGCGGCAGATCGCCGCCCGGGGGCTCAACTTCGGCGTCCACCTGATCGTCAGCGCGGCCCGCTGGTCGGAGGTGCACCACAGCATGCGTGACCAGCTCGGCATCAAGCTGGAGCTGCGCCTCGGCGACGCCGTGGACTCCGCCATCGACCTGCGGCTGGCGGCGACCGTGCCGCGTGCACCGGGGCACGGCCTCACCCCGGAGAAGCTGCACTTCCTGGGGGCCCTGCCGCGCATCGACGGCAACCCGGACCCGGACAGCACGGCCGACGGGGCACGGGAACTCGCCGGTACGGTCGCCGAGTTCTGGTCCGGGCCGGTGGCGACGCCGGTGCGGACCCTGCCGGCGGTGCTGCCCGCCGCCGAGCTGCCGCCGGCCGAGGGTGACCTGTGGGTGCCGCTCGGCTTGGACGAGGCCGACCTGAAGCCGTACTGGCACGACTTCTCAGAGCTGCCGCACCTGACCGGGCTCGGTGACAGCCAGAGCGGCAAGACCAACCTGCTGCGGCACCTGGCCCGCCTGATCGTCGGCAGGTTCAGCCCGGCCGAGGCCCGGATCCTGATCGTCGACTACCGGCGGCAACTGTTCGACTCGGTCCCGGCCGAGTACCGCCTCGGCTACTCGGTCTCGACGGACTCCACCCGGGAGACCGTCGCCGACGCGGTGGTGGGGCTCAAGGGCCGGCTGCCGGGTAAGGACGTCAGCCCCGAGCAGCTGCGCCGCCGCGACTGGTGGACCGGGCCCCGGCTGTTCGTCCTGGTCGACGACTTCGAGATGCTCGCCGGGCAGGACAACCCCCTGCAACCACTGATCCCGTACGTCCCGCACGGCGTCGACATCGGGTTGCACGTGGTGGTCGTCCGGGGCACCGCGAACCTGATGCGGATGTCGATGGACCCGTTGCTGCGGCGGCTCCAGGAGGCCAGCAGCCCGGACCTGGCGCTGTCCTGCCCACCCACGGAGGGGCCGCTGCTGGGCGGGGTGAAGGGTCGGCACCTGCCGCCGGGGCGGGCGATGGTGCTCACCCGTCGGGGACACCGCGTGATCCAGACCGCATACGTCGAGCCTGATCCCGGGGTCAGTGGCGGCGGCGCCGACGCAGGCCGACGGTGAGGGTGGCGAGCGTGAGGATCGTTGCCAGCACGGCGATCGCACCGGCAGGGCTCCTGCGTTCCACGGTGGTGGCGGGGCCGGCCAGTGTCGCGTTCACCGCCGCCGCCGGATTGATCATGCCCCAGCCGTACCACGGGTCGGGTCGGCCCGCCGCCGTCGAGGCCCCGTCGGCCGTGGCCCTGACCCGGGCCGCCGCCGCGACGGCATCCAGCCGGGGCTCGCTGGCCCGGACCAGGGCCACCAGACCGGCGACGAAGGCGACGGCGTAGTCCGTACCCGTGCCCTGCACCTCCCCCGAACCGATGCCGAGGCTCACCACGTCCACCCCCGGTGCCACCACGTCGACCTCGCCCGACCGGTAGACCTCGGCCAACCGGTCGTCCGGGCCCACCGCGCCGACCCGCAGCACCCCCTCCGGCAGGGTGGTGCCCGCGGGGGCCGTCGCCGCCCGGGCCGCCACCACCACGGTGGTACCCCGGGCGACCGCCGTGCGCAGCGCCGCCACCACCCGCTTGTCGGTGGTGTCCACCGACGCGCCGATCAGGGCCACCCCCGCACCTGCCGCCGTCGCCACCCGCAGTGCGGTCACCAGGCTGGCCGAGTCGGCCGTCCCGGCGGACCGGCCGATCCGGACCGGCACGATGGTCGCCTCCGGGGCGAGGCCGACGAAGTCGGTGCCCCGCTGCCGGCTGGCGGCGACGATGCCGGCCATCGCGGTGCCGTGGCCCGTGCAGTCCCGGTCTCCCCGGGAACCGTCGGTGGGGTCCACGGTGGCGTCCGCCCCGGGCCGCACCCGGCCGTCGAGGGCCGGCAGGGCACCGTCCACCCCGGAGTCGAGGACGGCGACCGTGACGTTCGCCCCCCGACCCCGGGTCCAGGCCACCTCCGGGGTCAGCCGCAACTGCGCCCAGGGCACCCCGCCGATCCGCCGGCCCGGGGCCACCGTGCAGACCACCTCGCTGGCCGGCGGTACGGTCGGTCGGGGGCGGCGCGACGCCGTCGGGCTGGCCGGGGTGAACACCGGCAACGGACCGTAGCTGACCTCGGCACCGACCGCGTCCCACGGCACCACCAGCAGCCAGCCCCGCCGCAGCACCGCCGGATCGGTGACCGGCACGCCGTCCGGCTGGACGCGCCCCTTGTTCAGCGCGAAGATCTCCAGGTAACGCTCCGCGTCGCCGAGGACCCGCAGCGCGACCTCCCAGAGGTGTTCGACCCTCCCCTGCGCCGCGCCGACCACCACGTACTTCACGAAGCCGTTAGGTGCGACGGCCCCACCGGGCAGGTCCGGCGGGGCGGTGGTGGGTGCGGGCACGGCCGCCGCCGGCACCGCCGGGACCATCGTGGAGGCCAGGAGGCCGAGCCAGCACAGCAGCACTGCGGGCAGTGGGCGGGGCCACCGGACCCGGTGGCGTCCGGTCACCGCAAGCGGGCGGGACAGCGCTACCTCCCAGCGTCGTCGTGGCCCGCCCAGGCTACGGCGTCCTGCTCGCGCCCCCGATGTCCGGTCGATTGCGATTCGACCAACCCCCACGGATGGCGGGAACCCGTGCTGAACAGATCGCCGGTCGCCGCCGTTGTAGGCACCGGCCGGGGAAGGGCTCCCCCGGTGCGGACGGAGGAGGGAACCGTGCACATCCCGACCGCCCCCGGTGGCGGGCGACCACCGGAGCAACAGGCGACCCGGCACGCCACCCACCACGGGTGGCTCGGCACACTCCTGCCGGTGGTGGCGGTCCTGGCCGCCCTCACCCTCACCGCCGGTCCCGCCGCAGCCGGTGCGGCGTCGGCCGGCCCGACGCCGGCCAGCGCGACCCCGAACGGTCCGACGCCCGCCAGCGCGACACCGGCCGGGCGGTACTACGTGGTGGGGCCACCGGTGGCCGGCCAGCGGGAGTACCTCTACCAGATCGCGGCCAACACCCTCGGCGACGGCAACCGGTACCGGGAGATCTTCGAGTTGAACCGGGGCCGCCGGCAGCCCGACGGGGGGCGGCTCACCGACCCGGCCGAGCTGCGCCCCGGCTGGGTGCTGGCGCTGCCGCCCGACGCGCGGGGGACGGGCGTACGCACCGGTCCGCTCCCGCCGACCGGCGGGGCCGCCCCCGCACCACCGGAGACTGCCGACCCCGGGCAGCACGGTCGACTGGTCGGGCTCGCCGGCCTCGCCGCCGTCGCCCTGCTCGTCGCCACCCTGCTGCGCCGGCCGGTCCGGCGGCGTGCCCTGCCCGGACGGCCCCCGCCGCTCGCCCTCGACGCGGGCCGGGTGGCGTCTCCACCACCGGCCGTCGAGGTCGACCCACCCATCGAGGTCGATCCGCCCGCCGAGGTCGATCCGCCCGCCGAGGTCGATCCGCCCGCCGAGGGGGTGCCCACCGTCGTGGTCGTCGCACCTCTGCCGGAGGGTCCGCCGCAACGGGCGGGTCGGCCGGCACCGGCGGATCCGGTGCACCGGCCCGGCCCGGTGCCCGTCGCCGCCGTGATCCCGCAGCCCCCGCCCTGCGTGGCCGACGACCTCGACACCGAGGTGACCTCACCCTCGGGCACCCTCGCGGTCCGGGTGCCCGGGGGCGCACCGGGCGGCCGGCCGCACTACGCCTGGCAGCTCCCGACACAACCCCCGCCGTCGATGCGGCTGCCGGTCCGGCTGGGCCACCGGCGGGGCTGGGCGCTCTGGATCGACCTGGCCGGCACCCCGGACGTGTTCACCGTGACCGGCCCGGGCGGGGCCGCCCGGCAGCGGGCGCGGACGCTCGCCGAGCAGGTGTACGCCGCCGGGCACACGGTCACCGTGGTCGGCGACCTGTTCGGACCGGACCTGCCCGAAGGCTGGGCACACCGGGCGGCTTTCCCCACCGACGAGGCGGATCTGCCGGACGGCCCCGGGGTGTTGTGCATGGCCGCCCTGTCCGGCCCGGAACTGACCTTCGCCCACCGGATCGCCACCCTGACCGGGCACCGGCTGGTGCCGGTCGTCGTCGGCCGGGCGCTGCGGGCCCGCTGGGCGGTGACCGTCCGGCCGACCACCGCCCCCGCTGCTGTCGCCGAGCTCGTCGGTGCCGTCGTCCCGGGCAGCGGAGGTCGCTCGGCCCGCGAGGGCGGTTTTCCCGTCGAGCGTGGTGAACCGTGACCGGTCGCGCACCGTTGTGGGCCCGGGGGGCCGCGTCCACGGCACCTCCGGTCCGGGGCGTCACGCCGACCGCTGCCCACCCACGACGAGGAGACGGTGCATGACCCGGTTGCTGCTTTCCTGGGCCCGTTCGCTGGGTTGCCTCGTGGCGACCGGCGTGCTGGTGATCGCCCCCCTCACCCCGGTCCGGGCGGCCCCACCGCCGCCCCCGACCTATGTGAAGTACTACCCGGTGGGCGCGGGGTCGGAGAGCACGGGGTCGGAGGGCGCGGTGACGAACCTGGCCGGGGTGGCTGCCCGGTTCCTGGCCGACCCCGACCGGGCCGACGAGATCTACCGGCTCAACGAGGGCCGCCGTCAACCCGACGGCGGGCGGCTCACCGCCGTCGGGCAGCAGTTGGTCGCCGGATGGTTGCTGGTGCTGCCCTGGGACGCCTTCGGCGACGAGGTCCGCTACGGTCTGCTGCCGACGGACCCGCCGAAGGCGGCACCGGCCCGGCCTGTTCCCCGGGCGGGCACCCCGACGTGTGCCGCTGCCATCTCCGGCGGCGGCGGGTCGAACTGGGCCGCCACGAAACTCTCCACGGCACGCGCCTGGGAGCACGGCACGGGGGCCGGGGCGCTGGTGGCGGTGGTCGACTCCGGCGTCGACGGCGAGCTTGCGGCCCTGGCCGGGCGGGTGGCGCCCGGGTCGGACGTCATCACCGGCAAGGCCCGCGCCGACACCGACTGCCTGGGTACGGGCACCGCGATGGCGAGCGTGATCGGGGCGGACTCCGGTGCCGGCTCGCCCGCACCGCCGGCGGTCGGCGTGGCCCCGGAGGCGGCCATCCTGCCGGTCCGGATCGTCGCCGACGGCACCGGCGCCGATCCGTCACGAACCGCCCTCGGGATCGAGGTCGCCGTCTCGGCCGGCGCGACAGTGATCGCACTGGGCGGGTACGCCAGACTCACCGACCCGGCCGTGACGGAGGCCGTGCGCTCGGCGGTGGCGCACGACGTGGTGGTGGTCGCCCCGGCCACCACCGACGGCACCGCGGCCGTCGCCCAGGAGGGTCTGCTCCGGGTCGCCGGGGTCGGCCCCGACCTGCGGCCCGTGCTGGCGTACCCGGCTGGTGGGGTCGACGTCACCGCGCCCGGCCTCGACGTGGCGACGCTCGGTGTCGGTGACCCCGCCCCCCGGGCCCGTACCGGCACCGAGTACGCCGTGGCCTATGTCGCCGGGGTGGCCGCGCTGGTCCGCTCGGCGCGGCCCGGGACGAACGCCGTGCAGGTGGCGCGTCGGATCAGCGCCACCGCCGACCCGGGGACCCGGTCGAGTCCGAGCCCGGAGAACGGCTGGGGCCTGATCGATCCGCTGGCGGCGGTCAGCCCCGACCCGGCCCAGGCGGTGTCACCGGCCCGATCCGGTTCCGCTCTCTGGCCGGCGTTGGTGGCCGGCGGGCTCGGGCTCTTCCTGCTGGCGGTGGTGGGGGTGTTCGCCAGACGGGCCCGACGGCTCACCCACCACGGACCGGCCACTGTCGAGGTCGCCGCACCAGTGGTCCTTCCGGTGCCGGCGACGCACCACGAACGGCGGAGCCTGCACGTGCCGGACGTCCGGCACGAACCGGCGGCACCAGTCGCTGCGCAGGTGCCGGCGGCACCGCAGGCACGGATGACACCACAGGAACCGCTGGTGCCGCAGGAACCGCTGGCACCACAGGAACCGGTGGTGCCGCGCGAGCCGGGGGCACTGCGCGAGCCGGGGGCACTGGCGTGACCGGTGCGGGCCGCCGTCGTGGTCGCGCCGTCGTGGCCGGGGCACTCGTCACCGTCGGGGTGCTCGTCGCCCCACCGGTCCCGGCCGCCGGTGCCGGGGAGCCACCGCCGCTACCCACGACGGCGGGCGGCTGTGTCGGGCCGTCCCCGGTGACGGCCCGGGAAACCCCCTGGGCGTTGCGCCTGCTCGCCCCGCAGACCATCTGGCCGTTGACCCGGGGCGCCGGGGTGCTGGTCGCCGTCGTGGACTCCGGCGTCAGCGCCGCCGCACCCGCCCTGGCCGGTGCCGTACGACCGGGTGTCGACGTCACCGGCGGGCGGGCGGACAGCGACTGCGCCGGCCGGGGCACCGCGCTGGCCGGGATCGTCGCGGCCCGGCCGGCCAGTGGCGAAGGCCCCACCGGCCTCGCCCCGGAGGCCGGGATCCTGCCGGTCCGGATCACCGACGCGAACCGCCGGATCAGCCCGGCCCGGCTCGCCACCGGCATCCGGCGGGCCACCACCGCCGGGGCGGACGTGATCCTCGTCGCCACCGGGGTCACCACCGCGACCCCCGACCTGGCCGCTGCCGTGCAGGCCGCGGTGGACCGGGACATCCTGGTGGTCGCCGCCGTCACCGACCGGGGTGGGGACAACGGTGGGGACCCGCCGGTCGGCTATCCCGCCGGGTTCGCAGCGGTGCTGGCGGTGAACGCGGTCGGTGTCGACGGGGGGTCCGGTCCGGTGGCGGCCGGCGCGGGCACCGACCTCGCCGCCCCGGGAGCCGGGCTGGGCGTCGCCCCGCGCGGGTCCGGCCACTACACCGTCGGTGGCGCGGCCGTGGCCGCCGCCTACGTCGCCGGGGTCGCCGCGCTGGTCCGGTCGTACCACCCGGAGCTGTCCCAGGCCGAGGTCCGCGCCCGCCTGGAACGGACCGCGATCCCCCCACCGGGCGGCGGGCCGGACCCGGGCGTCGGCGGTGGGACACTCGACGCGTACGCGGCGGTCGCCGCGCTCGCCCCCCGTCAGGCCGGCCCGCCGGTGCCGGTCCCGGCGGGGCCGGTCGACGTGCCCACCGTCCCCGGGCCGTCCCGCTCGGCACGGGTGGCCGGCCTGACCACCGTCGGCGCCCTCGTGACGACCCTGCTCGTGGCCGCCACCGCCCGCTCCCGCCGGACCCGGCCCGCCGGGAACGGCAACAGGTGAGGGTGGGAACGGCCGGTGTCGCGGGGATCAGTCGGCGGCCTCCGCGCGGTGCCGACCGTGCGCGCCCCACCACCACTGGCAGCCGTACGCCTGGCTGACGGCGGCCGTCTTCGCGCTCCCGCTCGCGGTCGTCGCCCGACGGCCGGCCGGTAGGATCAGCCGGTGGACCTGGACGACACCGCCGCCCGACTCGGGGTGCCCGTCGCGGAGGTCGAGCGGGTGCACCGGCTCGCCGGTGACCGGCCGGCGGCCCCGCTGCCCGCCAAGGCCGACGCGCCCCCGATCCTCGACCGGCTGGCGGTACGACCGGACGACGCAGCCGAGATCATGGCCGGCTGGCCGGACCCCGGCTCTCCGTTGTGGACGCCGGAGCTGCGCTGGCTGCTGGACCGTTCGACCGCCCTGGTCCGCGCCGACCTCGGCGGGCACGAGTGGCTGTCGCCCGGCCCGGAGCTGCCCCGCGACCGGGGGCCCGCCTGGCGGCACCTCTACGTATACGCCTACCTCGCCCTGGTCGACGTGGTCCGCGGGTTCCACCGCGAGCACGGCGTCGCCGGGTCCGTCACCTGGGCGACCCTCGCCGACCTGGGTCGTAACCTGGCGATCGACAGGCGGATGCGCGGCGAGGGCTGGCCGGTCATGCAGAGCTGGCTCACCCTGCACGTCCGGGGCGGCCTCTACGAGCTGGGCCGGCTCCAGCACGAGCGGTCCGGCACGACAATCGGCCTGCACGTCCCCGATGCGGGGCCGATGAGCCCGGAGGCGGTCGACGCGTCGCTCGACGCGGCCCGCGAGTTCTTTCCCCGGCACTTCCCCGACGAGCACCACACCGCGTTCTCCTGCGGCTCCTGGCTGCTCGACCCGCAGTTGCGCGACTACCTGCCCGAGGATTCCAACATCATCCGGTTCCAGCGCCGGTTCGAGTTGCTCCCCTACGTGCCGGCCGACGGGCCGGACGCCGACGTCGAGGTGCGCCGGTTCGCCTTCCGTACGCTCAGCACGCCGCTCGACCAACTGCCCCGGCGCACGGTGCTGCAACGCGCGATCATCGACCACCTGGCCGCCGGCGGCCACTGGCACTGGCGGCACGGGCGCTTCCCGATCTAGCGCAGGCGTCCCGGGACCGTCCTCGTGGTCGGGAGGTGCCCGGTGTGCGGATGCCTCGGACGACGGCGTGCCGCGGACGTTGCGGTGCCGGGTGGCGGTAGCCCGGCCGGATGCTGTCTACTGCACGCCGTGGGTGGGACGGCGTTGAGCGTGCTGAGTCCGTGCACCGCCGGGTGTGTCGAGCCGGTCCTGCTGGAGGAGATGGCGGCCGAGGGCCTCGTCCGGTACGAACCCGACCCCGACTACTGGCTGTCCGCCGGGGGTCTGCCCTACGGATACGACCTTCAGGCACCGGACCGCGAGGTCGACGCCGCCGAGCTCGAGTTGCTTGCGCGGGTGGCCGGTGCCGTCATGCGCTGTGACGTCGTGCTGCACATCCTCGTCAACGATGTCGCCGGGCGGCCCGCCCTGGCCCGCGTCGCCGAGCGGGTGGCACGGCGGACCGACGGCTGGGTGTTCGTGGAGTTCCGCACTCCACCCTCGGCGGAGCTGCTTGCGCACCTTGCCGGCGCGGGCCGCTGCGTCCGCGTCGGCGATGCCGTCTATCTTGACGCGCCGGCGATGACCGCCTGGATCGCCCACCCTGAGTTTCACGTCGTCAAGTGAGCGTGGGCCCGGCACTGCTCCGGACGCGGCGTGGGGTCCACGACGGACGATGCCGACCCGGGCGGGTGGTCATGCCGGGGGGTGTCGAGCGGGCGGTGGTCCGTCGGGGTCGTCGTCGGGCCGGGGCTGCGCCAGTCGACCGGCGATCCGTTCCAGGGCGGCGAAGTCCTGCGGGGTGAGCCGGTCGACGAGGTGCCGCCGTACCGACTCGACGTGGACCGGTGCGGCGTCGCGCAGGGCGGTCATCCCCGGCCCGGTCAGCACGAGCAGGCAACCACGTCCGTCGGCCGGGTCCGGTGCGCGGCGCAGCAGTCCGCGCGCTTCCATCCGGCTGGCGTGCCGGGACAGCCGGCTGCGCGACCAGCCCATCTTGTCGGCCTGCACGCCGAGGGTGCTGGTCTGCGCTGGCTGTTCCGACAGGGTGCTCAGCACCTCGTAGTCGGCCTCGGACAGGCCGATCGCCGCCAGGTCGTGCGCGGTGCCGGCCTGGACGGCGACCATCACGCGTCGCAGGGCCCGCCAGGCGCGTTCCTCGGCGGGCGTCAGCCACCGCACCGACCCCGACTTTGTTGACATGTAATCAATCTAGCATCTAGCCTTCGTTTCCATGTCAACGAAACCGCTCCGTATCCTCGCGCTGACCTGCGCCACCCGTCCCGGCGCACTCGGTCCCGCCGTGAGCCGGTGGCTGCTCGACGCGGTCACCCCCCGGGCTGCGGCACTCGACGTCGAGGTGGTCCCGGTGGCGCTCGGCGAGCTTGACCTGCCGTTCCTCGACGAGGAGGAATCACCGTCGTCGGGCGTCCACCGGCACGACCACACCCGCCGGTGGAGCGCGACAGTCGACGCGGCGGACGGATTCGTCGCCGTCACCCCGGAGTACAACCACGGGATGCCGGCGACGCTGAAGAACGCGCTGGACTACCTCGCCGTCGAGTGGGCGTGGAAGCCGATCGGTTTCGTCAGCTACGGCCACACCTCGGCCGGCACCCGCGCCGTCGAGCACGCCAAGCAGGTGGTGACCGCCCTGCGCATGGTCCCGACGGGCACCACGGTCGCCGTCCGCATCAGCGACGCCGTACGCGACGGCCGGCTGCGGCCCGACGCCGACCGCGATGCGGCCGGTGCCGCCCTGCTGGACGAGGTGGTCCGGCTCGCCCACGCCCTGCGGCCGATGCGCGAACGCGACCGGGCCACCCCCGGCCCGCTACCCGGCTCCTACGCCCGACGGCTGACCGGTGACGACGCGCCCGAGGTCACCGTGCTGCAACGGTGCTGCTGGACGGAGGAGGCACTGGTCAACGACACCCTGGCCATCCCCCCGCTGCACGAGTCGGTGCCGGAGGTGCGGCAGTGGCTGGCGGACTGGCACACGATCGGCCTCTGGCGCGACGGTCGGCTGCTGGGCATGGTGCGGACCCGCACCGACGGCACCGACTGCCACCTCGGGCGGCTCGCCGTCGTACCCGACCTGCGCGGTCGGGGGCTGGGCCGGTGGCTGCTGCGCGCCGCCGAGGCGACCGCCGGGCCGCAGTGCCGCCGCATGCTGCTGTTCACCGGCGTCCGGAGCCGGCGCAACATCGACCTCTACCAGCGGATGGGCTACCGACCGGTGCCGGTGGCCAGCCCGGACGGCACCGTCTGCCTCGCCCGGGACCTGTCCGACGGCTAGCTAACCCAGGGTGGCTGCCAGCGCGGCGGCGTTCTCCCGGGCGGACGCGGTCCGTCGCGCCTCGTCGGCGGTGAGCACCACCCGACCGGCGCGGTCCAACAGCTCGGCCGCGGTCGCCGGGTCGTCCAGGCCCAGCGCCAGTTCCGCACGGTAGACCAGGGCCTCCACGTGGACGACCGGATCGTCAGCCGCGCCGTGGCGGGTCAGGGCGCCGTCGAGGATCCGGACGGCCTGACGCAGGTCACCCCGCGAGTCGGCCTGCACCACGGCGTCGGCCAACGCCCGGGCCAGCCGACCGACGGGCGGCGCCGACGAAGCGCCACCCCGGTGGACGACACGGACCCAGTTGCCGCCCGGGTCGACGATGCTGAACCCCGTCACCCCGTCGGCGTTACGACGCGCCCGGGGCCGGGTCATCCGGGGCCGGCCCGACACCGGCACCCTGCCGTAGGCGGCGCGCAGTCCGGCGGCGAACGCCCGGTGCATGCCCTCGATGTCGGGGGTGACGACCAGGCACGAGCCGTACGACTGCTCCGGGTCGAAGCCGGCGAGCTCGAAGAAGTGCAGGCACAGGTCCTCCCATTGGACGACCACGTACGGGTTGGGTCGGCGTTGCCGGTAGGTGGTGTGGAAACCGAGCGCCTCGTAGAAGGCGAGGGTGTCGTCGATGGAGGCACAGGGCAGCAGCGGAACGGTCACCTCGTCGGCCATGTCTCCGTTCTACGCAGGTGACGCCGCCCGACGCACATGGAATTGGCCTTTCGTCCAGGTCGGACACCCGGACGGTGGAGGTGGGTCGGGGCGGTGCGGGTCAGCGGGAGCCCGCGCCGCCTCCTGTCGTCCCCGCACGGCCCTGCCAGTCCTCGGCTGCGGTGAGCGGCACGGGGTGGGGTCGCCGCACCGTCGTGCCCAGTGCGATCCGCCGGCCCTCGGCCGCCGACCGCAGCAGCCCGGTCATCGTGTCGAGGACGTGCAACGCCAGGTCACCGCCCGCCCGGGGGGCCCGGGTGGCGTCGGCCCGGACCGCGTCGATCAGCCCGAGGCCCCGGGTACCGGCCTGGTAACCCGCCGACGGGGCGAGCACCTGCCAGCCGTCGCCGCCGAGCGGGCACAGCCGGACCTCGCCGTCGAAGTAGTTCGGGTCGGGTACGGCGAGGGTGCCGCTCTCCCCGTGCACCTCGATCGGCGCGGCCGTCGTGGTCACCCCCTCGAAACTGGTGGTGATGGTGGACAGCACCCCGCTGTCGTGTTCGAGCACGCCCGACACGTGGGTGTCCACCAGGACGGGGACGCGCTCGCCGAGGCGCGGGCCGTTGCCGATGACCCGTTCCGGGCGCAGCCGGCTGGCCGCCCCGGTCACCGCGCGCACCGGACCGAGCAGGTGGATCAGCGCCGACAGGTAGTAGGGGCCCATGTCCAGCAACGGGCCGCCACCCGGGGCGTAGTAGAAGTCGGGGTGGGGGTGCCACCGCTCGTGCCCGGGGGTGACCATGACGGCCGAGGCGGCCAGCGGACGCCCGATCAGCCCGCCGTCGATCGCCGCGCGGGCCGTCTGGGTGCCGGTGCCCAGGACGGTGTCGGGCGCGCAGCCGACCCGCACCCCGGCCGAGGCGGCCCGGTCGAGGACCGTGCGGCCCTGCGGTAGCTCCACGGCGAGCGGTTTCTCGACGTACACGTGCCTGCCGGCGTCGATCGCGGCGAGCGAGACCTCCACGTGGGCGGCGGGGATGGTGAGGTTGAGCACCGTCTGCACGTCGGGGTGGTCGAGCAGGCGCGCGACGCTCATCGCCTCGGCGTCGGGGAGGGCCGCGGCGGCCGCGGCCGACCGGTCGGCGTCGAGGTCGGCCACCGCGACGATGCGCAGCTCGGGGTGGTGGGCCAGGGTGTCCAGATAGGCGCGGGAGATGACCCCGAGCCCTACGACGCCGACGCGGTGCGGGTCGCCCACAGCATGCCCCTCTCGATGACGGTCCGCACGGACGGGTGCTCCAGCACGTCGAGGCTGTGCCCGGGGGTCGTCACGACGACCCGGCCGGCGCCCCAGCGCCGGGTCCAGATCGCCGGCGAGGTGACCGGCCGGTGCCAGGGGTGCCAGTCCCGGGTGGGGTGGACGGTGGTGGCGAGGACGTCGACCAGGTCGTCGTGCAGCACCCAGTACTGCTCGGTGACCAGCTCGAAGTCGGCGATCCCGGCGGTGATCGGGTGCTCCCGGCCGAGGTCGGTGACCGTCACCGTGTGCGGCAGGAAGTTGTCCTGTTCCCCGCCCTGCCGCTCGCAGGGCTCCCGCCCGGGGTGGGTCGCGAACTGGCCGCCCACCAGGTGCAGGTAGTCCGACGAGGCGCGGAACGCGTCCACGATGCCGCCGTGCCAGCCGGTCAGGCCCGTCCCGGCGACGACCGCCGCGCGCAGGCCGGCCACCTCGTCGGCGGTGATCTCGGCCATCGTCATGCACTGCACGACGAGGTCGGTGCCGGCCATCGCGTCGGCGTCGGCGTAGACCGCGGTGGACTCCTCGATCCGTACCGTGTAGCCGTTGTCCGCCAGGAACGGCAGGAACAGCTCCGTCGCCCGGACCGGCTGGTGTCCCTCCCAGCCGCCGCGTACCACCAGTGCTCTGCGCTGCGTCACGCTCGCTCCCTCCACGGTCGACCGCCGGTCGGCCGGCGACGTGCCGCCGGCGGGCGTGCCGGCCGGGCACCGGAAACCGTACCCGGATCCGCCGACACGGTCGGCCCCGCGCGGATCACGGCACCGCCGACGGACCGGCCCCGGTGGGTGGGGCGCGGCTCAGGGCCGCGGCGTCCACGGGCGCAGGGCGACCTCGGTGGCCTGCTGGAGGGACGCGCGGATCGCGGCCGGGTCGGCGCGGCGGCGCGGGTCCTCCAGGAGCGTGGTCAGGGCGGCGGTGGCCGCGCCGACGAACGCGCCGACCAGGGCGGCGGCGCTGACCTCGTCGAGGCGGTCGGGATAGGCGGCGGCGAGGTGCCGGGCGATCTCGCGTTGACTCTCCCACTGCAGTTGCAGGGACCGACCCCGGACGGCGGGCACCTCCATGGTCAGCCGGATCCGCAGCGCGGCGAGGGGACCGGTCATGTCCCCGCTCTCGTCGTTCGCCTGCCGCAGCGCGCGCAACAGCACCTCGGCCGGTTCCTCGCCCGGCGACCGGCCGGCGATGGCGTCGACCGCGACGCGCACCCGACGGTCGGCCTCCGGGAAGAGCAGATCCTCCTTGCTCGGGAAGTAACTGAAGAAGGTGCGGGTGCCGATGTCGGCGGCGGCGGCGATCTCGGCGATGGTGGTCGCCTCGTAGCCCTGGCGTCCGAACAGGTCGACGGCGGCGTCGACAAGCGCCTGCCGGGTGCGGGCCCGCTTGCGGTCGCGGAGGGACATCGGCACACCTTAGCGCACCGAACGCAAATCCGCACTCATTGCATTTCTGCACTGAGTGCGGAAAAGTTCGGGTCATGCGTACCGTACTCATCTCCGGGGCCGGCGTGGCCGGCCCGACCCTCGCCTACTGGCTGGCCCGCGCGGGGTGGCGGCCCACGGTGGTCGAGCGCGCCGCCGGGCAGCGCTCCAGCGGCAACCCGGTCGACGTCCGCGGACCGGCCCTGCCGGTGGTCGAACAGATGGGCGTGGTGGATGCCCTGCGGGCGGCGGCCACGCACGCCACCGGGCTGCGGATCGTCGACCCGGCGGGCCGGCCCGGTCGCCGCATCGCGATGCCCGCCACCCGCAGCCCGGCCGGCACGGCGGAGATCGAGGTGCCCCGCGCCGACCTCGCCCGCATCCTGCACGACGCGGCCCGCGACGACGCCGAGTTCCGGTACGACGACACGGTCACCCGACTCGACCAGGACCCCGACGGGGTGGACGTCACCTTCGCCACCGGCCCGCCCCGCCGGTTCGACCTGGTCGTCGGCGCGGACGGACTGCACTCGACGGTCCGCCGGCTCGCCTTCGGGTCGGAGCGCGACGTCGTCCGCCACCTCGGCCTCTACGTGGCCACCACACTGCTCGGCGAGGCACCGCAGCACCCCCACGACGTCCTGCTGCACAACACACCGGGCCGGCTCGTCGCGATCCACCCGGTCCGGGGCGAGGCGGGGGTCGCCTTCATCTTCCGGCACCCCGCCGTCGTCGACTTCGACCACACCGACGCGGCCCGGCACCGGCAGATCCTCACCGACGCGTACGCCCGGGAAGGTGGCTGGCGGATCCCCGAGTTGCTGGCCCGGGCCCGACAGGCAGACGACCTCTACTTCGACGCGGTCACCCGGGTGGTGCTGCCGTGCTGGTCCAGCGGGCGGGTGACGCTGCTCGGCGACGCGGCGGCCTCGGTGTCGTTGTTCGGCGACGGGTCGAGCCTGGCCATCGCCGGGGCCCGTACCCTGGCCGCCGCCCTCGCCGGGAACGAACCCGCCGCCGCCCTGCGCCGCTACGAGGCCGAGCACCGACGCCGCACCGACCGTCGCGGGCGGACCACCGGCCTCGTGGCGTCGGTGCTGGTCCCGAGGAGTCGCCCGGGTGTCGCCGTCCGCAACGCGCTCGCCCGGTTGCTGCCGGCCGGCTGACCCCGGGGAGGGCACCCCGACTACGCTGCCCACCCGCGCCGCCGGGGCACCGGACAGATGCCCGCCGCCCGTACGATTTCCCCGTGCGCGAGCTGCTGCGATCCTGGTGGCGTGAGCCCCGCCCGGCACGCCCTGCGCCGCACGGGTGGCGCGACGGGGCGCTGGTCGCCCTGCTCGCGGCGGCGGCGCTGGTGGAGGGGCTCGCCCGGTGGGGCACCCTGCCGCAGCCGGCGGCCGTGCCGGTCCTGATCGGTGTCGGTCTCGCCCCGGTCCTGCTGTGGCGGCGGAGCCGGCCGCTGCTCGTGACGCTCGTCGCCTTCCCGGTCTGCGCCGTGGGCGAGGTCGTCGTCGGTGGCGACCTCGGCCTGCACACGCTTGCCTACCTGCTGCTGGCGGTGTTCGCGCTGACCCGCTGGGGGTCGGGGCGGGAGGCGGGGTTCGGCGCGACCCTCGTCGCCGCGAAGCTCACCTGGTCGACTGTGGTCGGCCACCTCGGCCCGGACGACGCCCTGGGCGGGGCCGGGGTGGTCGCGGCGGCGCTCGCGGTCGGGGCCGCGCTGCGCTGGCGGGACCGGGCCCGACGGCGGGAGGTCGAGCAGGTGACGCTGCGCGAGCGGGAACGGCTGGCCCGCGACCTGCACGACACCGTCGCCCACCACGTGTCCGCGATAGCCGTCCGGGCCCAGGCCGGACTCGCCCTGCTGGAGACCCGACCCTCGGCCGCCGCCGACGCGCTACGGCTGATCGAGACGGAGGCGAGCCAGGCCCTGACCGAGATGCGCACCCTGGTCCGGGCCCTGCGGCGCGACGAGCCGGCCGACCGGGAGCCGAGCCTCCGCATCGCCGACCTGCGGCAGTTGGCGGACCGGACCGGGGACGGTCCGGCCGTCGAGGTGGACCTGGTCGGCGACCTGGACGGACTGCCGGCCCCGGTGGCGGCCACGATCTGCCGGCTGGCCCGGGAGTCGGTCACCAACGCCCGCCGGCACGCCCGGGACGCGACCCGGATCACCGTCCGGGTGGTGGCCGACGAGGACACGGTGCGGCTGCGGGTCTACGACGACGGTGTCGGCCCGCCGGCACCCGGACGCGACGGCTACGGGCTGGTCGGGATGCGGGAACGGGCCCACCTGCTCGGCGGCTCCCTCGACGCCGGCCCCGACCGGGACCACGGGTGGACGGTCACCGCCGCGCTGCCCCGGGCCGTGGCATGAGCGGCAGGACCCGGGTACGGGTGCTCGTGGCCGACGACCAGGAGATCGTGCGGACCGGGCTGGCGATGATCCTCGCCGCGCAGCCCGACGTCGAGGTCGTCGGCGAGGCGGCCACCGGGCAGCGGGCGGTCGAGCTGGCCCGGCGGCTGCGCCCCGACGTGTGCCTGTTCGACATCCGGATGCCCGGCGTGGACGGGATCGAGGCGACCCGGCTGCTGGCCGGTCCGGGGGTCGCGGACCCGATGGCGGTGGTGGTCATCACGACGTTCGACCTCGACGAGTACGTCTACGCCGCGCTGCGCGCCGGGGCCCGGGGCTTCCTGCTCAAGGACTGCGGCCCGGCCCTGCTCACCCAGGCCGTCCACGCGGCGGCCGCCGGGGACGCGCTGATCGCGCCGCAGGTCACCACCCGGCTGCTGCGGGCGTTCGCCGACGCCGGCCCGGCCACCCCGCCCCGCCAGCCGGTCGACCGGCTCACCGACCGGGAGGAGCAGGTGCTGGGCGCGGTGGCCCGGGGACGCACCAACACCGAGATCTCCGCCGAGCTGCACATCACGCTGAGCACGGTCAAGACGCACGTCGCCAGCCTGATGGCGAAGCTGGGGGCCCGTAACCGGGTCGAGGTCGCGATGTGGGCGTACGAGACCGACCGGCTGCGCGGCGGCTGAGCCGATCTCCAACGGCGGCGTGGCCCCGGCGGGACGGTCGAGGGTGGACGCCGCCGAAAGTACGGCCGACGACCCCGACCATCGGCCGGTCCGACGGCGGCCCGTGGACCGATGAGCCGGCCGGCCCCGGTCGCCATGCTCGGGTCATGACGACGCGACGACGGGACTGGCCCCTCCTCACCGGGCTCATCGTGCTCAGCGCGGCCCCCACCTTCGGCAGCGCGCTGCGGGTGGCATCCCTGTCCGGTGCGGCCGAGGTGACCCCCGCCAACGAACGCTTCTTCGCCGCGCCGGTCCCGGTGCTGCTGCACATCGTCGCCGCCGTCACGTTCAGCCTGCTGGGGGCGTTCCAGTTCGCACCGGGGTTCCGGGACCACCACCGGGCGTGGCACCGCCGGGCGGGCCGGGCGCTGGTCGGCTGTGGACTGGTGGTGGCCGCGTCCGGATGGTGGATGAACGCCACCTATCCGCTGCCGCCGGGCGACGGCCCGCTGCTCATGGTGCTGCGGTACCTGTTCGCCGCCGGCATGTTCGTCGCCGTCGCCGCCGGTTTCGTGGCCGTCCGACGGCGACGGCTGTCCCAGCACCGGGCCTGGATGATGCGGGGTTACGCGATCGCGCAGGGCGCGGGGACCCAGGCGGTGCTGCTGTCGACATGGGCGCTGGCGGTGGGGCCGACCACCGAGCTGTCCCGGGCGCTGCTCATGGGGGCGGCCTGGACGCTCAACCTGCTCGTCGCCGAGTGGCTGATCCGGCGGCGGCGGCCGGGTCCGGTCGCGGCGGCCCGCCCGGCGACGCTCGCCGCCACCGGTTGAGCGCAGGCGGGACGGACCGTCCCCCTCCTCCCGGGGGGTGGACCGGTCGGCGTCAGGCGAACCGGTCGGCGAGCGCGGTCAGCTTGGCGACGTACGCCGGCCACTCCTGGTCGTCGATGACCTGCGGGTTCTCCCGTCGCCAGCCGACCGTCGCGTCGTGCTGCTCGCGCAGGATGTCGGCGTGGCCGGCGTGCCGGGCGAGATCGCAGGTCACGTGGATGATGATCTGGTGCAGGGTCACCTCCTGGTGCCCCGGCCGCCACCACGGCACCCGCCCCGGCGCGTCGAGCGGCAACTCGGCGATCGTCAGGTCGGCGAACTCGGCCACCCGGCGGTACAGGTCGAGCAGTCCGTCCTTCGTCTCGTCCGCCCGCGCGTACCAGTCCGCCTGCGGGTCCTCGTCGTACGCCGCCATGGGGACCAGTTCGCCGGGCGACGGGAACTCCCGGCCGAAGGTGGGGCCGAAGTAGCCGGCCTCCACGTTCAGGCAGTGCTTGAGCAGGCCCAGCAGGTTGTTGCCGGTGGGGGTGCGGGGCAGCCGGGCTTCGCGTTCGTCGAGCCCTTCCAGCTTCCACACCAGGTCGTCGCGGGTGGTCTGGAGGTAGTGCCGCAGTGCCGCCTTCGGATCGTCCCGTTCCGCCATGCCCGCCAGTCTTCCCCACCGGTACGACACCCGTGGGGCAGGCCCGTCGCGGCAAACAGCTTCCTGACAGTCGACGGTGATGCTGGGCCCCGGCGAGATCGCCGCAGAGCTGACCGGAGGCGTGACGATGAGAAAGCAACTGATGGCTGCGTTGTGCGGCGCCGTACTGCTGGTCGGCGGGTGCTCGGCCGCCGACGAGGACCCGCCCGTCGCCGCCGGCAAGACCGGTGGGGCGGAGGTGGCCACCCTCCAGACCAGCACGCCCATCCCCGCCGCGTCGGCGACGACGCCGCAGGACGAGCGGCCACGGGAACGCCTCGACGACACCCCGGAGGACCAGAAGGAACGCCTCAAACCGTATACGAAGTGCCTGACCGAGCACGGCGTCGACATCACCAAGCGGCGCAGCGACGGCACCGGCGCGGACGGGATCAGCGAGGCGGGAAAGGCGTGTGAGCACCTGATGCCGCTGCCGCCGTGGGAGTTCGACCCGGCCAACCCGGAGGCGAAGGACTTCGCCCGGGACGTGGTGAAGTGCCTCAAGGGCAAGGGCGTCCGGTATGTCGAGGTGGGTGCCGACGGCACGGGCTGGGCCTTCGGCGGCAAGAACAACGACTCCGAGTCGATCTCCAAGGGGTTGAAGTACTCCCCGGCGTGTGAGCGTGAGGTCGCCGCGAAGCGGAAGTAGCCGCCCCGGCCGGCGGCGTCGCCCACCCCCGGGCGACGCCGCCGACGGTCGTCCGCCGGCGATGGTGCCACCGGTTTGTCAGGAACCGGTCAAGGCCGGGCATGACCTTTTTCTCACGAACGTCGGATCTCCCCGTCACCCGCCCGACGAACTGCGCACGGACCGAGAGGTGCCCGGTGTCACCGCCTTCCGCTGGATCCGCGTCGCCCCTGACCTGCTCTATATTCCCCAGCATGTGCGCACACGTGATGCTCGCGGAGGACGATCCGCGGCAGGCCGAGGCGTTGCGCCGCTACCTCACCGCGGCGGGTCACCGGGCGACGGTGGTGGCCGACGGTGAGACGGCGCTGCGTCAGGCCCGGGAGCAGGTGTTCGACCTTCTCCTGCTCGACGTGATGCTGCCGAAACTGGACGGCATGCAGGTCTGCCGGATCCTGCGGCAGGAGTCGGACGTGCCGGTGCTGATGCTGACCGCGCGGTCCGCCGAGGACGACCTGCTGCGCGGGCTGGACCTGGGCGCCGACGACTACATGACCAAGCCGTACAGCCCGCGTGAGCTGGTGGCCCGGGTGCGTACCCTGCTGCGGCGGGTGCGCACGACGCCCCAGGAGTCACCGGTGCACCGGCTCGGGCGGCTCACCGTCGACGAGTCCCGACGCCTGGTCACCGCCGGGGACACCACCGTCGACTGCACCGCCGGTGAGTTCGCCATCCTCGCTGCGATGATCCGGCAGCCCGGCCGGGTGTTCAGCCGGGTGCAACTGCTCGAACACACCCGGGGCGTCGACCGGGAGTCGACCGGACGCACCATCGACGTCCACGTGATGAACCTGCGCCGCAAGATCGAGTCGAATCCGCGCCGGCCGCAGCAGCTGCTGACCGTCTACGGCGTCGGCTACAAGCTCAGCGCCGGCACGTCGTGACCAGGCAGCAGCGGGTCCCCCTGCACCGCAGCCTGGTGGTGCGGCTGCTGGCCACCTCGCTGCTGGTCGCGATCTGCGCGATCCTGGCGACGACCTGGCTGGCCGTGCAGTCGACCACGCGGGCGATCCAACAGGAGCAGGGGCGTTCGCTCGCCGACGACAAGAGCATCTACGACACGCTGCTGGACCACGCGGCGACCCACCGGGACTGGACCGGGGTCGACGCGGTCCTCGCCGAGCGGGCCGACCGGCTCGAACGGCGGATCACCCTGATGACCCCGGACCGGCAGGTGATCGCCGACTCCGCCCCGGACGGCCCGTCGTTGCAGACCGCCCGGCCGTCGGCGACCGTCGACCCGCTGCAGGTCGACCTGGGGCTGACCGGCGGGACCGAACGGGTCGATCCGCGCGCGGTCGGGCCGTACCGGCTGACCAAGCGGGAGAGCAACAACATCCGGGAGCTGGCCGAGCGGCAACTGGGCTGCGTGCGCGCCGAGTCCAGGGCCGACGCGCGGGTCGTGGTGGATCCGGCCGGCCGCGCCTCGGTGCAGGTGAGCGACCCGAAGGACCGGGGCATCGTCGGGTTCTGCCTGCCCGACGAGCTGACCCGCCCGATGCCGAGCGAGGCCGCCGGGATCGCCCAGCTGGAGACCCTGACCAAGACCTGCCTCAGGGAGCTGGGGGCACCGACCCGGGTCGACATCCGCGCCGACCGGACCGCGGCACCGAGCCGCGACACCCGCTTCGACCAGCAGGTCGCCGGCTGCCTGCAGCAGGCCCGGACGGCCCAGCTCCGGGCGTACGTGGCGCCACCGGCGTTGCTGTTCGTCACCGACGAGGCGCAGGGCGGCTCCGAGCCGGTGTTCAACCTGTCCCGGGCCAACGTGGTCCGCATCGCCCAGGTGACCGGGGCGGTGCTGGTGGCCACCGTGCTGATCACCGTGCTGGTCGGGCGGCGACTGGTCCGGCCGTTGCGGGCGCTCACCGACGCGACCCGGCAGCCGATGGACGAACCGGCCCGGGTGCCGGTGACCACCCGCGACGAGATCGGCATGCTGGCCACCGCGCTCAACGATCTCGCCGCCCGCCGGGAGCAGACCGAGGCGTTGCGCCGGAGCATGGTCAGCGACGTGGCGCACGAGTTGCGGACGCCGTTGACCAACATGCGCAGCTGGTTGGAGGCCGCGCAGGACGGTCTGGCGCAGCTCGACACGCAGCTGCTCACCCTGCTGCTCGACGAGGCGCTGCTGCTGCAGCACATCATCGACGACCTGCGTGACCTGGCTGCCGCCGACGCCGGTGACCTGCGTATCCACCGCGAGCCGTACTTCGTGGCCGACCTGCTGGAGCAGGTCGTCGAGGCGCACCGGGGCGCGGCCGAGGCCGCCGGGGTCCGGCTGGGCACCTCGGTGGGCACCGACCTGGAGATGGCCGTCGACGGGGCCCGGCTGCGCCAGATCGTCGGCAACATCGTCGCCAACGCGGTACGGCACACCCCGGCGGGCGGGTCGGTCGTCGTACGCCTGGAGGTACGCGACGACCAGCTCGCCATCGCCGTGTCCGACACCGGCACCGGCATCGCCCCCGCCGACCAGGCGAAGATCTTCGACCGGTTCTGGCGGGCCGACGACTCCCGCACCCGCAGCACCGGTGGCAGCGGGCTCGGGCTGTCGATCGCCCGCAAGCTCGCCGAGGCGCACGGCGGCACGATCGGCGTCGAGAGCGTCCCGGGTCAGGGCAGCACCTTCACCGTCCGGCTGCCGATCGTCGTCCCGGCGCTGGGCTGAACGCCGCAGCCGTCAGTCACGCCCACCGGCGGCTGGTTCCGGGTGCGGCCGGATTTTTACATTGCAGTTGCACTGCAACCCGCGTACCTTCTTTGCAATGCAGTCGTATTGCAAACGGGAGGCGCAGGTGTCGGTGATCCCCCTGTCGGAGGCACACGCCGACTTGGTCCCGCTGGTCGGCGGCAAGGCGGCCGGTCTCGGCGAGCTGATCCGCGCTGGCGAGCGGGTACCTGAGGGTTTCTGCGTGACCACCGAGGCGCACCGCGCCGGGGTGGTGCCGCGCGACGAGGTCCGGGCGGCGTACGCGCGGCTGGGCGGCGGGCCGGTGGCGGTGCGGTCGAGCGCGACCGACGAGGACCTGCCGGACGCCAGCTTCGCGGGCCAGCACGACACGGTGCTGGACGTCGAGGGCGAGGCGGACCTGCTGGCGGCGATCGGCACCTGCTGGGAGTCGCTGCACGGCAGCCGGGCGGCGGCCTACCGGGAGGCGCGCGGGACCGACCCCGCCGACGTGCGCATGGCGGTGGTGGTGCAGCGGATGGTCGCCCCGGTCCGGGCCGGCGTGCTCTACACGGCCAACCCGGTCACCGGCAACCGCACCGAGATGCTCGTCGAGGTCGGGCCGGGCACGACGGTCGTCGACGGCCGCACCGACGTGACGCGCGTCGTGCTCGCCGATCCGGCCGGTAGCGACGGGGGGCGGTCGGAGCCCGGGTGGCAGGGCGACCTGTGGGCCGTCGGCCGGCGGGTACAGGCGCACTTCGGCGGGCCACAGGACGTCGAGTGGGCCATCGACCACGACGGGACCCTGTGGTTGCTCCAGTCGCGGCCGGTCAGCACGCTGTTCCCGGCGCCGCCGCAGACCGACGACCTGCGGGTGTACGTCGAGTTCGGCAACGTGCAGGGGATGCTGCGACCGGTCACCCCGATGGGCATGGCCACGCTCCGCGCGATGATCGCCGCCATGGTCGCCTCGCTCGGGATGCGGGTGGAGATCGTCGACATCGGCGGACGGCTCTACGGCGACCTGACCGACCTGGTCCGCCGGCCGGCCAGCCGCCGACGGCTCGTCCGGCTGATGGCCGTCGACTTCGGGCCGCGCGCCCAGGCGGTGATGGAGCACGTCCTGCGGGACCCCCGGTTCGCACCGTCCGGTGACGGCTCCCGCCGCCGCCCGGCGGACGCCTCGTTGGGCACGGCGCTGCGGGCCCTGCGGGGCATCCTGCGGGCGCTGACGCGACCGGACGCGGCACGGCGTCGGCTGGTCGCTGCCGTCGACCGGCTACGGGCCGAGTCGGTGGCACCGGCACACCTGCGGACGGCCCACGAGCGGCTGCGGTTCGTCCGCGAACACGGCGACGGCGGTGCCGCCGACGACATCACCTGGCCGATCGTGGCCGGGATGCTCGCCTCGGCCCTGCCCGCCCACCTGCTCAAGGGCGTCGCCACCGAGGATGACGTCCATGCGGTGCTGCGTGGCGTCCCGCACAACGTGACGATCGAGATGGACCTCGCACTGTGGGCGCTGGCCAGCGCCGCCCGCGAGCACCGCGACCTGCTCCTCGACACGCCACCGGCCGAACTGGCGGCCCGGTACCTGCGGGGCGCGCTCCCCGAGATCGGCCTGTCCGGGTTCCTGTCCCGCTACGGCCACCGGGCGGCGGCCGAAGCCGACGTCGGTGTGCCGCGTTGGGCCGAGGACCCCACCCCGGTCCTTGCCGCCGTCGCCAACTACCTGCGGCTGACCGACCCCGCGCAGGCACCCGACCGCCGGTTCGCCGAGGCCGCCGCAGCAGCCGGGGCCGCGCTCGACGAGTTGGCCGCCCGGGTCCGCCGACGTCGCCCGGTCCGGGGCCGGATCGCGATCTTCCTGCTGCGGCGGGCACGACGGCTGGCGGGACTGCGGGAGGCCGGCAAGTTCGCCGGGCTGTACCGGCTCCGGACCGTACGCGAGCAGTTGCTGCTCATCGGGGCGACGCTGTTCCCGACGGCGGACGACGTCATGTTCCTCACCCTCGACGAGGTCGAGGCGGCCCTGGCCGGTGCCGACCTGACCGGGCTGGTCGCCCGACGCCGGGCGACCCACCGGCGTGAGCTGCGCCGCCGGGTCGTGCCGGTGGCGCTCCTGTCCGACGGGACCGACGTGGAGAGCACCCTGCCGGCCCCCACCGACGGGGCGGGACTGCTGCGGGGCGTGGGGGCGGCGACGGGTAGGGTGACCGGCCCGGCCCGGGTGGTCACCGACCCGGCCACCGCGTACCTCGAACCCGGGGAGATCCTCGTGACCGCCACCACCGACCCGGGCTGGACGCCGCTGTTCCTGACCGCCGGGGCGCTGGTCACCGAGACCGGCGCGATCATGGCGCACGGCCCGACGGTGGCCCGCGAGTACGGCATCCCGGCCGTGATCAGCGTGCCGGGCGCCACCTCGCGGATCGTCACCGGTCAGATGATCACCGTGGACGGCGCGGCCGGCACCGTGACGACGGCGCGGTAGGCCCCGATGCCCAGGAAGGTCGATCCCCGTCAGCGCCGCACGCTGATCGCGGACGCGCTCATGCGGGTCGCCGCCGACCGGGGTCTGGAGGCGGTGAGCCTGCGGCACGTGGCCGCCGAGGCGGGGGTGTCCGCCGGCATGGTGCAGCACTACTTCACCACCAAGGACGAGATGATGGCCTTCGCGCTGTCCGTCGTCCGGGACCGGGGTCGGGCCCGGGTCGAGGCGGCGGTCGCGGCGCTCGGGTCGGACCCGCGGCCCCGGCTGCTGCTGCGCACCCTGCTTGCGGCGTTGCTGCCGTTGGACGAGGCGGCGCGCGAGGACGGACGGGTGGCGTTGGCGTTCCTGTCCTGGACCGCCCTGCACCCGGCGGCGGCCCCCGGCCTGCGGCCGGACACCGCGCAACTGGTGGAGTTCATCGCCGGGCTGCTGCCGCGGTCACCGGCGTCGGACGACGCGGCGGGGCTGCTGGCGCTGGTGGAGGGGCTGGGGGTGTACCTGCTCGGCGGGCAGTACACCCCGGCGCAGGCGACCGCGGTCCTCGACCACCAGTTGGACCTGCTCTTCGCCTGACCGCAGGCGGCGTCCCACGGGTCGGCGGTGCCCCAGCGCGGACCGCTCGCCGTGCGGGCTTGGCCGACCCGTGCAATCCTCTGTGGACAGTGATCGTCACCTATCGACAGGAGACTTCCATGCGATCTCGGCTCCTCTCCATCGCCTCCGCGCTGACCCTCGCCGCGAGCGGCTCGGTGCTGGCCCTGATACCCGCCAGCCCGGCCAGCGCACACTGCGACGGCCACGGGCAGCACCCGGATCTGTACAGCGGCGGCGGGATCTCCTGGGGCGACGGGACCTTCATCCGCGCCTACCCCCACCAGGACTGCCAGCCCAAGGGCCAGGGGTACCCGAGTCAGAACATCGACGTCCACTGCGCCACGCTGACCGGTGACCTGTGGTTCTTCGTCCGCAACACCTCCACCGGGATCAACGGGTGGGCCCGCCGGGACGCGCTGCGCTTCTCGCAGACCGTCACCATCGACGACTGCGCCAACGGGCTCGCCCCGCACCGCGTGGCCTGACCGAGGCTGCCGGCCCGGCACGGCGTGCCCCTCGACGATTCGAGCGGTGCGCAGGTGTGACGGGACCCGGCAGCCCGGGGTGGACGGCAACCGCGTCCACCCCGGGCAGGCCGGACCCGCAGGTCGACCCGACGGCGTCAGGTCAACAGCGCCGGGCGCAGCTCACCACCCACGTTGATCGTGCCGATGACCCGGTCGCCGGTGAGGTCGAAGACGTCGACCGCCCGGTTGGTGCGCATGAGTTCCCGCACCGACGGCGGCAGCGGCGGGGGTTCCTTCATCGCCGCCCGGACGTCCCGGGTGGTGGAGATCAGCCGACCGACCAGCGACGCCCCGTCGTGGTCCACCCGGACCCGGCCGTACTCCCAGCCGCAGGTGGTGAGGTCGAGCACCTCGAACAGGCGGGCGAGCAGCGGATGCGGGTCGGTCGCCCGGACGAACTGCGTCGCCCTCGTCCCGACGACCGTGGCGGCGGCGGCGACGTGCACGTACGGGTGCAGGCCGCCCGGCAGCGCGAACAGCGGCCAGTGCAGCCGGCCACCGGCCGCCCGCCACAGTGGCCGGTAGTTGCGCCGGTCCACCGGGAACCGGTGACCGGTGCGCCGGTACAGCTCCGCCGTCTGGGCCGACAGGTCCGCGTGGGCCGCGTCGGCGAACTCGCCGACGATCCTGGCCGCCACCGCCAGGCCGTCACCGTCGTCGAGCAGGCCGACGATCCCCGCCACCTGGTCGGCCGGCGCGACGGCCACGTGGGTGCCGTACCGCTGCCGCACCTCGGCCGACAGCGCCGCCTGCCGGACCGGATCCTCCTGGACCTGCCGGCCCCCGCCGCCCAGCACCCGCCCGAGCCATCCCATGTCGCCTCGTCTCCGCCACCGTCACCGACCGCAGCCATGCTAGTGCGACCCTGCGTCAGAGATAGCTCACGCCGGTCAGTTCCTCGGCCGCCGTCCACAGCCGCCGGCCGACAGCGGGATCGGTGGCCTCCGGGCTGGCCCGCACCTCGGTGACCGGACCCCAGGTCTGGAAGAGCCGGGCCGGGCCGAAGAACTGGCCGCCCCGGACCGCCGGGTCGGTGGCGGCGCGCAGCTGGGGCAGCGCACCCCACTCCACCGGCTGGGTGGCCAGCAGGCCGAGCCAGGCGACCACCCGGCCACGCCGGCCCCGGTGGGCCATGGCCCGGGGGGTCAGGTTGGTGCGGGTGACACCGGGATGGGCCAGCACGCTGAGCACCGGTGCTCCGGCGGCGCGCAGCCGCCGGTCCAGCTCGACGCCGAAGACGGTGGTGGCGAGCTTGGACCGGCCGTACGCGGCGGCGCCCCGGTAGCCGCGCTCGCCCATCAGGTCGGCGAAGTCCAGGTGTGCGTTGCGGTGGGTGATCGAGCTGAGGTGGACCACCCGGGCCGCCCGCGCGGCGGCCAGGTTGTCCAGCAGCAGACCGGTCAGCGCGAAGTGGCCCAGCAGGTTGGTGGCGAGGTGCAGCTCGTGGCCGTCGACACTGGTGCGGCGCGGGCCGAGCAGCACCGCACCGGCGTTGTTGACCAGCAGGTCGATCCTCGGATGGGCGGCGGCCAGTCCCGCCGCGAACGCCCGGACCGAGGCGAGGGAGGCGAGGTCCAGCTCACGTACCTCGACGTTCCCGCCGATGCGCCTGCCGGCCTGCCGGCCGGCGGCGGTGTCGCGGACGGCGAGCACGACGTGCGCACCACGGTGGGCCAGCGCGGTGGCGGTGACCAGGCCGAGGCCCGAGTTCGCGCCGGTCACCACGGCGGTACGGCCGTGCTGGTCGGGGATGTGGTCGGCGGTCCAGGTCATCTGCTGCTCCTGAGCGGTCGGGGTGGGGACGCCGACGTTAGGGGCCACCCGGCCGGGCTCGGTCGTCCCCGGTCGCCTAGGTCCCGCAGTCCTACCCACCCCGGTCCGGGCCGCGTCACACTGGCCCCATGACCCATCCGTACGCCCGCGAACTCGGTGACTTCCTGCGCGCCCGACGCGGCCGGCTGCACCCCCGCGACGTCGGCCTGGAGCCGGGCGGGCGACGCCGGGTCACCGGGCTGCGCCGCGAGGAGCTGGCGCTGCTGGCCGGGTTGAGCACCGACTACTACCAGCGGATGGAGCAGGGCCGGGAGGTCCGCCCGTCCGACCACGTGCTGGACGCGCTCGCCGCCGCGCTCGCCCTCGACGACGAGGAACGCCGGCACCTGTTCACCCTGGCCCGCGCCGCCCGCCGGCCGGTACCGGCCCGGGTGGACCACGGCCCGGAGCGGGTGCCGGAGAGCACCCGACGGCTGCTGCGGGTGCTGGACACCCCGGCGGTGGTGCTCGGCCGCCACCTGGACCTGCTCGCCTGGAACCGGTGGGCGGTGGCGCTGCTCGGCGATCCGGCGGACCTCCCGCCGGGCCGGCTCAACATGCTGCTGCTGATGTTCGACGAGGCGGCGTCCCCGGTGCGGCGCTGCGCGTCCTGGGAGCAGCAGGCACTGGACTACATCGGCATGATGCGTGCCGCCGTCGCCACCGACCCCACCCATCCCCGGGCCACCGCGATCGTCGGTGAGCTGAGCATCCGCAGCGCCGAGTTCCGGCGGCTGTGGTCGCGGCACGACGTGCGCGGGTCGGTCAGCGGCACCAAGACCTTCCAGGTCCCCGGGGTCGGTGACATCGTCCTGGACTGGGACACCTACCCGCTGCCCGGCAACCCCGGCCCGGTCCTGCTGGTCTTCACCGCCGAGCCCGGCAGCGCCGACGCGGACGCCCTGCGGCTGCTGGCGTCACTGCGGGCCACCGACCGGTCGGAGGAGAGTTATCTGACACGCCGACGCGACATCTAGTGTTGCCTCTCCCCCATCCACGCCATATATGGTGTGCCACGCAGCTGGTTCGACCGGGCCCGGTGGTCCGGTCGAGGCAACAGGGAACCCGGTGGAAATCCGGGACTGCCCCGCAGCGGTAAGTGGGAACGACCGCCGTCATCGAGCACTGGACCGCCAGGTCTGGGAAGCGACGGCCAGTAGGCGACCGGCGACCCCGGTCACGCCCGCGAGTCCGAAGACCTGCCAGTGCGCCGTGCGCTGCTGCGCGCGGCGGTCGGAGGTCGCGCGGGACGACCGACGCCAGCACCCGGGCCGGCCGTCGTGCCGTGCCCGTTGGCGTTCTCCCGCGTCCGATGGCCATCGGTGACAGCGAGGAGAGGTCATGACGAACGTAGCGGAGCGCCCACCGTCCGAGGTCGACGGCGCGGAGTCACGCCGGCCGGCGATGCGGGTACGCAAGCGCGACGGCGACACCGAGCCGGTCGACGTCAACCGGATCGTCACGGCCGTCGCCCGGTGGGCCACCGACCTGGACGAGGTCGATCCGCTGCGGGTGGCCACCAGGACGATCAGCGGCCTCTACGACGGGGCGACCACGGCCGAGCTGGACAAGCTGTCGATCCAGACGGCGGCGGAGCTGATCGGCACGGAGCCGCAGTACTCCCGGCTGGCGGCCCGGCTGCTGGCCGCGTACGTGGACGAGGAGGTCCGCGGGCAGGCGGTGGAGAGCTTCAGCCAGTCCATCCGGTACGCCCACGGCCTCGGCCTGATCGCCGACGACACGGCGGCATTCGTGGCCCGGCACGCCCGGCAGCTCGACGACGCCGTCGACCCGGCCGGTGACCTGCGGTTCGAGTATTTCGGGCTGCGGACGGTGGCCGACCGCTACCTGCTGCGGCACCCACAGTCGCGGCTGGTGGTGGAGACCCCGCAGTTCTGGCTGCTGCGGGTGGCCTGCGGGCTGTCCACCACGCCCGACGAGGCGGTCGGGTTCTACCGGCTGATGTCGTCGCTTGCCTACCTGCCGAGCTCCCCGACGTTGTTCAACTCGGGCACCCGGCACACCCAGATGTCGTCGTGTTTCCTGGTCGACTCGCCGCGCGACGAGCTGGACTCGATCTACGAGCGCTACCACCAGGTGGCGAAGCTGTCGAAGTTCTCCGGCGGCATCGGCATCTCCTTCACGCGGGTGCGGGGCCGGGGCGCGCTGATCCGGGGCACCAACGGCCGGTCCAACGGGATCGTGCCGTTCCTGAAGACCCTCGACGCCGGGGTGGCGGCGGTCAACCAGGGCGGCCGGCGCAAGGGCGCCGCCTGCGTCTACCTGGAACCCTGGCACCCGGACGTCGAGGAGTTCCTGGAGTTGCGGGACAACACCGGTGAGGAGGCCCGGCGTACCCACAATCTCAACCTCGCCAACTGGATCCCCGACGAGTTCATGCGCCGGGTCGAGGCCGACGGCGACTGGTCGCTGATCGACCCGTCGGACGCCCCCGAGCTGCCCGACCTGTACGGCGAGGAGTTCGACGCCGCGTACCGGGTCGCGGAGAAGAAGGCGGTCCGCACGGTGAAGGCCCGGGACCTGTACGGGCGGATGATGCGCACCCTGGCGCAGACCGGCAACGGGTGGATGACGTTCAAGGACCCGTCGAACCGGCTGTCCAACCAGACCGGCGTGCCGGGCAACACGATCCACCTGTCCAACCTGTGCACCGAGATCCTGGAGGTCAACAGCGACACCGAGACGGCGGTGTGCAACCTCGGCTCGGTCAACCTCGGCGCGCACCTCACCGGCGACGGCGTCGACTGGGACAAGCTGCGCGCAACGGTCCGGACGGCGGTGGTGTTCCTGGACCGGGTGATCGACATCAACTACTACCCGGCCGAGCAGGCGGCGGCGTCGAACCCGCGCTGGCGGCCCGTCGGGCTGGGGCTGATGGGTTTGCAGGACGCGTTGTTCGCGCTGCGGCTGCCGTTCGACTCGGCCGGGGCCCGGGAGTTGTCCACCCGGGTCCAGGAGGAGATCTTCCTGACCGCCCTGGAGACCTCGGCCGGCCTGGCCGAACGGTTCGGCGCGCACCCGGCGTACCCGCAGACCAGGGCGGCCCGGGGTGACCTGCACCCGGACCTGTGGGGGGTCGAGCCCACCCAGGCCGCGCGGTGGGCGGCGCTGCGCACCCGGATCGCGGCGCACGGCCTGCGCAACTCGCTGCTCGTGGCGATCGCCCCGACCGCCACGATCGCGTCGATCGCCGGCTGTTACGAGTGCATCGAGCCGCAGGTGTCCAACCTGTTCAAGCGGGAGACCATGTCCGGGGAGTTCCTCCAGATCAACACCTATCTGGTACGCGAGCTGAAGGCGCGCGGCCTGTGGACGTCGGAGATCCGCGACCAGATCAAGCGGGCCGAGGGTTCGGTGCAGGGCATCGTCGACCTGCCCGTCGAGGTGCGGGAGTTGTTCCGGACCGCGTGGGAGCTGCCGCAGCGGGCGCTGATCGACCTGGCCGCCGCGCGGGCGCCGTACATCGACCAGTCGCAGTCGCTGAACCTGTTCCTCAGCGCGCCGACCATCGGCAAGTTGTCCTCGATGTACCTGTACGCCTGGAAGTCCGGGCTGAAGACCACCTACTACCTGCGGTCGCGTCCGGCGACCCGGATCCAGCAGGCCACCGTCACCGTCGCCCCGGTCGTGGCGGCCGACGCCGAGGCGTTGGCCTGTTCCCTGGAGAACCCCGAGAGCTGCGAGGCGTGCCAGTGACCACCGTCGACGAACCCCGCACCGCCGGGCGGCAGCTGCTGCTCGACCCCGGCATGGACCTCACCCTGCGGCCGATGCGCTACCCGCACTTCTTCGACCGGTTCAAAGACGCCATCCGCAACACCTGGACGGTGGAGGAGGTCGACCTGCACTCCGACCTGGCCGACCTGGAGCGGCTGTCCCCGGCCGAGCGGCACCTGGTGTCCCGGTTGGTGGCGTTCTTCGCCACCGGTGACACGATCGTCGCCAACAACCTGGTGCTCAACCTCTACCAGCACGTCAACTCTCCCGAAGGCCGGCTCTACCTGTCCCGGCAGCTGTTCGAGGAAGCCGTGCACGTGCAGTTCTACCTGAACCTGCTCGACACGTACGTCCCCGACGAGCAGGAGCGGTTCGCCGCGTTCGCCGCGATCGAGAACATCCCGTCGATCCGGCGCAAGGCCGAGTTCTGCTTCCGCTGGATCGACTCGGTCTTCGAGCTGCGGGAGCTGCGTACCCGGGCGGACCGGCGGGCGTTCCTGCTCAACCTGATCTGCTTCGCCGCCTGCATCGAGGGGCTGTTCTTCTACGGCGCGTTCGCCTACGTCTACTTCCTGCGGTCCCGGGGTCTGCTCAACGGGTTGGCGTCGGGCACCAACTGGGTGTTCCGCGACGAGTCGATGCACATGGCGTTCGCCTTCGACGTGGTGGAGACCGCCCGGCGGGAGGAGCCGGACCTGTTCGACGCCGACCTGGAACGTCAGGTCACCGAGATGCTCGCCGAGGCCGTCGAGTGTGAGGTGCAGTTCGCCGAGGACCTGCTCGACCAGGGCGTGTCGGGGCTGTCGCTCGCGGACATGCGGGCCTATCTGGAGCATGTCGCCGACCGGCGGCTCACCCAGCTCGGCATCGCGCCGCGCTACGGCGCGCAGAACCCGTTCGCGTTCATGGACCTGCAGGACGTGCAGGAGCTGTCGAACTTCTTCGAGCGGCGGGTGTCGGCGTACCAGGTGGGGGTCAGCGGCAGCGTCACCTTCGACGACGACTTCTGACGCGCCGTACGGTGGCCCGGTCCGGTGGGGTGTCCGACCCCACCGGACCGGGTCGCCGCTCACGGGCCGGCGTTGCCGAACACCTCGATCTCGGCGAGGCCGACGTTGACGGTGCCGCCGCCAACCCCGGTGACGGTGAGCTTGACGCTGGTCACCGTCTTCGCCGCCGGGAGGATGACCTCCGTCGGGCCGCCGCCGTTGTCCAGGGCGCCGACGGCCGTGGAGGTGCCGTCGCTGAACAGCAGGGTGCCGCCGGTGATCTGGTCGTTGGGGTTGGGTCGGTCGTAGAGGACGACCCGGCGGACGGTGCGCGGGCCCGGCCAGCTCAGGGTGAGCTGGGTGCCGACGCCGCCGTAGACGGTCGCCCACTCCCGGGTCTGGTCGTCGGGCCAGCCGGCGATCACCCCGTCGACGGCCTTGGCCGCCGTCTGCCCGCTGCTGGTGTCCTGGCTGGTCGCGGTGACGGTGGCCGTCCGGGCCAGGTTGGGGCCGAGGACCTTGTACTGCCGCTGGAGGAAGGCCGGGTAGTCGTAGCCGGCGCAGGTGGGCAGGCTGGTGCAGGCCCCGTCGTCGTACTGGCCGTAGGCGAAGAAGGCGGCGGACTTGCCGGCGACGTCGGTCGACCCCAGGTTCGCCGGATAGTTCTTGATCTTGTAGTCGTGGTAGCCGGTGAACGTGGGCGAACCGACGTACGCCTGCTCGGCGGCCTGGGCGAAGTAGGCCGCGCCGTGGTGGTCGCTGTGGTCACCGTCGCCGAACCCGCCCGCGTGGTCCTGGGTGTTGACGGCGGTCGGCTGGTAGGCGGTCATCAGCCCGGCCAGGGCGCTGATCAGGCCGGAGCGGGTGTAGCTGGACGCGCCGGCACCCAGCGACGTGATCGTGGAGATGTCGTTGAGCCAGAGCTTCTGCAGGCTCTGCGAGCCGGTGTTCGGATGCCCCGTGCCGCCGGGGTAGCCGTCCGGCAGCCGCAGGAAGGCCAGCGACACGGTGGGCTTGCCGGTGAGCGTGAAGACCGGGATCGGATGCCCGCTGATGCCGGCGTCCGCCTGGGTCCAGGTGTTGGCGACCCCGGTCATCTGGGCGTAGGCCGTCTTGGCCCCGGTCTCCCGGCCGCCCCAGTAGGTGCTGTCCCGGCCGGCGTCGCCCGCCGTGACGAAGACCGTCCGGACACAGCGGTTGGCCTGCACGTCGTGCAGCAGGTCCGGGCTGAGGAAGAGCAGGTCGTCGTCCTGGTGGGCGACCACGTTCATGATCGCTCCCGCCGGACAGCCCGGCCCGGCCTGGGCCGCCGGCGGGCCGGCCAGGGTCGCCGCCACGCAGGCGGCCACCACCGGAACGGCCAACGACCACCGGGCCGGACGACTGCGAACTGTTCGCATGACAAGGTGACGCACGGTTACCTCCCCGTAGCAGTAGCAGTGCGCCCTCTTTTTACCATGGACGAACGTCTATTTTTGCCCTGTCGCGACGGCCCCCCTGCCTCGGGCCTCCGGGCCGGGTCAGCGCGGCGGCCCGGTCTCGGTGAGCCGGCCGTCGGCCAGCCGGAGCCACCGGTCCACGGCGATCCCGGCCAGGAACCGGTCGTCGTGACTGACCACCACGAACGCCCCCCGGTACGCCAGCAGCGCGCTCTCCAACTGCGCCACGCTGACCAGGTCCAGGTTGTTGGTGGGCTCGTCGAGCAGCAGCAGGTGCGGTGCCGGCTCGGCGGACAGCAGGCAGGCCAGGGTGGCGCGGAGCAGCTCACCGCCGGAGAGCACGCCGGCCGGCAGGTGGACACGGGCACCCCGGAACAGGAACCGGGCCAGCAGGTTCATCCGCTCCGCCTCGGTCCTCGACGGCGCGAACCCGGCGAGGTTCTCCGCGACCGTACGGGCCGGGTCGAGCAGGTCGAGGCGCTGCGACAGGTACGCCACCCGCCCCGACGCCCGCGCGACGGTGCCCGCGTCCGGCTCCTGCCGACCACCGACCAGCCGCAGCAGCGTCGACTTGCCCGCACCGTTGGGCCCGGTCAGGGCGATCCGTTCGGGCCCCCGGACAGTCAGGTCGAGCCCGTCACCGGCGAAGACCGGCCGACCCGCGTAGCCGACCCGCATCGCGTGGCCGGCGAAGACCGTGCGCCCGGCGGGCACCGTGGTGTCGGGCAGGTCCAGGACGAGCTGGTCGTCGCGGCGGGCCGCCCCGCCCGCCTGGTCCAGCCGGTTCTGGGCGTCGGCGACCCGGGCGGTGTGCATGTCGTCGGCCCGGCCCGCCGACACCTGGGCGTCGCGCTTGAGGTTGCCGGCGACGATCCGGGGCAGCCCCGCGTCGGACAGGTTCCGGGAGGCGGTCGACGCCCGGCGGGCCGCCCGCTCCCGGGCCTGCTGGAGTTCCCGTTTCTGCCGCTTCACGTCCTGCTCGGCCTGGCGCACCTGCCGCTCGGCGACCTCCCGCTCGGCCCGTACCGTCTGTTCATAGTGGGTGAATTTGCCGCCGTACCAGCGGATGTCGCCGTGGTCGAGGGCGGCGATGCGGTCCATCTCGTCCAGCAGCGCTCGATCGTGGCTGACCACGAGCAGCGCGCCCGGCCAGGACCGCAGCACGGCGAGCAACCGGGCCCGCGCCGGCCGGTCGAGGTTGTTGGTGGGCTCGTCGAGCAGCAGCACGTCGGGGCGTCTGAGCAGCTCGGCGGCGAGGCCGAGGGAGACCACCTGGCCACCGCTGAGGGTGCCGAGCCGGCGGTCCAGCGTCACCCCGGTCAGGCCGAGCCGGTCGAGGGCCACGCGGGTGCGGTCCTCGACGTCCCAGTCGTCGCCGACGGTGGCGAAGTGCTCCTCGGTGGCGTCACCGGCCTCGATGGCGTGCAGCGCGGCGACGACGCGGTCGACCCCGAGCACCTCGGCGACGGTCTGTCGCGTCGCGAAGGGCAGGTGCTGCGGCAGGTGGCCCAGCACCCCCTCGACGGTGACGCTACCCGCGGTGGGACGCAGTTCGCCGGCGATGAGCCGCAGCAGGGTGGACTTGCCTGCGCCGTTCGCCGCGACCAGGCCGGTACGGCCGCCGGGCAGGGAGAACGACAGGTCCTCGACGACCGGGGTGTCGTCCGGCCAGGAGAAGGACAGGTGGGAGCAGACGACGAAACTGTCGGACATGGTGAACCTCGGAGGCAGGTGGTCCGGGCGCGCGGGCGCTGCCCGGGGTGAACAGGGCAGGACGACAGGGGCGACGCGACGGGGCGGTCATCCGCCGTCGGTCACCGCGACCGGGTGTTCACCCGGAGATGTCGTCGTCACCTGCCACGATCTGCTCCCTGTCCTGGTCGACGGGACCAGGATAACCCGGTCGGCCCGGCACCGGTGCACGCCGGACGTGGGTGGCTAGCGCGGCTCGTAGTCGAACCAGTCGAAGGCGACGGTGCCCCGGGCGGCGTACATGCCGATCACCCGCCCGGTGAAGCCGCCGGCGACCTCGGTGGACAGGTACCGGCCGTCGAGTTCGGCCAGCACCTCGAAGGCCCCGTTTGGCTGCTCGACGCCGAGCCGGAGCAGGTCGGGTTCCTTGGCGGGGTGCCAGTCGCCGGGCGACGGGGCGAGCACCTCGATCCGCAGCCGGACCGGGCCGGCCCCGACCGGGCGGGTGGCGAGCGTCGACCGCACCGACCCGATCCGCGCCACGACCCGTACCTCACCGCCGCCCGCCTCGATGTCGTAGTGGTGCCGCTCGTCGAGGCGTACCACCAGACCGCCGTGCCCGTCGGCCGGGTCGAGCAGGGTGCGGACCTGGCACGACGGGTGCTGCTGGCGGCGGCCGACGAACGTGACGTCCGGTGCGTCCGGCGACGCGCCCCGGGCCCGCAGCGTGAGCCAGCCGGGGCGTTCGGTCAACGACCACACGTCGGCCGGCCGGGACCGCACCGAGACCCACCGGGGATGCAGCCGGTCGGCGTCGAAGTCGTCGCGCACCGGTGGCGGCGCGACGGGGTACGCGGCCCACGGCGGCGCGGCCATCTCCGGCGTGACCGCACCGACCACAGGCCAGCCGTCCACCCAGGTCACCGGGGCCAGGAACGTCTCCCGCCCGAGCACGTGCCAGCCGGGGGTGCCGCCGCCGGGGCGGACGCCGAGCAGCACCAGCCACCACGACCCGTCGGGCCCCTCGACCAGGTCGGCGTGGCCGGTGTTCTGGATCGGCCGGTGGGTGCCCCGGTGGGTGAGGATCGGGTTGGCCGGGCCCGGCTCGAACGGGCCGTCGGGCGTGCCCGCGCGGGCGATCGAGACGGCGTGCCCGCGCTCGGTGCCGCCCTCGGCGATCAGCAGGTACCAGTGGTCACCGATCCGGTAGAGATGCGGCGCCTCCGGGGCCTGCGCGCCCGGCGCACCGGACCACAGCCGCCGGGGCGGGCCGACGGTGTGGCCCGTCTCCGGGTCGAGACGCACCTGCGCGATCCCGGCGTAGGTGCACCAGCAGGTGCCGTCGTCGTCCCAGGCCAGGTCGGGGTCGATGCCGTCCACTCCGAGGGCGCGGACCGGGTCCGACCACGGACCGGCCGGGTCGGTGGCGGTGCAGATCAGCGTGCCGCCACCGTCGGCGCAGTTCGTGACGATCAGCCAGAACCGGCCGTCGTGGTGGCGCAGGGTCGGCGCGTACACCCCGGCCGACGACGGCATCGTCACCGGCAGGGTGAGCTGGCCCGGCCGGTCCAGCACGTTGCCGATCTGCTCCCAGTGCACCAGGTCCCGGCTGTGGAACAGCGGCACCCCGGGGAAGTACTCGAAGCTCGAACACGCCAGGTAGTAGTCGTCGCCGACCCGGCAGACGCTCGGATCGGGGTGGAACCCGGCCAGCACCGGATTGGCGAAGGTACCGCCGGCCCAGCCCACCGTCCCCTCGGGCACCGCGTCGGCCCCGACCGGATTCATCCGCCAACCTCCTGGGATCGTGACCGGGATGGATACCCGGCCCACGATCCCATGTGGGCGGCACCGCCTGCTGCCCCACCGGATTCCGCCCGCCGGGCCGGGCCCCGACACTCCGGCCGCCGCCCCACCGGGCCCCGACGTTCCGGCCCCCGCCCCACCGGGCGGCGGGTCAGCGCCGCCGGGCCGGCACCGGCCGGGAGGGGCCAGGCCCCTCCCGGCCGCGCGGTGGCGGGTCAGCCCACCGGCACGGGCCGCCGGGTCGGACCGAAGTGCCGGGCGTACGCGCCGGTGGTGAAGAACGCCGGCAGGTCCTCGCCGAGAGCGGTGTCCTCGACGATCCGGGCGGCCCGTTCGGCGCGGTCCCGGTTGGCGCCCACCCGCCCGTCGACCAGGGCGGCCAGCTCCGCCGCGAGGATCGACCGGACCAGCTCCTCGGTCACGCAGCCGCCGTCGGCCAGCGGGGTGCCGTGGTGCAGCCACTGCCAGACCTGGCAGCGGGCGATCTCGGCGGTGGCCGCGTCCTCCATCAGGTTGCCCAGTGCCACCGCGCCGGTGCCGCCGAGCCACGCGTCGACGTAACGCACGGCGACGGCGATGTTGGCCCGCACCCCGGCGGTGGTGACCTGGCCCGGGGTCTTGTCGACGGCGAGCAGGTCGGCGGGGGTCACGGCCACGTCGTCGCGCAGCCGGTCGAGCTGGTGCGGGCGGTCACCCAGCACCGCGTCGAACTCCCGACGGCAGGTCTCGACCAGGCCCGGGTGGGCCACCCAGGAGCCGTCGAACCCGTCGCCGGCCTCCCGCCGTTTGTCCGCCCGGACCCGGTCGAGGGCCACCTCGTTGACCTGCGGGTCCCGACTCGGAATGAACGCGGCCATCCCGCCGATCGCGTGCGCCCCGCGCCGGTGGCAGGTCGCCACCAGCAGCTCGGTGTACGCGCGCATGAACGGCACCGTCATGGTGACCTCGGACCGGTCCGGCAGGACGAAGTCCGGCCACTGCCCGAAGTTCTTGATCACGCTGAAGATGTAGTCCCACCGGCCGGCGTTCAACCCCGCCGAGTGTTCCCGCAGCTCGTAGAGGATCTCCTCCATCTCGAAGGCGGCGGTGATCGTCTCGATCAGCGTGGTGGCCCGGATGGTGCCCCGGGGCAGGCCGAGGCGCTGCTGGGCGAAGACGAAGACGTCGTTCCACAGCCGCGCCTCCCGGTGACCCTCCAGCTTCGGCAGGTAGAAGTACGGTCCGGCGCCCGCGTCGAGCTGCCGCTGCGCACAGTGGAACAGGTAGAGCCCGAAGTCGACCAGGCTGGCCGAGATGGGCCGGCCGTCCACCACGATGCCCTTCTCCACCAGGTGCCAGCCGCGCGGCCGCACGACGATGGTGGCCAGGTCAGCGCCGAGGGCGTACCGCTTGCCGCGCGGGTCGGTGAAGTCGATGCGCCGGTCCAGGGCGTCGATCAGGTTGAGCTGGCCGGAGATGACGTTGTGCCAGGTCGGGGCGGTGGCGTCCTCGAAGTCGGCGAGCCACACCCGGGCCCCGGAGTTGAGCGCGTTGACTGTCATCTTGCGGTCGGTCGGTCCGGTGATCTCGACCCGCCGGTCGAGCAGGCCGGGTGCGGGCGGGGCCACCCGCCAGTCGGGGTCGGCCCGGATCGCGGCGGTCTCCGGCAGGAAGTCGGGGAACTGGCCGGTGGCGTAGCGGTCGCGGCGGGCCCGGCGGGTGTCCAGCAGGGCCACCCGGCGGGCGGCGAACTCACTGTCCAGCGCCACCAGGAACTCCAGCGCCCCGGGGGTGAGGACCTCGTCGAACCGGTCGGCCAGCCCTCCGATGATCTCGTACCTCATGCGAACTGCTCCTCTTCGGTGGAGCCGCGCAGGGCGGTGGTCTCGGCGGCCGGGTTGAGCACGGTGCTGATCAGGTCGAAGTAGCCGGTGCCGACCTCACGCTGGTGCTTGACGGCGGTGTAGCCGGATGCCTCGGCGGCGAACTCGCGTTCCTGCAACGCCACGTAGGCGGACATGCCGTCGGCGGCGTAGCCCCGGGCCAGGTCGAACATCGAGTAGTTGAGGGCGTGGAAGCCGGCCAGGGTGATGAACTGGAACCGGTAGCCCAGGTGCCCGAGTTCGCGCTGGAACTTCGCGATGGTCGAGTCGTCGAGGTGCTTGCGCCAGTTGAACGACGGCGAGCAGTTGTAGGCGAGGAGCTGGTCCGGGTACTCGGCCTTGACCGCCTCGGCGAAGCGGCGGGCCACCTCCAGGTCGGGGGTGGAGGTCTCCATCCACAACAGGTCGGCGTGCGGGGCGTAGGCCAGCCCCCGGGCGATGCACGGCTCGATGCCGTTGCGCACCCGGTAGAACCCCTCGGCGGTGCGCTCGCCGGTGACGAAGGGCCGGTCCCGCTCGTCGACGTCGGTGGTGAGCAGGGTGGCGGCCTGCGCGTCGGTGCGGGCGATCACCACCGACGGCACCCCGGCCACGTCGGCCGCGAGCCGCGCCGCCTCCAGGGTACGGACGTGCTGGCCGGTCGGGACGAGCACCTTGCCGCCCAGGTGGCCGCACTTCTTCTCGGCGGCGAGCTGGTCCTCCCAGTGCACGCCCGCCGCGCCGGCCCCGATCATGGCGGTCATCAGCTCGTAGGCGTTGAGCGGGCCACCGAAGCCGGCCTCGGCGTCGGCGACGATCGGCGCGAGCCAGTCGACGCCGCCGTCGTCGCCCTCGGCGGTGGTGATCTGGCCGGCGCGCAGCAGCGCGTTGTTGATCCGGCGCACCACGGCGGGCACCGAGTTGGCGGGGTAGAGGCTCTGGTCGGGGTAGGTGTGCCCGGCGAGGTTGGCATCGGCGGCCACCTGCCAGCCGGAGAGGTAGATGGCCTTGAGCCCGGCCCGGACCATCTGCACGGCCTGGTTGCCGGTGAGCGCGCCCAGGGCGTGGATGTAGTCCTCGGTGTGCAGCAGCTCCCACAGCCGCTCCGCCCCGCGTCGGGCCAGGGTGTGCTCCTCCTGGACGGCCCCCCGCAGGCGGACCACGTCCTCGGCGCGGTAGCTGCGGCGCACCCCCTGCCAGCGGGGGTCGGTCTCCCACTCGGTACGCAACCGCTCCACGTCGTTCTGCATGATCTCGTCTCCTCGGATGTCGTGACGCCGGCACCGGCCGTCGTGCCGTCCGGCGGTGCGAACGCGTCGCCCGGCCGGCGTGTCACCCACGGTCACACGGTGTCCGGGACGTGGTCGAGGGACGGAAGAAGCCAAGTTCTGAGAAGTTCACCCCCGGTTCTGCGAAGTTGCGAACAGGTATATTCGCACTCTGCCAAGGGGTGCTGGGCTGCTGAAAGAGCAGCGGGGAGGTGAGCGTGGTGAGCAAGACCTTCGCGGGTGCCCGACTGCGCCGGATGCGCGAGGACCGGGCGTTGAGCCAGTCCCGGCTGGCCCGGCTGCTCAACATCTCCCCCAGTTACCTCAACCAGATCGAGCACGACACCCGGCCGCTGACTGTGCCGGTGCTGATGCGCATCACCGAGGTGTTCGGCGTCGACCCGACCGTGTTCGCGCCCCGGGACACCCCCCGGCTGGTCGCCGGGCTGCGCGAGGCGCTGCCCGGCCGGCCGGGCGTCGCCGACCTCACCGAACTCGCCACCCGGCTGCCCGAGGTCGCCGAGGCCGTCCTCGACCTGCACCGCCGCTACCGGCAGGCCGACGAGCAGCTCGCCGAGCTGCTGGGCGACCGGGAAACGGTCGGGCGCAGCCCGCACGACCGGGTGACCGAGTTCTTCTACCGGCGGCAGAACTACGTGCCGGATCTGGACGAGGCGGCGGAGCGGCTGGCCGCCACCATCGACCTGCGTCGTGGCGAGGTCCGGGCCGGGTTGCAGGACCGGCTCGCCCAACGGCACGGCGTGCAGGTCCGCCACGACGACGCCAGCCTGCTCGGCGACGAGCTGCACCGCTACCGGCCGCAGACCCGCACCCTGCACCTGTCGACGTCGCTGCGCGCCGGGCAGGAGGCGATGCGGATGGCCGCGCAGATCGCCCTGCTGGAGTACGCCGACGTGATCGACGAGATCGTGGAGGAGGAACGGTTCGACGACCCGCAGACCCAGATCCTCACCCGGGTCGGCCTGGCCAACTACTTCGCCGCCGCGCTGATCCTGCCGTACGGGCCGTTCCTGGCGGCGGCCGAACAGCACCGCTACGACATCGAGCTGCTCGCCCAGCACTTCACCATGGGCTGGGAGACCATCTGCCACCGGCTCAGCACCCTGCAACGGCCCCGGGCGCGCGGGGTGCCGTTCTCGTTCGTCCGGGTCGACCGGGCCGGCAACCTGTCCAAACGCCAGTCCGCCACCGGCTTCCCGTTCTCGCTCACCGGCGGCACCTGCCCACTGTGGAACGTCTACGAGGCGTTCGGTGCGCCCGGCCGGGTGGTGGTGCAGGTGGCGGCGATGCCCGACGGGCAGCGCTACCTGTGGATCGCCCGCACCATCACCCGGCACCACGGCGGTTACAACCAGCCCGGCAAGGTCTACGCGATCGGGCTCGGCTGCGAGATCCGGCACGCCGACCGGCTGGTCTACTCCCGGGGCATCGACCTGTACGCGGCCGACGCCGTCACGTCGATCGGCCCGGGGTGCAAGACCTGCGAGCGGATGACCTGCCCGCAGCGGGCCGCCGCGCCGATCAGCGGCCGGCTCGATCTCGACGAGAACCGCAGCACCTTCATCCCGTACCCGTTGAAGGGCTGACGGCGGCGGGCGGGCGTCACTGGGTCGGGCTGGGATAGAAGATCACCTTGGCTTCGGCGAGCTTGCCCAGCTCCACCGGACGCCACTGGCGGAACCCCTGCCGGCCGGTCAGCTCCCCGCTGATCCCCACCGCCGGGCAGTACAACCAGTTGCCGTTGCTCAGGTTGGGGAACTCCGCCCACGCCTGCACGTGCACGTCCCCCTGCGGGAACGACAGCGTCTCCGACAGGTGCACCATCGGCATCCCGTCGGACCCACGGTGCATGACCAGCCGGTACCCGCCGTCGACGGTGCCCACCCGGCCCTCGTCCGGGACCACCAGGTCCGCCTTGTACCACCCGCTCTGTCCGAGCTTCGGGTCCTCGAAGTCGATGTCCGCGCCGAACGAGGTGAGGATCTCGTGGAGGTTGTCGTACATGGTCGCCTCTTTCCGTGGTGGGGGGTCAGGCCTTGCGGAAGACGTCCTTGACCAGGATCTTGCCGTCGCGCAGCGTGAACACGTCCACGCCTCGTTCGAGCACCTCGCCGGTCGCGGACTCGCAGCGGAACTCCAGGAACTCCCGGTCCGCCACGACGACGCGCTCGCCGTACACCATCCGGGCGCCGGCGGCGTCGAGTTCGTCGCGCTTACCGATGATCTCGGCCAGGAACCCGGGTATCTCCTTGCGGTGGTAGGTATGGCCCGGTTCGGGGCCGGCGGCGACGATCCACACCCCGTCGGGGGCGAAGCAGTCGGCGGCGGCGTCCAGGTCGTCGGCGTCACAGGCGGCGAAGAACGCCGCCACCGGGCTGGTGTCGGTCATGGGGTCCCCTCTGCTCGGATGGATGGTGGGGTTCAGTCGAAGCGCACCGGCAGCGACTCGATGGCGCGGAACTGGAGGCTGTGCCGCCAGGCGACCTCGTCGTCGGCGACGGCCAGCCGCCAGTGCGGGTGGCGGGCCAGCAGCCGCTGCAACACCACCCGGCCCTCCAGCCGGGCCAGCGGTGCGCCCAGGCAGTGGTGGATGCCGTGCCCGAACGCCAGATGGCCGTCGCGGTCGAGGCGGACCGCGTCGGGATCGGGGAACCGGTCGGCGTCGCGGTTGGCCGCGCACAGCGAGATGAACACGATCTCCCCGGCCGGGATGACCGTGTCGCCGACGGTCACCTCCTGCTCGGTGAACCGGATCGTGCTCAGGTTCAACGGGCTCTCGTAGCGCAGCACCTCCTCCACGAACGCGGGCACCCGCCCCGGGTCGGCGGCCAGCTCCGCACGCAGCTCCGGCCGCCGGTGCAGCAGCAGCACAGCGCTGCTGAGCATCGCCGCGGTCGTCTCGTAGCCGGCGTTCATCATCAGGAACACGGTGGACAGCAACTCGTCGGTGGCCAGCCGGCCGCCCTCGTCGTCGGCGGCGATGAGCGCGCTGATCAGGTCGTCGGCCGGCGCGGTGCGCTTGACCGCGATCAGGTCCCGCACGTAGCCGTAGGCGTCGGCGATCACCTGCTGCTTGTCGGAAAGCGAGGTGCCGACGCTGCCGAGTTCCGCGCTCCACCGGCGGAAGTCGTCGAACGCCTCCTCGGGGATGCCTAGCAGCGAGCCGATCACCGCCATCGGCACGGGCAGCGCGACGTCGGTCACGAAGTCGACCGTCTCCCCCGCGACGATCCGGTCCAACGCGGCGTCGGTGAACCGTTCGATCACCGGGGTCAGGCTCTGCACCCGCCGGGTGGTGAACGCGCCGCCGACGATCCGGCGCAGCCGGGTGTGGTCGGGCGGATCACTGAACAACATGCTCGGCGGGTTGTCGGTGACGTGCTCGTCCGGGTCGACGGCCTGGGCGCGGATCACCGAGGCGATACGCCCGGCGTCCTTGGACAGCCTCGGGTCGGCCAGCAGCCGGCGCGCGTCGGCGTGCCGGGTGACCAGCCAGGCGTACACGGCGGTGGAGAACGTCTTGAGCCGGAACCGGTCCACCGTGCCGCCGTCACGCAGCCGGGCGAACCCCGGGTACGGGTCCTGCGCGAACTCCTCGGTGAGCATGTCCGCCGGGTGGGGGGTCGAGGTTTCCTGCTGTCCGATGGTCATCGGCTCCGCCCTGTCGGTGAGGGGATCAGTGGGGTGTTCGTCGGTGCCGGCCGCAGGCAGTCGGCCAGCGCGGCGGCCGTGGTCGGGGCGTCGCCGGTGAGGACGCCCAGGTGGTCGCCCGGCACGGTGTGCCACCCGGTGTCGGCCGCCCAGCCCGGTTCCCGCCCGCCGGGCGCCGCCGCGGCCCGCAGGTGGGTGACGGGGACCGCCAGCGGCTGCGGTCGCCAGTCGGCGAACAGCGCCAGGTGCCGTCCCATGGCCAGCAGCTGCCGGTCGGTGACCAGTTCGGTGACGCTCCGGTCGGCGGCCAGCCGGGTGAACAGGGTCGGCATCGTCGCGGCATACCAGGACCCGCCCGGGACGTGCACGTCGACCAGCACCACCCGCTCGGGCGGTGTGCCGAGGTCGTACAGGGCCGCCGCCACGGCGTGCGCCAGCCAGCCGCCGGAGGAGTAGCCGACCAGCACGTACGGCCGGTCGCCGAGGTGCGCCCGCAGCGCCGCGACCTGGGCGTCGACGACCTCGGCGCGGGTGGTCGGCAGCGCCTCCCCCGGCCGGTAGCCGGGCAGCGGCAGCACCACGGCGGGCCGGTCCAGGCAGGCCAGCAGCCGGGCGTACTGGTAGGGGCTGGCCGGGGCGACCATGCTGGGCAGGCAGACCAGCAGCGGGCCGTCGCCCTCGGCGAACACCAGCGGCGGCGCGGGGGCGGCGGTGCCGCCGGCCGACGCCCGGTCCGCGGCGGCGGCGAGCAGGTCCAACCCGGCGGGTACGTCACCACTGGCGCACGCCGCCGCGAACGCCGCCCGCACCGCGCCGTCGCCGGGGTCTTCGTCGGCCCGCCCGGCGAGGGTGCCGGCGAGTTCGTCGGCGGTGACGGCGGTGAGCAGGTCGGCGGTGCCGACGGGCAGCCCGGTGGCCTGGGTCAGCCGGTCGCGCAGTTCCACCGCGCTGAGCGAGGTCAGGCCCAGCTCGGCCAGCGACCGGTGCGGGTCGACGGGGGCCGCGCCGTGGCCGAGCACCGCCGCCACGTGCCGCAGCACCACGTCACGCAGCGCCCCCGGGCCGACCGCCGCAGCCGTCTGCCGGGGTGCCGGCGGCACCGCCGGTGTGCGCCCGGTGGCGGACCCGAAACGGGCGTCGGGCCAGAACCGGGTCCGCTGGAACGGGTAACCGGGCAGCGCCACCGGTGCGGCACGGGTGCCGGCGAACACCGCCGCCCGGTCCAGGTGCCCCCGGACCAGCAACGCGCCCATCGCCACCGGCACCGACACCGGATCGGGCACGTCGGGACGCAACGTCGGGACCGCCACCGCGTCGGTGGGCGTACGCAGGCAGTCCACCACCGTGCCGGTCAGCGCCGGGGCCGGCCCCACCTCCAGGAAGGTGCGTACCCCGCGCCGCTCCAGCACGCGTACGGCGTCGGCGAACCGCACCGGCCGGCGGGCGTGCGCCAGCCAGTGCCCCGGCCCGGCCAGGTCCTCGACGGTCAGCACCGCCCCGGTCAGGGTGGACACCACCGGCAGCCGGGGCGCGGTGAACCGTACCCCCGCCAGTACCTCGGCGAACCCGGCCAGGGCCGGCTCCATCAGCCGGGAGTGGAAGGCGTGGCTGACGTCGAGCCGCCGGCACCGGTGACCACCGGCCCGCAGCAGCCGGGCCGCCCGCTCCACCCCGTCGACCGTGCCGGAGAGCACCACCGCCCGGGGACCGTTGACGGCGGCCAACTCGACGTCGTCGCCGAGCAGCGGGGTCACCTCCGCCTCGTCGGCCCGTACGGCGAGCATCGCCCCGCCCGCCGGCAGCGCGGCCATCAGCCGGCCCCGGGCCGCGACCACGGTGGCCGCGTCGTCCAGCGACAACGCGCCCGCCACGTGCACGGCGGTCAACTCACCGACGGAGTGCCCGGCGACGGCGGCCGGGGCGAGGCCGTACGACGCCAGCAGCCGGTACAGGGCGACCTCCACCGCGAAGATCGCCGGCTGCGCGGTGCCCGTGTCGTCGAGTCCGCCGCCGTCGGCGACGGCGTCGGCCAGCGGCCGGTCCAGCAGCGGATCGAGGTGCCCGCAGACCTCGGCGAACGCCTCCGCGTAGGCGGGGAACCGCTCGGCCAGCGCCAGGCCCATCCCGACCCGCTGCGCGCCCTGCCCGGTGAACAGGACCGCGAGGTCACCACCGCAGGTCGTGCCCGCGCCGACCCCGGCATCGGCCAGCTCGGCGAGACCGGCGAGCAGCCCGGCGCGGTCGGTCGCGGTGACGCACGCCCGGTGTCGCAGGGCCGCCCGCCCGGTGGCCAACGCCAGGCCGAGCCCCGCCGGGGTGAGCGTCGGGTCGGCCCGCACCAGCGTCGCCAACCGGCCGGCCTGCTCCCGCAGGGCCTGCGGGTCGGCGGCGGAGAGCAGGCAGGGCACCGCGGGCAGCGGGGTGACAGCCGGCCCGTCGGCGGCCGGTGCGGGTGGTTCCTCGACGACGACGTGGGCGTTGGTGCCGCTGATCCCGAACGCCGACACCGCCGCCCGGCGCGGGCGCGGCCCACGCGGCCACGGCTGGGCGGCGGTCAGCAGCCGCACCGGGGAGTCGTCCCAGCGCACCGCCGTGGTCGGGGTCGCGGCGTGCAGCGTACGCGGCAACCGCCCGTGCCGCAGCGCCAGCACCAGCTTGACCAGCCCGGCCAGGCCGGCGGCGGCCTGGGTGTGGCCCAGGTTGGACTTCACCGAGCCCAGCCACAGTGGCCGGTCCCGACCCCGGCCGTAGCTGGCCAGCAGCGCCTCGGCCTCGATCGGGTCGCCGAGCCGGGTGCCGGTGCCGTGCGCCTCCACGACGTCGACGTCACCGGGGGTGAGCCCGGCGTCGGCGAGCGCCCGTTCGATCACCCGCCGCTGGGCGGGGCCGTTCGGCGCGGTCAACCCGTTGGACGCCCCGTCGGAGTTGACCGCGCTGCCGCGCAGCACCGCGTGCACGGTACGCCCGTGGGCGAGCGCGTCACCGAGCCGTTCCAGCAGCAGCACCGCCCCACCCTCCCCCCAGCCGACCCCGTCGGCGGCGGCGGAGAACGCCTTGCACCGGCCGTCGGCGGCCAATCCCCGCTGGCGGCTGAACTCGGTGAACCCGACCGGTGTCGACATCACCGTCGCCGCCCCGACCAGGGCCAGGGGCACCTCGCCGCAGCGCAGCGCGCGGACGGCCTGGTGCACGGCCACCAGCGCCGACGAGCAGGCGGTGTCCACGGTCAGCGACGGCCCGGTCAGCCCCAGCACGTACGAGATCCGGCCGGAGGCGACGCTCGCCGCGTTGCCGGTGAGCAGGAAACCCTCGGTGTCACCGGCGGCGTGGGCGAGCAGCAGCGGGTAGTCCTGGCCGTTCGTGCCCACGTACACCCCGGTCTCGGTGGCGCGCAGCCGTTCCGGGTCGATGCGGGCGTCTTCGACCGCCGTCCACGCCAACTCCAGCAGCATCCGCTGCTGCGGGTCCATCGCCGAGGCCTCCCGGGGTGACACCCCGAAGAAGCCGGCGTCGAACCCGGCGACGTCGGGCAGGAACCCGCCGGAGTCGACGTAGCTGCGCCCGGGAGCGGTCGGGTCCGGATCGTGCAGGTCCGACGGCCAGCCCCGGTCGGTGGGGAACGGGACGACCGCGTCGCGGCCCTCGTCGAGCAGTTCCCAGAACCGGTCCGGGGTGTCCGCGCCGCCGGGGAACCGGCAGGACATCCCGACCACGGCGATCGGTTCGGCGGCCGGGGCGGTGGCCCGGTCGAGTTCCCCGCGCAGCCGGTCTACCTCGCGCAGCGCGTTACGCAGGGCCGCCACGTACTGTTCGGTGCCGGCGCTCACTGCTGCCCCACTGTCTGCGCGGCCAGCGCGAGCAGTTCCTCGCCGGAGAGCGCGTCAAGGTCGTCCGGGCTGTCGGTCCGCCCCGCCGGTTCGTCCGGTCGCGGCGGCTCGTCCGGTCGCGGCGGCTCGTCGGCCAGGGCCAACAGCCGGTCCAGCAGGCCGGCGCGGCGCAGCCGGTCCACGGGGAGGGCGCGTAGTGTCGCGCGGATCCGCTCGTCCTCCGGGTCCGTGTCGGTGGCGGCGTCGAGCTGGGTGAGCAGGTACGCGGCGAGTGCCGCCGGGGTGGGATGGTCGAACACCGCACCCACACCGAGCGGCACCCCGGTCGCCGCGCTCAGCCGGTTGCGCAGGTCCACCGACGTCAGCGAGTCGAAGCCGAGGTCGTGGAAGGCGCCCGTCACCGGCAGCAGCGTGCCCGGCTGGTGGCCCAGCACGGTGGCGGCGGTGGCCCGGACCAGGTCGGTGACCGCCTGCCGACGGCCCGACGCGTCCAGGCCGGTCAGGTCCAGCACGGGCGGGGAGGTGGGTTCCCCCGCCGGCAGCAGGGTCCGCAGCAGGGCCGGGGCGGTGGTCGGGTCGAGGGTCGCGGTGCGCAGGGCCGCCGCGACGACCACCGGTTCGGTGCTGGTCAGCGCCGCGTCGAAGAGGGCCAGCCCGGTGGCCACCGGCAGCGGGTCGAGGCCGGCGGCGGCGAGCCGGGCCCGGTCGGCGACGCCCAGGTCCCCGGTCATGCCCGCACCGGACCACGGCCCCCAGGCGATCGAGGTGGCCGGCAGCCCGGCCGCCCGGCGACGCTCGGCGAGGGCGTCCAGCGCGCTGTTCGCGGCGGCGTACGCGGCCTGACCGGCCGCCCCGAACAGGCCGGCGACCGACGAGAACAGCACGAAGAAGGCCAGGTCGGTGTCGCGGGTGAGCCGGTCGACGACCCGCGCGCCGGTCACCTTGGCCCGCCAGGCCAGCTCGAGCTGGTCGGGGGTGAGCCCGGACAGGACCCCGTCGGCGAGCGCGCCCGCCGCGTGCACCACCCCGCGCAGGGTGCGCCCGTGCAGCGCGGCAGCCACCGTGTCCGGGTCGGTGACGTCGCCGCTGACCGAAGTGGCGGTGACGCCGAGCGCGGCCAGTTCGGCGGCCAGGTCCGGTGCCCCACGGCGGCCGAGCAACACCAGGTCGCGGACGCCGTACGCGGTGACCAGGTGGCGGGCGACGGCGCTGCCGAGGGCACCCGCCGCCCCGGTCACCAGGACCGTGCCGTCGACCGGCCGGCGGGGTCCGGTGGCGGCGGCGGTCAACTCCGGGACGCTGGCGACGCCGGCACGCAGCCGGACCTCGTCGTGGCCGGCGGCGGCTGCGGCCGGCAGTGCCGCCAGCGACGCCGGGCTGCCGTCGTGGTCGACGAGGGCCACCCGGCCCGGATGCTCGGTCCGGGCGGCACGTAGCAGACCGGCCACCCCGTCGGCCGCCGGCAGGGTGCCGTCGAAACCGACGACGAGCCGACCACCGGTGGGTTCGGCGAGCCGCCGCTGGAGGACCGCGAGCACCTCGGCGGTGCCGCTGCCGGCGCAGTCGAGCACCGGCGCCTCCCCGGCGGGCAGGTCCGTCGGCGTCCACCGCACCGCGTACAGCGGCGGCGTCGCCGGACCGGCGGCCAGCCAGTACCGCTGGTGTTGGAACGGGTACGTGGGCAGGTCGACGACCTGCCCGCCACCGTAGTACGCCCGCCAGTCCACCTCATGACCCCGCACCCACACCTGCGCCAACCCCGTCACCGCGCTGACCGCCTCGTCGACCCCGGGCCGCAGCATCGGGACACCGTCGGCCAGCAGCGACGACAGACCACCATCCGGGCTCAACTCCCACCACGACCGGGGACCCGCCGCCTGAACCGCGTCGTGAAACCGCACCGGCTCACGCACCTGCCGCACCCAGTAATCCGGCTCCCCCAGACCACCGACCTGACCCGTCACCGTCGACACCACCGGGATCTGTGCAGGGTGGAACGACAGACCCCCCACCACCGCGCGGAACTCATCCAACATCGGCTCCATCAACGGCGAATGGAACGCGTGACTCACCGACAACCGCCGCTGCCGCACACCCAACGCGGTCACCACCGCATCCGCCGCTTCCAAGGTCTGCTGCTCCGGGCCGGCGATCACCACCGCCGACGGACCATTCACCGCCGCCACCACCACACCACCCGACAGGAACGGCTCCACCGCCTCCACCGAGGCACGCAGCGACACCATCGCCCCACCCGCCGGCAGCCCCGCCATCAAACGAGCCCGCGCCGACACCAACGTTGCGGCATCCGCAAGGGACAACACCCCCGACACCTGCGCCGCCGCGATCTCCCCAATCGAATGACCCACCAGAACCGCAGGCCGCACACCCCACGACTCCACCAGCCGGAACAGCGCCACCTCCACCGCGAACAACGCCCGCTGCGCCACACCCGTGTCGTCCAAACCCACCCCGGAGGTCACCGCCTCCCGCACCTCCCCACCCAACAGGTCGCACACCTCGTCGAAAACCGACGCGAACACCGGAAACACCCGGTACAGACCCGCACCCATCCCCACCCGCTGACCACCCTGACCCCCGAACACCACACCCAACCCGACAGGAACACCACCGGACGACACCGCGACTGAAGACGCGGCACCACCTGACGACGCCGCAACCGGGTCCACTGTGGAAGCGGCAACCGCACCGGACACCGACACCCGGAACTCCGGGGTCAGCGACGCCGAATCCGCGACCACCACACCGTCGAGCAGCACCGCACGCTCCGCGAACACCGACCGCGTCGACACCAACGACCACCCCACATCCGCAGCAGACGGCCCCTCCGACCCCGCCGCCAACGACCGCAACCGCCCCACCAACTCCCCCACCCCCGCAACCGACCGCGCCGACACCGGCCACGGCGTCACCACCACCCGCGACCCCACCACCGACACATCCGACCCCGCCGGACCGCCCACCTCCACCGGCGGTGCTTCCTCCACGATCACGTGCGCGTTCGTGCCACTGATCCCGAACGACGACACCCCCGCCCGCCGACGACCCCCCTCAGCCACCGTCCACTCCCGGGGCTCCCGCACCACCTCCACCGAGCCTGACGACCAGTCCACGAACCCCGACGGCTCGGCCACGTGCAACGACCCCGGCACCACCCCCGCCCGCATCGCCGACACCATCTTGATCACCCCGGCGACACCCGCCGCCGCCTGCGCATGACCGATGTTCGACTTCACCGACCCCAACCACAACGGCACCGACCGACCCCGCCCGTACGTCGCCAACAGGGCTTCCGCCTCGATCGGATCACCCAACCGGGTACCCGTCCCATGACCCTCCACCACCTGCACGTCGTTGACCGACAGGCCCGCCACCGCCAACGCCCGACGAATCACCCGCTCCTGCGACGGACCACTCGGCGCCGTCAGGCCGTTCGACGCACCATCCGAATTCACCGCACTGCCCCGCACCACCGCCAACACCCGGTGACCGTGGCGGCGGGCGTCGGAGAGGCGTTCCAGCAGCAGCAGGCCCACGCCCTCACCCCAGCCGACGCCGTCGGCAGTGTCGGCGAACGCCTTGCACCGGCCGTCCGGTGCCAGGCCACGCTGCCGGGCGAACTCCACCAGCAGGTCGGCGGTGGGCATCACCGTCACGCCCCCGGCGAGCGCCAGCGAGCACTCCCCGGCACGCAGCGCCGACGCCGCCAGGTGCAGGGCGACAAGCGACGACGAGCAGGCGGTGTCGAGGGTGACCGCGGGCCCGGTGAAGCCGAACTGGTAGGCGATCCGGCCGGAGACGATACTGCCGGCGCTGCCGCTGATCAGGAGCCCTTCGAGTTCGTCGGGCACGTCCTGACCGCCGAAGGCGTAGTTCTGGTACATGGTGCCGACGAACACGCCGGTGGGGCTGCCGGCGAGCGAACCCGGGTCGATGCGGGCGTGTTCGATCGCCTCCCACGAGGTTTCCAGCAGCAGCCGCTGCTGCGGGTCCATCGCCAACGCCTCCCGGGGGGAGATGCCGAAGAAGTCGGCGTCGAAGCCGGCGACGTCCGCGAGGAAGGCACCACCGGTGGCGTACGTGGTGCCGGGGTGGTCCGGGTCGGGGTGGTAAAGCCCGGCGAGATCCCAGCCCCGGTCGGTCGGGAACCCACCGACCGCGTCGACCCCCTCGGCGACCACCCGCCACAGGTCGTCCGGGCCGCGTACCCCGCCGGGCAGCCGGCAGGCCATTCCGACGATCGCCACCGGCTCGCTGATCCGGCTCTCCAACTGGGCGACGCGGGCCCGTGACCGGCGCAGGTCGGTGGTGGCCTTGCGCAGGTACTCCACGAGCTTGGCGCTGTCCTCGGCCATCACAGCTCCGTTCCCTGGTCGATGATGTCGTAGAGGCGGTCCACCGGGATCGTGTCCAGGTCGTCGGTGTCCGGGTCGCCGTAGTCGGCGGGTGGACGCAGTTCGATCAGGAGGCGTTCCAGCCGGTCGACCACCTCGTCGCCGCCCGCGTCCCCGGTGCGCAGCGCGGCCTCCAGCCGGTCGAGGGCGGCCATCGCCGAACCGTCCTCCCGCTCCTGGTCCGGCCAGCGCAGCCCGCAGACGAAGTCGGTGAGCGCGGCGGGGGTGGGATGGTCGAACACCACCCCGGCCGGCAGCGGCACACCGGCGGCGGTGCTGACCGCGTTGCGGAGCTGGGTGGCGGCCAGCGAGTCCACCCCCAGGTCGGCGAAGCGGCGGCCCGGGTCGACCTCGGTCGGGTCGGCGTGGCCGAGCACCTTCGCCGCCTGGGCGGTGACGAGGTCCAGCACCGCCTGGCGGCGGTCGGCCGGAGCGAGCGCGGCGAGCCGGTCGGCGGCCGGTCGCTGCTCCCCCGGCGTACGACGGGGGGTGCGGACCAGGGCGCGGAGCACGGGCGGCGGCATGTCGATCGCCCGCAGCGCGGCCGGGTCGAGCCGGACCGGCGCCTGCACGGCCCGGTCGTGGGCCAGCGCCAGGTCGAACAGCGCCCTGCCCTCGGCCTCGGTCATCGGCACCACACCGGTCCGGGCGACGCGTTCCCGGTCGTGCGCGTCCAGCGTGCCGATCATGCCGCTGTCCTGCGCCCACAGTCCCCAGGCCAGCGACACGGCGGGCAGGCCGAGGTGGCGGCGCAGCCGGGCCAGCGCGTCCAGCCCGGAGTTGCCCGCCGCGTAGTTGGCCTGGGCGGGCGGGCCGAGCAGCCCGGAGATCGACGAATACAGCACGAACGCGTCGAGGTCGAGATCCCGGGTCAGCTCGTGCAGGTGCCAGGCGGCGTCGACCTTCGGGGCCAGCACCCCGTCCAGCCGTTCCGGGGTCAGCGCGGGCAGCACACCGTCGTCGAGCACCCCGGCGGTGTGGATCACGGCGCGTAGCGGGTGGGCCGGGTCGGTCCCGGCGAGGAGTTCCGCGAGGGCGTCCCGGTCCGTCACGTCGCAGGCGGCCACGGTGACGTCCTGTGCGCCCAGGTCGAGCAGTTCCGCGCGGAGTTCCGCCGCGCCCGGGGCCGCCGGCCCGCGCCGACTGACCAGCAGCAGGCGGCGTACGCCATGGGTGGTGACCAGGTGCCGGGCGGCGAGCGCCCCCAGCCCACCGGTGCCGCCGGTGACGAGCACCGGTCCGGCCCACCGGCGGGACGTCGGGGTGGCACCCCGGCTGCGGACGAGCGTCGGGGTGGTCACCACACCGCCGGTCGCGGTGAGTTCGGTGGTGCCGGCTAGCAGGGCGTCCGGGAACGCCCGCGCCGAGCGGCGGTCCCCGTCGAGGGTGACCAGGCCGAACCGGTCCGGGTACTCGCTGATCGCCGAGCGGACCAGCCCCCAGGCGGTGGCCAGCACGACGTCCCGGTCCACCCCGGAGGCGACGAACACCAGGCGGCACGGGGCGAGTGCCCCGTCGCGGAGCCAGTGCTGGGACAGCTTCAGCACCCGTTGCGCCACCGTGTGCGCGTCCGCCGCCGGGTCCCCGGTGTCCGGGTAGGTCAGCGGGTGGAGCAGCACGTCCGGCCGGCCCCGCGCCGAGCCGAGCAGTTCGGCGAGGGTACGGTGCCGGCGCAGGCCGTCCAGCCCGTCGAGCAGCCCGAGTTCGTCGTCACCGAGCACCGCCCAGTCACCCGGCACACCGCCCGTCTCCCGCGTCGGGACGCGCCGGTCCTCCAGGTGGAACAGGGCGTCGCCGACGGACGGGCCGGCGTCGCCGCCGAGTTCGAGTTCGGCTTCCGTGGTGACGGTGCCGTCGTGGTCGACCAGGGCGATCCGGACGTGTCCGGTGTCGTGGTGCGCGATCTCGACGTCCACGGCAGGGTCGGCCCGGTGCACGGTCAGGTTCGTCCAGCGGACGGGCCGGGCGGGGGCGAGGTCGTCGAGTGCGGAGCGGAGCACGGCGGTGGGCAGTGCGCCGCCGTCGCCGGGTTCGGCGGAGAGCTGCCCGGTCGCGTGTTCGACCCAGGTGCCGTTGGGGCGGGAGGCGATGGTGAAGCCGACGCCGTCCACGGTGACCCGCAGTGGGCCGGGGTGCTCGGGCGGCACCTCGGGGACGAGTTCGGCGACGCCGGTGACGCCCGCGTGACGGGCCGCCGCCAGCGCCGCCTCCGCCAGGACGACGTGCGGCCCGGCCTCGGCCAGCGCCGACGCGGTCAGTACGCCGGCGAGGACGAACGAGTCGTCGGACAGCTCCACGGCCGCGCCCAGCAGCGGGTGTTCCACCGGGTCGAGGCCGACGCCCGCCACGTCCGTACGGGATGCCGGCGTCAGCCAGTACCGCTGCCGTTGGAACGGGTACGTCGGCAGGTCGACGACCTTCCCCCCGCCGTAGTACGCCCGCCAGTCCACGTCGTGGCCGCGTACCCACACCTGCGCCAACCCCGTCACCGCCGACACCGCCTCGTCGGCTCCCGGCCGGAGCATCGGGATACCGTCGGTCAGCAGGGACGACAGGCCACCATCCGGGCTGAGTTCCCACCAAGAGCGGGGACCAGCCGCCTCGATCGCCTCGTGGAACCGCACCGGCTCACGCACCTGCCGCACCCAGTAATCCGGCTCCCCCAGACCCCCGACCTGCCCGGTCACCGTAGACACCACCGGAATCTGTGCCGGCCGGAAGGACAGGCTCTCGACCACCGTGCGGAACTCGTCGAGCATCGGTTCCATCAACGGCGAGTGGAACGCGTGACTCACCGACAACCGCCGCTGCCGCACCCCCAACGCGGTCGCTACCGTCTCCGCCACGTGCAGGGTCTCCCGCTCCGGACCGGCGATCACCACCGCCGACGGACCATTCACCGCCGCAACAACCACGCCACCAGACAGATACGGCTCCACCGCCCCCACCGAGGCCCGCAACGACACCATCGCTCCCCCGGCGGGTAGCGCCGCCATCAGACGAGCCCGCGCCGACACCAACACCACCGCGTCCGACAGGGACAACACCCCCGACACATGCGCGGCGGCGATCTCCCCGATCGAATGACCCACCAGAACCGCAGGGCGTACACCCCACGACTCGACCAGCCGGAACAGCGCCACCTCCACCGCGAACAACGCCCGCTGCGCAACCCCCGTCCCATCCAGACCCACACCAGAGCCGATCGCCTCATGGACATCCGGCCCCAACAGGCCACACACCTCGTCGAACACCGACGCGAACACCGGAAACGCCCGATACAGACCCGAGCCCATCCCCACCCGCTGACCACCCTGACCCCCGAACACCAGACCCAACCCACCCGACGCCAACGCCCGCACCCCAGATGCAAGCGACGCCCCATCCGCGACCACCACACCGTCGAGCAGCACCGCCCGCTCGTCGAATACCGACCGCGTCGACGCCAACGACCACCCCACATCCACCCCCGACACCCCGCCAACGACTGTCGACTCCGGCGGATCACCGTCGACCCCGTCAACGGCGGTCGGCATCGACGGACCGCCGTCCGCCCCCGTCCCGGGTCCCGAACCGACCGTCAACGCGCCGAGCTGCCCGACCAACTCCCGCACCCCGGCGGCGGTCCGCGCCGACACCGGCCACGGCGTCACCCCCACCGGGATCGGTGACCCCGTCACCACCGCGTCCGCCTCCACCGGCGGTGGCTCCTCCACGATCACGTGCGCGTTCGTCCCACTGATTCCGAACGACGACACCCCCGCCCGCCGACGACCACCGTCAGCCACCGTCCACTGCCGGGACTCCCGCAGCACCTCCACCGCACCCGACGACCAGTCCACGAACCCCGACGGCTCGGCCACGTGCAGCGACCCCGGCACCGTCGCGTGCCGCATCGCCAGCACCATCTTGATCACCCCGGCGGCACCCGCCGCGTGCTGCGTGTGGCCGAGGTTCGACTTGACCGACCCCAACCACAACGGCTCCGACCGACCCTGCCCGTACGTCGCCAACAACGCTTCCGCCTCGATCGGGTCACCCAACCGGGTGCCGGTGCCGTGGCCCTCCACCACCTGCACGTCGGACACCGACAGGCCCGCCACCGCCAGCGCCTGGCGGATCACCCGTTCCTGGGACGGGCCACTCGGCGCGGTCAGGCCGTTCGACGCGCCGTCGGAGTTCACCGCGCTGCCCCGCACCACCGCGAGCACGGGGTGGCCGTGGCGGCGGGCGTCGGAGAGGCGTTCCACCAGCAGCATCCCGGCGCCCTCGGCCCATCCCGTGCCGTCCGCGTCGGCCGAGAACGCCTTGCACCGGCCGTCCGGCGACAGCCCGCCCTGCCGGCTGAACTCGACGAACAGGGTCGGGGTGGACATCAGCAGCGCACCACCGGCGAGGGCGAGATCGCACTCCCCGGCGCGCAGGGCGTTCGCCGCCAGGTGCAGGGCCACCAGCGACGACGAGCACGCCGTGTCCAGGGTGAGGACCGGGCCGACCAGGCCGAGGTGGTACGCGAGCCGGCCGGACGCGACGCTGTTGGCGCTGCCGGTGAGCAGTTGCCCCTCGAACTCGGGCACGGTGGCGAGCAGCGAGCCGTGGTCCTGGCTGCTGACCCCGACGAAGACACCGGTCCGCGAGCCCCGGGCGGCGAGCGGGGGAATCCCGGCCCGCTCGAACGCCTCCCACGAGGTTTCCAGCAGCAGCCGCTGCTGCGGGTCCATCGCCAACGCCTCCCGGGGTGAGATGCCGAACAGGGCCGGGTCGAAGTCGGCGATCCCGTCGACGAAGCCACCCTGGGTGGCGTACGTGGTGCCGGGGTGGTCCGGGTCGGGGTGGTAGAGGTGGTCCAGGTCCCAGCCCCGGTCGGTCGGGAAGTCACCGATCGCGTCGGTGCCCTCGGCGACCACCCGCCACAGGTCCTCGGGGCTGCGTACCCCGCCGGGCAGCCGGCAGGCCATCCCGACGATGACGACGGGGTCGTCGTGGGTACGGATCGGGGTGGCGACCGGGGCGGGAGCGGGGGCACCGGCGATCTTCGTGGTCAGCCAGGTGGCGACCGCCGACGGGGTGGGATGGTCGAACACCAACCCGGCGGGCAGGCGCAGCCCGGTCGCCGTCGCCAGCGCGTTGCGCAGTTCCACGGCGGTCAACGAGTCGAAGCCCAGCTCGGTGAAGGGCCGGTCGGCGGGGACCGCGTCGACGCCGGAGTGACCGAGGACGCCCGCGACGCGTTCCCGTACCACCTGGAGCAGGGTGGCGGTGAGTTCCGCGCCGTGCTGCCCGGCGAAGACCGCGGTGGGGTCGGCCGCCGCCACGGCCCGCCGGGCCGGGCGACGGACCAGCCCCCGCAGCACCGCCGGCGGCTCACCGGTGATCCTCGGCAGGTCCATCCGCATCGGTACGAGGTGCGGGTGGCCGGTCGCGGCGGCCAGGTTGACCGCCGTGTCGAACAGGGCCATCCCCTCCGCCCGGTCCAGCGGGGTCATGCCGGCCCGGGTGATCCGGTCCCGGTCGGCGGTGGTGAGGGCGGCGGTGATGCCGCCGTCCTGTTGCCACAGTCCCCAGCCGAGCGACAGCGCGGGCAGCCCCCGGGCCCGGCGGTGGGCGGCGAGCGCGTCGAGGAACGCGTTGGCGGCGGCGTAGTTGGCCTGCCCGGGGCCGCCGAACACGGCGGCCGACGAGGAGTAGAGGACGAACGCGTCCAGGTTCCGGTCCGCGGTCAGCTCGTGCAGGTGGGAGGCGGCGTCCACCTTGGGGCGGAGCACCCGGGCGAGCTGCTCGTCGGTGAGTGCGCCGACGACCGCGTCGTCGAGCACCCCGGCGGTGTGCACCACCGAACGGACGGGATGGCTGTCGAGCAGCCGGGCCAGGTCGTCCCGGTCGGCCACGTCGACGGCGGCGACGCTGACGGTGACACCGAGGCCGGTCAGCTCGGCCACCAGTTCGCCCGTGCCCGGTGCTCCGACGCCCCGGCGGCTGGCCAGCACGAGTTCGCGTACGCCATGGGTGGTCACCAGGTGGCGGGCGACCAGCGCGCCCAGCCCGCCGGTGCCGCCGGTGACCAGCACCGGGCCGGGGAGGCGCACGGGTCCGGCCGTCGGGGTGGCGACCCGGGCCAGCCGGGCGGCGGTCCAGGTGCCGGCCCGGACGCTCACCTCCGGTTCGTCACCGGCGGCGAGCCCGGCCGCGACGGTGGGGACGGTGGCCGGGTCGTCGGTGTCGACCAGGACGAGCCGTCCGGGGTTCTCGGTCTGGGTGCTGCGCAGCAGCCCCCAGGCGGCGGCCAGGGCGGGATCGTCGGCGACGCGTTCACCGGCCACGACCACCCGGGTGTCGGCGTACGCGTCGGTCAGCAGGGTACGGACCAGGGCGAGGGCGGCGGCGACGGCGGCGTGGGTACGGCCGGCGAGGTCGGGGTGGCCGGGGTCGACGGTCAGGTGGTGGCAGGCCACCGGGGCGGGGCCCGCGTCGAAGGCCGGAGCGGGGGCGGCGACGGGCGGGGCCGCCACCGGCACGGCCACCCGCTCGTAGAGGTGTTCCTGGTGGGGCCGCCCGGCGGACCGCAGCGCCTCGGCGGAGACGGGGCGGGACAGCAGCCCTCCGACGGTGACCACCGGCGCACCGGACTCGTCGTAGCCGGTCAGGGTGAGGCTGCCGGTCGACTGTTCCCGCAGCCGTACCCGCAGGGTGGTCGCGCCGCCACGGTGCACCTGCACGTCGCTCCAGGAGAACGGCAGGCCACCGGGGCGGGTGTCGTCGAGTACGCCACGCAGCAGCGGGTGCAGGCAGGCGTCGAGCAGGGCGGGGTGCAGCACGAACGCGTCGGCGTCGGCGTGCCGGTCGGCGGGCAGGCCCACCTCGGCGAGGATCTCGTCGCCGAGGTGCCACAGCCGGCGCAGGCCACGGAACGCCGGGCCGTACCGGTGGCCGTCCTCGGCCAGGCGGGGGTAGGCGTGTGTGACGTCGACCTCGCGGCTGCCGGGTGGCGGCCAGGTCTCCTGCCCGGTGGGGGTGGTGGAGGGCGCGGCGGTCAACAGTCCCTCCGCGTGGGTGGTCCAGGCGGGGTCCTCGCCGCCGGTGGTGTGCGGGCGTGAGTGGACGGTCACCGGTCGTCTGCCGTCGGGGTCGGGCGCGCTGACGGCCACCTGGATCTCCACCGGTTCATCGGTGAGCACCAGCGGCTCGGCGATGGTCAGCTCGTCGACGACGCTGACGCCGAGGTGGTCGCCCGCGCGCAGGACGAGGTCCACGAAGGCCGTCCCGGGCAGGAGCACGGTGTCGAGCAGCGCATGGTCGGCCAACCACGGATGGGTACGCAGGGACACCCGTCCGGTGAGCAGCACGCCGTCACCGGCGGCCAGTTCGACAGTCGCGCCGAGCAGCGGGTGCCCGGCGGAGCGTAGGCCGGCGCTGGTCACGTCGCCCCGCCCGGCCCCGGCGTCGAGCCAGTACCGCTGGTGTTGGAACGGGTACGTCGGCAGGTCGACGACCTTCCCCCCGCCGTAGTACGCCCGCCAGTCCACGTCGTGGCCGCGTACCCACACCTGCGCCAACCCCGTCACCGCGCTGACCGCCTCGTCGGCTCCCGGCCGGAGCATCGGGATACCGTCGGCCAGCAGGGACGACAGACCACCATCCGGGCTGAGTTCCCACCAAGAGCGGGGACCAGCCGCCTCGATCGCCTCGTGGAACCGCACCGGCTCACGCACCTGCCGCACCCAATACCCCGGATCCGCAAGATCCTCGACCGTTCCGGTGACGGTCGACACCACCGGAATCCGCGCCGGCCGGAAGGACAGGCCCTCCACCACCGTGCGGAACTCGTCGAGCATCGGCTCCATCAACGGCGAATGGAACGCATGACTCACCGACAACCGCCGCTGCCGCACACCCAACGCGGTCGCCACCGCATCTGCCGCTCGCAAGGTCTGCTGTTCCGGGCCGGCGATCACCACCGCCGACGGACCATTCACCGCCGCAACAACCACACCACCCGACAGAAACGGTTGCACCGCATCAGCGGAGGCCCGCAGCGACACCATCGCCCCACCCACCGGCAGCCCCGCCATCAAACGGGCCCGCGCCGACACCAACGTTGCGGCATCCGCAAGGGACAACACCCCCGACACCTGCGCCGCCGCGATCTCCCCAATCGAATGACCCACCAAAACCGCAGGCCGCACACCCCACGACTCCACCAGCCGGAACAGCGCCACCTCCACCGCGAACAACGCCCGCTGCGCCACACCCGTGTCGTCCAAACCCACCCCGGAGGTCACCGCCTCCCGCACCTCCCCACCCAACAGCGCGCACACCTCGTCGAACACCGACGCGAACACCGGAAACGCCCCACACAACCCCACACCCATCCCCACCCGCTGACCACCCTGACCCCCGAACACCAGACCCAGGCCGGAGGCCACCACCCGGGAGTCGACGTCCGTCCCGGCCGGGGACGACGGTTCGGCGTCGCCTGCCGGTGGGACCGCCGCCGACCAGCGGAGTTCCGGGGGCACCGAGGCCGAGTCCGCGACGACGTCGCCGTCGAGCAGCACGGCGCGGTCGTCGAACACCGTCCGGGTCGACGCCAGGGACCAACCCACGTCGGCCGCCGGCACCGTCGGGTCGGCGGCGGCGCTCCACGGGCGGAGCCGCTCGACCAGGTCCCGTACCCCGGCGGTCGTCCGCGCCGACACCGGCCACGGCGTCACCGGTACGGCGTCGGACTCGCCTGTGGCCCCGGCCGACGGGCCCGCTTCGGCGGGTGACCCGTCGGGCGACGGGTCCGTCACGGCGGGCGGTTCCTCCAGGATGACGTGCGCGTTGGTGCCACTGATCCCGAACGACGACACCCCCGCCCGCCGCCGGCCCTCCGCCGTCCACGGCCTCGACCCGGTCACCACCTGCACCGCACCCGACGACCAGTCCACGAACCCCGACGGCTCGGCCACGTGCAGCGACCCCGGCACCACCCCCGCCCGCATCGCCGACACCATCTTGATCACCCCGGCGACACCCGCCGCCGCCTGCGCATGACCGATGTTCGACTTCACCGACCCCAACCACAACGGCACCGACCGACCCTGCCCGTACGTCGCCAACAACGCCTGCGCCTCGATCGGGTCACCCAACCGGGTGCCGGTGCCGTGACCCTCCACCACCTGCACGTCCGTCGGGGTCAGGCCGGCGGATTCGAGGGCCTGCCGGATGACGGCGCGTTGGGCGGGGCCGTTGGGTGCGGTGAGCCCGTTCGACGGACCGTCCTGGTTGATCGCGGAACCCCGGACGACGGCGAGCACCGGGTGGCCGTGACGGCGGGCGTCGGAGAGCTTCTCCAACAGCAGCATGCCGGCGCCCTCGGCCCAGCCGACCCCGTCGGCGGCGGCCGAGTACGACTTGGCCCGGCCGTCCGGGGCCAGCCCCCGCTGCCGGCTGAACTCGACGAACGTGCCGGGGCTCGCCATCACGGTGACGCCACCGGCGAGGGCCAGCGTGCACTCCCCGGCGCGCAGCGACCGGGCGGCGAGGTGCAGGGCGACCAGGGACGACGAGCAGGCGGTGTCGACGGTGACGGCGGGACCGGTCAGGCCGAAGGTGTAGGCGATCCGGCCGGAGGCGACACTGCCGGCGCTGCCGGTCAGCAGGTAGCCCTCGAACTCCTCGGGGACGTCGCGGACCCGCAGGCCGTAGTCGCCGTACATGATGCCGGTGAACACCCCGACCGGGGTACGCCGCACCGAGGCGGGGAGGATGCCGGCCCGTTCGAACGCCTCCCAGGTGATCTCCAGCAGGAGCCGCTGCTGCGGGTCGACGCCGAGCGCCTCCCGGGGGCTCATCCCGAAGAAGGCGGGGTCGAAGTCGGCGGCGTCGTGCAGGAAGCCACCCTCGTGGGCGTAGCTGTGGCCGGCCCGTTCCGGGTCGGGATCGTAGAGGTCCGCCGGCCAGCCCCGGTCGGTGGGGAAGTCGGAGATGGCGTCCCGGCCCTCGGCGACCAGGTCCCACAGGTCCTCCGGGGAGCCGACCCCACCCGGGTAGCGGCAGGCCATCCCGACGATGGCGATGGGTTCCCGGTCCCGTTCGGTCAGCTCGGTCAGCCGCTGCCGGGCCTTGTACAGGTCGGCGCTGACCTTCTTGAAGTATCCGAGCAGCTTCTCGTCGGCCATGTCGGTCTCTTCCGCCCTTGGTCGTCAGATGGGGTCGGTCGGTGTGCCCGTCGGGTCATTCCAGGGAGATGCCGAGTTCGCGGTCGACGAAGGCGTAGACCTCCTCCGCCGAGGCGTCGGCGAGTTCCGCGTCGACGTTCTCCCCCGCTGCGGCGGGCTCGTCGAGCAGGGCGAGGATGTCCTTGAGCCGGGCCCGCGCCGCCGCCCGTGCCGTCGCGGCGAGATCCGCGGCGAGCACCTCGGCGTGCAACCGGTCCAGCCCGCCGAGCACCGCCGGGCCGGTGTCCCCGGCCCCGTCGGCGAACCGTTCCGCCAGGTAGGCGGCCAGTTCGGCCGGGGTGGGGTGGTCGAAGACGAGGGTGGCGGGCAGCCGCAGCCCGGTCGCCGTGCCGAGCCGGTTGCGCAGGTCCACGGCGGTCAGCGAGTCGTAGCCGAGGTCCCGGAACTGCCGGCCCGGGTCGACGTCACCGGCGGTGAGCCCGACGACGGCCGCCACCTGGCCGCGTACCAGGTCCAGCAGGACGGGGTCCCGGTCCTGCGGCGGGAGGGCGGCGAGGTCGACGGTCGGGGTGACGGGCACGCCGGTGGACCGGGCGGCGGGGACGAGGCCGCGCAGCACGGCGGGCAGCGCGTCGCCCTGCCCCCGCAACGCCGCCGGGTCGAGGCGCAGCGGAAACACCCAGGCCCGGGGCTGGGCCAAGGCGACGTCCAGCAGGTCGAGGCCGTCGGTGACGGGGATGGCGGCCACACCGGAGCGGGCCATCCGGCGGAAGTCGGCCTCGGTGAGGTGCCCGGTGATGCCGCCGACGCCCTCCCACAGCCCCCAGGACAGGGTGGTCGCGGTCAGCCCCCGGGCGCGACGGTGGTGGACCATCGCGTCGAGGAACGCGTTCGCGGCGGCGTAGTTGCCCTGCCCGGGCGCGCCGAAGACCGACGCGGCGGAGGAGAACAGCACGAACGCCGACAGGTTCCGCCCGGCGGTCAGCTCGTGCAGGTGCCACGCCGCGTCGACCTTGGGCCGTAGCACGGCGTCGACCCGGTCCGGGGTGAGCGAGCCGAGCACGCCGTCGTCGGAGACTCCGGCCAGGTGCACCACGGCGGTCAGCGGGTGCTCGTCGGGGATGCCGGCGAGCAGCGCGGCGACGGCGTCCCGGTCGGCGGTGTCGCAGCCGACGACGGTGGCCTCCGCGCCGAGTTCGGCCAGTTCGGCGACGAGTTTCCCGACGCCGTCGGTGTCGGGTCCCCGGCGGCTGGTCAGCAGCAGCCGGGTCACGCCGTACCGGCGGACCAGGTGCCGGGCCAGGGCCGCGCCGATGCCGCCGGTACCGCCGGTGAGCAGCACGGTGCCGGACGGGTCGAGTGTGGTGCCCGGCCCGTCGACGGTCTCCAACCGGACCAGGCGGGGCACCAGCACCCGCTCGCCGCGTACCACGGCCTGGGGTTCGGCGGCGGCGACCACGGCGGGCAGCAACCGGCGGGCGGCGGCGGACCCGTCGAGGTCGACCAGCACGACCCGGCCCGGGTTCTCGGTGGCGGCGGTACGCAGCAGGCCGAGCGCCGCGGCCAGCGGCAGGTCGTGGGGTTCACCGCCGGCGGTCGGCACGGCGTTCGTGGTCAGCACGACGAGGGTACGGTCGTCGTCGGCGGCCAGCCATTCCTGGACCAGACGCAGTGCCCCGGTGGTGGCCGCGTGCGTGCGGGCGACGGTGTCGGTGCCGTCCGGGCCGGTCAGGGTCACCAGCCGGACCGGGCCGTCGGGGCGCTGCCAGGACGGCGGGTCGTCCCCGGCCACGCCGACGGCGACCTCGGTCCAGTCGAGCCGGTACAGCGACTCGTGGTGGGTGGGACGCAGCGCTCCGGCGGACACCGGCCGCCAGTCCAACCGTTCGGCGACGGCCACCGGTTCGCCCGTACCGTCGGCGAGGGTCACCGCCACCGCGGACTCGCCGACCGGGACGAACCGGGCGCGCAGCGCGGTGCCGCCGGGACGGACCACCCGCACCCCGCTCCACGCGAACGGCAGGCTCGGTTCGGCGGCGGTGAGGGAGTCGAGCATGACCGCGTGCAGGGTCGCGTCCAGCAGGGCGGGGTGCAGGGCGTACCCGGCGGCGTCGGGGCGGGCCGGTTCGGGGAGGGCGATCTCGGCGTACACCTCGGTGCCCCGTCGCCAGGCCCGGCGCAGCCCTTGGAAGGTGGGGCCGTACCGGTAGCCGGCGGCGGCGAGCGCCGGGTACGCGGCCGACACGTCGATCTCGGTGGCGTCGCGCGGCGGCCACTGGCGCAGCGCCTCCACCGGGCCGCCGTCGGGGGTGAGCGTGCCGGTGGCGTGGGTGGTCCACCCGGTGCCGCCGGCCGGCCGGGACCGGACGGTGACCGCCCGGCGGCCGTCGTCGGTGGGTGGGGCGACGGTGACCCGCAGGTCGACGGCCCTGCCCGCCGGCAGCACCAGCGGCGCGGCCAGGGTGACGTCGTCGACGCCGGCGCAGTCGACGCGACGGGCGGCGGTGACCGCCAGATCGACGAACGCCGTGCCGGGCAGCAGCACCGTGTCGAGCACGGCGTGGTCGGCGAGCCACGGGTGGGTGGTGGTGGAGATCCGGCCGGCGAGGGTCAGCCCGTCGTCGTCGACGTGTTCGACGAGCGCGCCGACCAGGCCGTGGTCGGTGCCGGTGAGGCCGGCGGCGTCGACGCCGCCGGTGGGGCGGGCGGTGAGCCAGTACCGTTCCCGGGCGAACGGGTAGGTGGGCAGGTCGACCACGCGGGCACCGCTGCCCCGGTAGCAGGCCGCCCAGTCCACCCGGTGCCCCCGGGCGAACACCTCGCCGACGGCGGCGACCAGGGTGGCCGCCTCGTCCCGGTCCCGGCGCATCGTCGCGGTGACCGTGGCGTCCCCGGTCAGCAGGTCGACGGTCAGCGGGGTGAGGGCGGCGTCCGGGCCGACCTCCAGCAGGGTGTCGACGCCGGTGTCGCGCAGCGCGGCGAGCGCGTCGGCGAACCGCACCGGTCGGGACACGTGGGCCACCCAGTGGTCGGGGTCGGTCAGGTCGGCGGGTCGCCCGGTCACCGTGGACACCACCGGAATCCGGGGCGGGTGGAAGGCGAGCCCGCCCACCACGGCGCGGAAGTCGTCGAGCATCGGCGCCATCAGCGGCGAGTGGAACGCGTGGCTGACCGTCAGCCGCCGGCCCGGCACACCGAGGGCGTCGGTCACCGCGGCCACGCCGGACGCGGTGCCGGAGAGCACCAGGGAACGGGGGCCGTTGACGGCGGCGATGCCCACCTCGGCGGTGAGCAGCGGCACCACGTCGGCCTCGGCGGCCCGGACGGCGGCCATCACACCGCCGGACGGCAGCGCGCCCATCAGCCGGCCCCGCGCGGTGACCAGGGTGGCCGCGTCGGCCAGCGACAGCACGCCCGCGACGTGCGCGGCGGCGATCTCCCCGATGGAGTGCCCGGCCAGCACGTCCGGTCGCAGCGACCAGGATTCCAGCAGCCGGAACAGGGCGACCTCGACGGCGAAGATCGCGGGTTGGGTGACGGTGGTGTCGTCGAGGCCGTCGCCGGTGTCGACGAGGTCGACCAACGAGCGGTCCAGGTGCCCGTCGCAGGCGGCGCAGACCTCGGCGAACGCGGCGGCGAAGACGGGGAAGGCGGCCCGTAGTCCCCGGCCCATGCCGACCCGCTGCGCGCCCTGCCCGGTGAACAGGAACCCCAGGTCGCCGGGGCCGGGCGTGACCAGCGGAAGGTCCCCGTCGGCCAGCGCCCGCAGGCCGACGGTGTCGGTGACCACCGCCCGCCGGTGCAGCGGCTGGCGGGTGGCTGCCAGGGAGAACCCAAGGTCGGCCGGGTCGACCCGGTCGGCGACGGTGAGCAGGTCGGCGGCGACGGCGCGCAGGCCGCGTTCGTCCCGCCCGGTCACCACCCACGGGGTGACCGGCGGCGGGGTCGGGGGTGCCGGGTCGACGGTCGGCGGGGCGGCCTCGACGATCACGTGGGCGTTGGTGCCGCTGGCCCCGAAGGAGGAGATCGCCGCCCGGCGCGGCTCCGGACCGGCCGGCCAGGGGCGCTGCTCGCGGAGCAGCTCCACCGCGCCGCGCCGCCAGTCGACGAACGGGGTGGGTTCGTCGGCGTGCAGCGTGCGGGGCAGTACGCCGTCACGCAGGGCGTGGACGAGTTTGATGATCCCGGCCACCCCGGCGGCGGCCTGGGTGTGGCCGATGTTCGACTTCAGCGAACCCAGCCACAGGGGCCGGTCGGCCGGTCGCCCCTGACCGTAGGTGGCCAGCAGCGCTTCGGCCTCGATCGGGTCGCCGAGCCGGGTGCCGGTGCCGTGCGCCTCCACCAGGTCGACGTCGGTGGCGGCGACACCGGCCGTCCGCAGCGCCTCGGAGATCACGGCCTGCTGGGAGCGGCCGTTCGGCGCGGTGAGGCCGTTCGACGCCCCGTCCTGGTTGACCGCGGACCCCCGGACCACGGCGAGGATCCGGTGGCCGTGGCGGTGCGCGTCGGAGAGTCGCTCGACGAGCAGCATGCCCGCGCCCTCCGCCCAGCCGGTGCCGTCGGCGTCCGCGCCGAACGCCTTGCACCGCCCGTCCGGGGCCAGGCCCCGCTGCCTGCTGAACTCGACGAACGTGCCCGGGGTCGACATCACGGTGACCCCGCCGACCAGCGCCATCGTGCACTCCCCGGCGCGCAGCGCGTGCCCGGCCAGGTGCAGCGCCACCAGCGACGACGAGCAGGCGGTGTCGACGGTCAGCGCCGGGCCGACCAGCCCGAACAGGTAGGCGATCCGGCCGGCGACGACACTCGCCGCGTTGCCTGTCATCAGGTAGCCGTCGACGCCCTCCGGGACGCGGGTCATCGTGGTGGCGTAGTCGTTGCCGTTGCCCCCGGCGAACACCCCGACCCTGGTCCCGCGCAGCGACTCCGGGGTGATCCGGGCGTGTTCGACGGCCTCCCACGCCGTCTCCAGCAGCAGCCGCTGCTGCGGGTCCATGCCCAGCGCCTCCCGGCGGGAGATGCCGAAGAACCCCGGGTCGAACTCGGCCACCCCGGTCAGGAACCCGCCCTGGTCGGTGTAGCTGGTGCCGGGATGGTCAGGGTCCGGGTGGACCAGGTTGGCGAGGTCCCAGCCCCGGTCGGTGGGGAACGACGAGATGGCGTCGACACCGTCGAGCACGAGCCGCCAGAGCTGTTCGGGGGTGCGCACCCCGCCGGGCATCCGGCAGGCCATCCCGATGATCGCCAACGGCTCGTCGGGGGCTGCGACGGTGGTGGGGGCGTCGGCGGGGCGGGTTCCGGCGGCGGCGAGGTGCCCGGCCAGGGAACGGGCGGTGGGGTGGTCGAACACGACGGTGGTGTGCAGGTCCGTCCCGGTGACGGCGGCGAGGCGGTTGCGGATGGTGACCGCCGTCATCGAGTCGATGCCCAGCTCCCCCAGCGGCCGGTCGGCGGTGACCCGGTCGGTGTCCGGGTGCCCCAGGGCGACGGCGATCTCCCGGCGTACCAGGGGCAGCAGGTCGGCCGGGTCGACCTGCCCGGCGGTGGGCTCGGGCGGCGGGCCGACGTACCCGCCGAGCACGCCGCGTACGCCCGGGGGGAGGTCGGCGACGGCGAGGGTGGCCGGGGTGAGGGCGGCGACCACCACGGCGGGTAGCCGACCGCCGACCGCGCGCCGCAGCGCGGCGACGGCGGCGTCGGCCGGTGCGGCGTCCACCCCCGTCACCGGACGGTCGGCCGGGTCGGCCCAGGCCACGACGCTCGCGGTACGGCCCTGCGCGGCCAGCTTACGGGCGGTGTGGACGGCGACCGCGTGCCGCTGTCCCGCCGCCGGCAGGTCGGGCGCGCCGAGGACGCCCGCGAGCGGGGTGAGCAGCACGACGGTGTCCGGCCCGCCGGTGAGGTCGAGGGCGTCGGCGTCGATGCCCGGGTCGGCGTGCACCAGGGCGGTCACCTCCGGTCCGGCCAGTGCGGCGGGCAGGTCGTCCGGGTGCACCCGGCGGACCGTCGCCCGCTCGGCGGTGAGCAGGTCGGTGAGCAGGTCGACACCGGGGCCGTCGCCGGTGACCAGCACCGTGCCGTGTGGCGTCCACTCGGGCCCGCTGACGGGCACCGGGGTGAGTCGACGGGCGCGGGCCCCGCCGGGACGCAGTTCGAGGTGTTCGGTGACCGGGCCGGTGGCGGCGAGGGCGGCCACCAGCAGGGCACCGGTGCGCGGGTCCGGGCCGGCGGGCAGGTCGAGGGTGCCCCGCCAGGTGTCCGGCCACGCCCAGCCCAGGGCCCGGCCCCGGCCGATGGTCGCGGCGTCCCCGGTGATCTGCCACACCGGGCCGGTGCCGGCGGCGAGCACCGGGACCGGGTCGGCGGTGAGGGCGAGGATGCCGGTGACCGGGGTGCTGCCAGGGCCGTCGGCGACCTCGACCCGGGCACCGTGCCCGGTGAGCAGCTCGGCGAACGGACGCGCGTCGATAGTGCCGTCGGTGACGATGCGCCAGTCGCCGTCGAGGGTCGGGGCCGCCGGCAGGTCGATGCTGTGCCAGGTTTCCTGGATCAGGTACGGCTCGTCGCCGCGGCGTACGGCGTCGAGCCAGTACCGCTGGCGTTGGAACGGGTACGTCGGCAGGTCGACGACCCTCCCGCCGCCGTAGTACGCCCGCCAGTCGACCTCGTGCCCCCGCACCCACACCTGCGCCAACCCGGTCACCGCCGACGTCGCCTCGTCGAGGGTCGGGCGGAGCATCGGGATGCCGTCGGCCAGCAGGGACGACAAACCACCGTCCGCGCTCAACTCCCACCACGACCGGGGACCGGCAGCCTCGATCGCGTCGTGGAACCGCACCGGCTCACGCACCTGCCGCACCCAGTAATCCGGGTCCGCCAGATCCCCGACCTGCCCGGTCACCGTAGACACCACCGGAATCTGTGCCGGATGGAACGACAACCCCTCCACCACCGTGCGGAACTCGTCGAGCATCGGCTCCATCAACGGCGAATGAAACGCATGACTCACCGACAACCGCCGCTGTCGCACCCCCAACGCGGTCGCCACCGCCTCCGCCGCTCGCAGCGTCTCCCGCTCCGGACCGGCGATCACCACCGCCGACCGCCCATTCACCGCCGCGATGACCACATCACCCGACAGGAACGGCTCCACCGCCTCCACCGAAGCCCGCAGCGACACCATCGCTCCCCCGGCGGGTAGCGCGGCCATCAGACGGGCCCGCGCCGACACCAACGTCACCGCATCCTCAAGGGACAGCACCCCCGAGACGTGTGCGGCGGCGATCTCCCCGATCGAGTGGCCGACCAGGACCGCCGGGCGGACACCCCACGACTCGACCAGCCGGAACAACGCCACCTCCACCGCAAACAGCGCCCGCTGCGCAACACCCGTCCCCTCCAGACCAACCCCGGACGAGATCGCCTCCCGCACATCCGCACCCAACAGGTCACACACCTCGTCGAACACCGACGCGAACACCGGGAACGCCCGGTACAGACCCGAACCCATCCCCACCCGCTGACCACCCTGCCCCCCGAACACCAGGCCCAGACCGGCGGCTGGGACCGTCACCGGACCATCGCCTGCGGCCAGTTCCCGGATCTCCGGGATCAGCGACGCCGAATCCGCGACAGTCTCACCGTCGAGCAGCACCGCCCGCTCGGCGAACACCGACCGCGTCGACGCCAACGACCACCCCACATCCACCCCCGACACCCCAGCCACCGCCGACGGCAACCGCTCGACCAACTCCCGCACTCCGGCAACCGACCGCGCCGACACCGGCCACGGCGTCACCCCCACCGGCACCGACGAACCCGGCACCACCGCGTCCGGCTCCGGATCGTCCGGCTCCACCGGCGGCGGCTCCTCCACGATCACGTGCGCGTTGGTCCCACTGATCCCGAACGACGACACCCCCGCCCGCCGACGACCCCCCTCAGCCACCACCCACTCCCGCGACCCCCGCAGCACCTCCACCGCACCCGACGACCAGTCCACCAACCCCGACGGCTCACCCACGTGCAACGACCCCGGCATCACCCCGTGCCGCATCGCCAACACCATCTTGATCACCCCGGCGACACCCGCCGCGTGCTGCGTGTGGCCGATGTTCGACTTCACCGACCCCAACCACAACGGCTCCGACCGACCCTGCCCGTACGTCGCCAACAGGGCTTCCGCCTCGATCGGATCACCCAACCGGGTACCGGTGCCGTGACCCTCCACCACCTGCACGTCGGACACCGACACACCCGCCACCGCCAACGCCCGACGAATCACCCGCTCCTGCGACGGACCACTCGGCGCCGTCAAACCATTCGACGCACCATCCGAATTCACCGCACTACCCCGCACCACCGCCAACACCCGGTGACCCTGCCGACGCGCATCCGACAGGCGCTCGACCAGGAGCATGCCGGCGCCCTCGCCCCAGCCGACACCGTCGGCGTCGGCCGAGAACGCCTTGCACCGGCCGTCCGGGGCGATCCCCCGCTGCCGGCTGAACTCGACGAACGTGCCCGGGGTGGACATGACCATCACCCCACCGGCGAGGGCGAGGTCGCTCTCCCCGGTGAGCAGCGAGCGGACCGCCAGATGCAGGGCGACCAGCGACGACGAGCAGGCGGTGTCGATGGTGACCGCCGGGCCGGTGAGCCCGAGCTGGTAGGCGACGCGTCCGGAGGCGACGCTCGCGGTGTTACCGGTGAGCAGGTGACCCTGCACCTCGGGCGGGGCCTCGTGCAGGCGGGGGCCGTAGTCCTGGTCGGTGGCCCCGACGAACACGCCGGTCGGGGTGCCACGCAGCGTCGACGGGTCGATGCCGGCCCGTTCCACCGCCTCCCAGGACAGTTCGAGCAGCAGCCGCTGCTGCGGGTCCATGCCGAGCGCCTCACGGGGTGAGATGCCGAAGAACTCGGCGTCGAAGTCCCCCGCGTCGTGCAGGAAACCACCGGTGCGGGTGTACGTGGTGCCGGGGTGGTCCGGGTCGGGGTGGTAGAGCCGGTCGACGTCCCAGCCCCGGTCGGTGGGCAGCGGGGACGTCACGTCCACCCCGTCGGCGACCACCCGCCACAGGTCCTCCGGGCTGCGTACGCCGCCGGGGAACCGGCAGGCCATGCCCACGATGGCGATCGGCTCGGTGGCGCGTTCCTCCCATTCGCGCAGCCGGCCGCGCGCCTCGCGGGCGTCGGCGATGGCCCGTCGGAGGTACTCGCGCAGTTTGTCCTCGTCCGCCACGTCAGTCCACTCCCAGTCAGGCAGGGTCGGGTGTCAGTTCTGTTCGTCGACGAGCGCGAACAGTTCGTCGTCGGTCGCGGTGTCCAGATCCACGTCGGGAACGGCCGCCGGGGTCGGACCACACATCGCCAGCAGGTCCCGCAGCCGGTCGGCGACGGCACCGGTGGGTCGGTCGGTGAGTTGACGCATCGCCTGTTCCAGCCGGTCCAGTTCGGCCAGGACGCCGGTGGGACTGCCGTCCGGTCGGGGCGGGGCGTCCAGGGTCAACTGGCCGCGCAGGTGGGTGACCAGTTCGGTCAGGGTGGGATGGTCGAAGACCACCCCGGCGGCCAGGCGCAGCCCGGTGGCGGTGCCGAGCCGGTTGCGCAGTTCGAGGGCGGTGAGCGAGTCGAAGCCGAGGTCGCGGAAGGCCCGGTCGGGGTCGACGACGCCGTCGCCGCCGTGGCCGAGCACCGCGGTCACCTGGGCGCGGACCAGGTCGGTCAGGGCGGTCGTCCGGTCCGCCTCGGTGAGCGGGGCGAGCCGGTCGGCGAGGGTGCCGGCCGTCGCCTGGCCGGTGGCGGTCTGCCGGCGGGAGGTCCGGGTGACCAGGCCGCGGAGCAGGGCGGGCAGCGCGTCACCCTGGGCGCGCAGCGCGGGCAGGCCGAGTTTGGTAGGCGCGACCACGGGCAGGCCGGCGGCCAGACTGTCGTCGAGCAGGCTCATCCCCTCCCCTGCCTCCAGGGGGCGCAGCCCTTCGCGGGCCATCCGGGCCAGGTCCGTCTCCGACAGGTGCCCGGTCATGCCGCTGGCCTGCGCCCACAGTCCCCAGGCCAGGGAGACGGCGGGCAGCCCGGCGGCGCGGCGCAGCGCGGCGAGGCCGTCGAGGAAACCGTTGGCGGCGGCGTAGTTGGCTTGTCCCGGGGTGCCCAGCAGCCCGGCGAACGAGGAGAACAGCACGAACGCGGACAGGTCCCGGTGTGCGGTCAGCTCGTGCAGGTGCCAGGCGGCGTCCACCTTGGCCGCCAGGACGGTGTCGAACTGGGCGGTGGTCAGGGCGGTGAACAGCCCGTCGTCGAGGACCCCGGCGGTGTGGAACACGGCGGTCAGCGGGTGCGCGGCGGGGATGTCGGCGAGCAGCGCGGCGAGGGCGTCGCGGTCGGCGACGTCGCAGGCGACCACCCGGGCCCGCGCGCCGAGGTCGGCCAGGTCGGCGACCAGGTCGGCCGCGCCGGGGGCGTCCGGTCCGCGCCGGCTGACCAGCAGCAGTTCGCGTACGCCGTGGGTGGCGGCCAGGTGCCGGGCGGTGAGCCCGCCGAGGGTGCCGGTGGCCCCGGTCACCAGGACGGTGCCCGCCGGGTCCAGCGGCCTCGGCACGGTGAGTACGACCTTGCCGATGGTGCGGGCCTGTTGCAGGGCCCGGAACGCCTCCCGGGCGCGGCGCACGTCCCAGGTGGTGACGGGCAGTGGGGCGAGCACCCCGGCGGCGAAGAGGTCCAGCACCTCGGCGAGGATCGTCCGCAGCCGCTCCGGTTCGGCCCCTTCGGCGTCGGGTGCGGTGACCGCCAGGGCCGTGAGGTCGTACGGCCGGTAGTCGACGGTGGGGTACGCGGCGTGCACCTCGGCGCGGTCCCGGATGTCGGTCTTGCCCATCTCCAGGAAGCGTCCCCCGTCGGCGAGCAGGCCGAGTGAGGCGTCGACGAAGTCGTCGGCAAGCGAGTTGAGCACCACGTCCATCCCTCGTCCGCCGGTGGTGGCGCGGAACGCCGTCGCGAAGTCGAGGGTGCGCGAGTTGGCGATGTGGTCGTCGTCGAGGCCGAGCGCGCGCAGCGTGTCCCACTTGCCGGGGCTGGCGGTGCCGAACACCTCGGCCCCGAGGTGGCGGGCGAGCTGCACGGCGGCGATGCCGACCCCACCGGCGGCGGCGTGGACGAGCACCCGGTCACCGGGGCGGACGCGGCCGAGGTCCACCAGGCCGTAGTAGGCGGTCAGGAACACCACCGGCACGGTGGCCGCGCGGGCGTACGGCCAGTCGTCGGGCATCCGGGCCAGCAGCCGCCGGTCGGCGACGGCGACCGGGGCGAACGCGCCGTCGAAGTAGCCGAACACGCGGTCGCCGGGGGTGAGGTCGGTGACGGCGGACCCGACGGCGAGGACCTCGCCCGCGCCCTCGGCGCCCATCAGCGCGTGCTGCTGCGGGACCAGCCCGAGGGCGATGAGCACGTCGCGGAAGTTCAGGCCACCGGCCCGCACGGCGAGCCGGACCTCGGTGGGGCCGAGTGGCTGCCACACCTGCGGGCAGGGTTCGAAGGCCAGGCTGTCCAGGGTGCCGGGGCGGGTGACGACCATCCGGTGCGCCTCGTCGGTGGGCAGTGGCACCAGGTCGGGCCAGGCGGCGGCGAGCCGGGGCACGGACGCCGTCGCGGCCCGGACCGCCACCTGCGGTTCCCCGCTGGCCAGTACCGGGCCGAGCAGGTCGTCGAGCACCGCGGTGGCGTCGACGTCGAGCAGGACGACCTGGTCGGGGTTCTCGGTCTGGGCGGTGCGCAGCAGACCCCAGACGGCGGCGGCCGGCAGGTCGGTGCCGGTGGGGCCGGCGCCGGTGGTGACCACGACCAGGCGCGCGTCGTCCGGGTGGTCGGCGGCGAGCCAGGTCCGGACGTCGTCGCGGACCCGGCTCAGGGTGGCCCGGATGTCGGCGGGGACGTCCCCGGTGGTGGCCGGGCGGACCACGAGCACCTCGGTGCCGGCCGGGACGGGTGCGGCGGCGGGCAGGTCGAGGGGTGTCCACTCCACCCGGTACAGGGGGTCGCGGGACGGTGCGGGGGCGGCGGCCGGCCGCAGCACGACCGTGTCGAGGACGGCGACGACGGTGCCGCCGGGGTCGGCGGCGACGACCCGCGCGGTGCCGTCCGCCGGGTTGCCCGTCGACAGGTGTACGCGCAGCGCGGTCGCCCCGGTGGCGGTCACCCGCACGCCCGACAGGCTGAACGGCAGACCCGCCGGCCGGTCGCCGACCACCCCCGGCAGCATCGGGTGCAGCGCCGCGTCGAGCAGTGCCGGGTGGACGAGGAACCGGTCGTCGTCGGCGGTGGGGAGCGCCACCTCGGCGTAGACGTCACCGTCGGGTCCGGTCCACGCGGCGCGCAGGCCACGGAACGACGGCCCGTAGTCGTAGCCGTGCGCGGCGAGCCGGTCGTACACGCCGTCCAGGTCGACCGGTTGCGTGCCGGCCGGCGGCCACACCAGCGGGAACGGTGGGGTGTCCGGGGTGGCGGGCGCGACGCTGCCGGTGGCGTGCAGGGTCCACGGGTCGTCCTCGGCGGCCCGGCCGTGCACGGTGACCTGCCGGACGCCGTCGGCCTCCGGCGTGCCGACCCGGACCTGCACCCGCACCGGCGTCCGGTCGGGCACCGCGAGCGGGGCCACCAGGGTCAGTTCGCGCACCTCACCGCAGCCGACCTCGTCACCGGCGCGTAGCGCCAGCTCCACCAGGGCGGTGCCGGGCACCAGGACCGTGCCGGAGAAGACGTGGTCGGCCAGCCAGGGCTGGGTGCGGTGGGACACGCTGCCGGTGAGCAGGACCGTGCCGTCGGGCAGGGCGGTCACCGCGCCGAGCAGCGGGTGCGCGGCCGGGTCGAGGCCGGCTCCGGAGACCTCGCCGCGGGGTTGCCGGGTCAGCCAGTACCTGTCGCGTTGGAACGGGTAGGTGGGCAGGTCCACGCTCCGGGCCCCGGGGAACAGCGCGGTGAGGTCCACCGGCACCCCCCAGGTGTAGGCGGTCGCGGCGGCGGTGAGGAACTGGTCGAGGCCGCCCCGGTCGCGGCGCAGCGAGCCGGCGACGCGGGCGTCCGGTGCCGTCTCGGTGAGCCCGACGGCGAGCACGGGGTGCGGGCTGATCTCGACGAAGACGCCGTGCCCGTGGCCGGTCAGTTCGGTGACGGCGTCGTGGAACAGCACGGTGTGCCGCAGGTTGCGGTACCAGTAGTCGGCGTCCATCGGTTCGGTCAGCGGACGGCCGGTGACGGTGGAGTACAGCGGCACCCGGGGCGGCTGCGGTGTCACGTCGGCGAGGAGCGCGGTGAGCGACCCGGCGAGGGGTTCGATGTGCGCGGAGTGGGAGGCGTAGTCCACGTTGACCATGCGGGAGCGGACGTCCTCGGCGGCGAAGCGGGCGTGCAGGTCGGCGAGCGCGTCGGCGTCGCCGGAGACCACGGTGGAGCGTGGCCCGTTGAGCGCGGCGATGGACAGCCGTCCACCATGGCCGGCGAGCCGGTCGGCGACGTCCTCGGCCGGCAGGGCGACGGAGAGCATCCCCCCGCCGCCGGCGATGTCGCGCAGGGCCCGGCTGCGCAGCGCCACCACCCTTGCCCCGTCGTCGAGGGTGAGCGCCCCGGCGACGACGGCGGCGGCGATCTCGCCCTGCGAGTGTCCGACGACGGCGTCGGGTTCCACCCCCAGCGAGCGCCACAGCGCGGCCAACGACACCATCACCGCCCACAGCGCGGGCTGCACCACGTCGACCCGGTCGAGGGCCAGGTCCGGGTCGGTGACGTCGACGTCGAGGTACGGGGCCAGGGCGGTGGCGCAGGCCCGCATCGACGCGGCGAAGACCGGTGACTGTGCCATCAGCGGCGCGGCCATCCCCGTCCACTGGCCGCCCTGGCCGGGGAAGACGAACACGACGCCACCGTGGTCGCCGGCGGTGCCGACCACCAGGGCGGATTCGGCGTCACCGCCCGGTCCGGGCTGCGGGTCGTGGCCGGCGAGGGCGCGCAGGGCGATGGCGTGGTCGGCCAGCACGACCGCACGTTCGGGCAGGTCGGCGCGGGTGGCCGCGAGTGACCAGCCCAGGTCGGCGCTCGGGGCGTTGCCGTCGAGGAGGTCGGCGAGCTGGTCGGCGCGGGCCCGCAGCCCGGCGGCGGTGACGGCGGAGAGCACCAGCGGCACGATGGCCGGTGCGGTGCCGGGGTCGGGCGCGGTGGGCGTCGGCTCCGGTGGGGCGGCCTCGATGACGACGTGCGCGTTGGTGCCGCTGATCCCGAACGAGGAGACGGCGGCGCGGCGTACCCGGCCGGTGTCGGGCCAGTCCCGGGGTTCGGTGAGCAGCCGCACCGCGCCCGCGGACCAGTCCACGAACGGCGACGGCGCGCAGACGTGCAGGGTCGCCGGCAGTGTGCCGTGACGCATCGCCTCGATCATCTTGATGATGCCGCCGACGCCGGCGGCGGCCTGGGTGTGCCCGACGTTGGATTTCAGGGACCCGAGGTAGAGCGGTTCGACCCGGTCGTGGCCGTAGGTGGCCAGGACGGCCTCCGCCTCGATCGGATCGCCGAGGCGGGTGCCGGTGCCGTGCGCCTCCACCGCGTCGACGTCGCCGGGGGTCAGTCCGGCGTCGGCGAGCGCCGCTCGGATCACCGCCCGCTGGGAGCCGCCGTTGGGGGCGGTCAGCCCGTTGGACGCGCCGTCGGAGTTGACGGCGGTCCCGCGCAGCACGGCCAGCACCGGGTGCCCGTACCGGCGGGCGTCGGAGAGCCGTTCCAGCAGCAGCACGCCCACGCCCTCGCCCCAGCCGGTGCCGTCGGCGTCCGCCGAGAAGGACTTGCACCGCCCGTCCGGCGACAGGCCCCGCTGCCTGCTGAACTCGACGAACGTGCCGGGCGTCGACATGACGGTGACCCCACCGGCGAGGGCCAGCGAGCACTCACCGGCGCGCAGCGCCCGGACGGCCAGGTGGGTGGCGACCAGCGACGACGAGCACGCCGTGTCGACGGTGACGGCGGGACCGGTGAGCCCGAGCACGTACGCCAGCCGGCCGCTGAGCACGCTGCCGGTGTTGCCGGTGAGCAGGATGCCCTCCAGATCGCCGGGCATCGCGTCGACCGGCGGCGCGTAGTCGTGGTACATCTGCCCGGCGAACACACCGGTGGTGCTGCCGCGCAGCGAGTACGGGTCGATGCGGGCGCGTTCCACCGCCTCCCACGCCGTCTCCAGCAGCAGCCGCTGCTGGGGGTCCATCGCCAGCGCCTCGCGGGGCGAGATGCCGAAGAACGCCGGGTCGAACTCGTCCGCCCGGTGCAGGAAGCCACCCTCCCGGACGTAGCTGTGCCCGGGGCGGCCCGGGTCGGGGTCGTAGAGGTCCTCCGGCCAGTCACGGTTGACCGGGAACTCGGAGATCGCGTCCCGCCCCTCGGCCACCAGCCGCCACAGGTCCTGCGGGGAGTCGACCCCGCCGGGGTAGCGGCAGGCCATGCCGATGACGGCGATCGGGTCGTGGGCGTCGGTGACGGTGCCGGTCGCCGGGCCGTCCGGGTCGGTCTCGCCGGTCAGCTCCCGCAGATGGTCGGCGAGCGCCGTGACCGTGGGATGGTCGAACACCACCGTCGCCGACAACGCCAGCCCGGTGACCGAGACGAGCCGGTTGCGCAGCTCGACGGAGGTGAGCGAGTCGACACCGAGGTCGGTGAGCGCGGCCCGCGCCCCGACCTTCGTCCGGTCGGTGTGACCGAGGACGGCCGCCACCTCGGCACGGACCACCTCCACCAGGTCCCGGTGCGACGGGCCGTCGGTGACCGGCCGGGGGTGGGCGGCCCGGGGGCGGACCAGGCCGCGCCACACGGCGGGCAGGGTGGCCGGGTCGTTCGTCGTGGCCAGCGCGGCGGTGTCCAGCAGCATCGGGACCAGTAGCGGGCCGGGCAACCCGAGGGCCCGGTCGAACAGGGCCAGGCCGTCGTCGTGCCGCAGCGGGGCCACCCCGTTACGGGCCATCCGGGCCAGGTCGGCCGTGCCGAGCGTTTCGGCCATGCCACCCTCGGCGGCCCACAGCCCCCAGGCCAGCGAGGTGGCGGGCAGGCCGGCGGCGTGCCGGTGGGCGGCGAGCGCGTCGAGGAAGGCGTTGCCGGCGGCGTAACTGGCCTGGCCGGCCGCGCCGATCTGCTGGGAGATCGACGAGTACAGCACGAACGCGACCAGGTCGAGGTCGGCGGTGAGCCGGTGCAGGTGCCACGCCGCGTCCACCTTGGGCCGCAGCACGGCGTGCAACGCCTGCGGGGTGAGGGTGGCGACGAGACCGTCGTCGAGCACACCGGCCGCGTGCACCACGGCGGTGAGCGGCAGGTCGGCGGGAATCAGGGAGAACGCGGCGGCCAACTGCTCCGGGTCGGCCGCGTCGCCGGCGGCCACGGTCACCACCGCGCCGTACGCCCGCAGTTCGTCGGCGAGTTCGTCGGCGCCGGGGGCGTCCGCACCCCGGCGGCTGAGCAGCAGCAGCCCCCGTACGCCCAGGTCGCGTACCAGGTGGCGGGCGAGTCCGGTGCCGAGCGCGCCACTGGCGCCGGTGATCAGGACGGTGCCGTCGCCGAGGTCGACCGGGGCGCTCGGGGTGTGGTCATCGCGGCGCAGCCGGGGGACGGTCAGCGCGCCACCGGCGAGGCGTACCTCCGGTTCGTCGAGGGCGGCCACCCGCGCCAGGTCCGCCGCGTCGACCTCGGTGTCGTGGTGCAGGAGGACGAACCGGCCCGGGTGTTCGGTGCGGGCGCAGCGGACGAGCCCGGCGGCGACGGCCAGGGCCGGTGCGTCGTCGGCGACGGTGAAGACCACGGTGGGTCCGTCGTCGGTGGCGAGCGCGGCGTGGATCTCGTCGAGGACGTCCTCGGCGACGGCGTGTGCGGCGGCGGCCTGGTCCGTGCCCCGGGCGGCCAGCGCCACGGCGGTGACCGGGCGGGACGTGCCGGTGGGGGCGGCTGCCGGCACCCAGCCCCGGGTCAGCACCTCACCGCGCCGTACCGCGCCCACCGGCCGCCAGACCAGGGAGGCGACCTCGGCGACCAGCGTGCCGTCGTCGGCCACGGCCGTCATCGACAGCGTCTGCGGCCCCGTCCAGGTGTACGCCACCCGGAGCCGGCGGACGCCGGTGGCGTGCACCTGGACACCGGACCAGGCGAACGGCAACGCGGCCGGGCGGGCGTCGTCGGCCACGCCGGGCAGCGCCGGGTGCAGCGCGCCGTCGAGCAGGGCGGGATGCAGCAGGTACGGCTCCACCGGCTCGCCCGCGTCGAGGGCCACCTCGGCGAACAGAGCGTCGGGGGTGCGCCATAGGCGGCGGAGTCCCTGGAACGCCGGGCCGTAGTGGTAGCCGTGTGCGGCGACGGACTCGTAGACCCCGGTCAGGTCCAGTTCCTGCGTGTCGGCCGGCAGCCGGGGGACGGCCGACGCCGGCCGGTCGGGTGTCAGGGTGCCGACGGCGTGCCGGGTCCAGTCGGTCGAGTCGGCCGCGCGGGCGTACACGGTGACGGTGCGGTGGCCGTCGTCCGTCGGCGGCCCGACGGTCACCTGGAGGGTGACGGCGGTGGGGCCGACCGGGAGGGGGGTGAGCAGCGTGAGGTCCTGGACGCGGGGGCAGCCGCATTCGACGCCGGCACGCAGCGCGGCCTCGAGGAACGCGGTGCCCGGCAGCAGCGTCCGCCCGTCGACGACGTGGTCGGCGAGCCAGCGGTGGCTGCGGGTGGAGACGCGGCCGGTCAGCAGCACTCCCGCGTCGTCGGCGAGGTCGACCGAGGTGGACAGCAGACCGTGCCGGGTGCCGGTGGTCCCGACCGCCGGCTGGTTGTCGAGCCAGTACCGCTGCCGTTGGAACGGGTACGTCGGCAGGTCGACGGTCTTGCCGCCGCCGTAGTACCCCCGCCAGTCGACCTCGTGCCCCCGCACCCACACCTGCGCCAACCCGCTCACCGCCGACCTGGCCTCGTCCACGCCCGGCCGCAGCATCGGGACACCGTCGGCCAACAGAGACGACAAACCACCATCCGCGCTCAACTCCCACCACGAGCGAGGACCAGCCGCCTCGATCGCGTCATGAAACCGCACCGGCTCACGCACCTGCCGCACCCAGTAGTCCGGCTCCCCCAGACCACCGACCTGACCCGTCACCGTCGACACCACCGGGATCTGTGCAGGGTGGAACGACAGACCCTCGACCACCGTGCGGAACTCGTCGAGCATCGGCTCCATCAACGGCGAATGGAACGCGTGGCTGACTGACAGCCGCCGCTGCCGCACACCCAACACAGCCGCCACCGCATCCGCCGCTCGCAACGTCTGCTGCTCCGGGCCGGCGATCACCACCGCCGACGGACCATTCACCGCCGCGATGACCACGTCGTCGGACAGAAACGGTTGCACCGCATCAGCGGAGGCCCGCAAGGACACCATCACCCCACCCGCCGGCAACGCCGCCATCAAACGAGCCCGCGCCGACACCAACGTCACCGCATCCGGCAACGACAACACCCCCGACACATGCGCCGCCGCGATCTCCCCGATCGAATGACCCACCAGAACCGCCGGACGCACACCCCACGACTCGACCAGCCGGAACAGCGCCACCTCCACCGCGAACAACGCCCGCTGCGCCACACCCGTGTCGTCCAAACCCACCCCGGAGGTCACCGCCTCCCGCACCTCCCCACCCAACAGGTCGCACACCTCATCGAAAACCGACGCGAACACCGGAAACGCCCGATACAGACCCGAGCCCATCCCCACCCGCTGACCACCCTGACCCCCGAACACCACACCCAACCCACCCGACGCCAACGCCCGGACCCCCGGAGCCAGCGACGCCCCGTCCGCGATCACCACACCGTCGAGCAGCACCGCCCGCTCGTCGAACACCGACCGCGTCGACGCCAACGACCACCCCACATCCACCGCCGACGAACCACCGACCACCCCCGCCCCGTCACCCGAACCCACAGCCAACCCGCCGAGCCGCCCGACCAACTCCCACACCCCGGCGACCGACCGCGCCGACACCGGCCACGGCGTCACCCTCGACGGCGCGGCCACCACCTCGGCGGACGACCCCACGCCGCCGACCGGCGTACCCACCCCCGGGGTGTGTCCCGACGACACGGGCGAACCGCCGCCGGCCGGCATCTCCGGCTCGTCCGGCGCTTCCTCCACGATCACGTGTGCGTTCGTGCCACTGATCCCGAACGACGACACCCCCGCCCGCCGACGACCCCCCTCAGCCACCACCCACTCCCGCGACCCCCGCACCACCTCCACCGCACCCGACGACCAATCCACCAACCCCGACGGCTCACCCACATGCAACGACCCCGGCACCATCGCGTGCCGCATCGCCAACACCACCTTCATCACCCCAGCAACACCCGCCGCATGCTGCGTATGACCAAGGTTCGACTTCACCGACCCCAACCACAACGGCACCGACCGACCCCGCCCATACGTCGCCAACAACGCCTCCGCCTCGATCGGATCACCCAACCGCGTACCCGTCCCATGACCCTCCACCACCTGCACGTCAGACACCGACACACCCGCCACCGCCAACGCCCGACGAATCACCCGCTCCTGCGACGGACCACTCGGCGCCGTCAGGCCGTTCGACGCACCATCCGAATTCACCGCACTACCCCGCACCACCGCCAACACCCGGTGACCCTGCCGACGGGCGTCCGACAGGCGCTCCAGCACCAGCATCCCGGCGCCCTCGGCCCATCCCGTGCCGTCCGCGTCGGCCGAGAACGCCTTGCACCGGCCGTCCGGCGACAGCCCGCCCTGCCGGCTGAACTCGACGAACATGCCCGGCGTGGACATCACGGTGACGCCCCCGGCCAACGCCAGCGAACACTCGCCGTTGCGCAGCGCCGATGCCGCCAGGTCTACGGCGACCAGCGACGACGAGCAGGCCGTGTCGACCGTCAGTGCCGGCCCGGTGAGCCCGAGGGTGTACGCGATGCGGCCGGAGGCGACGCTGGGGCTGATGCCGGTGAGCAGGTAGCCCTCGGCGTCGGGGTGGGCCTCGTGCATCCGGGGGCCGTAGTCGCCCCCGGTCGCGCCGGCGAAGACGCCGACCCGGCTGTTCCGCAGGGAGGTGGGGGCGATTCCCGCGCGTTCCAGCGCCTCCCAGGAGACCTCCAGCAGCAGCCGTTGCTGTGGATCCATGCCCAGCGCCTCACGGGGTGAGATGCCGAAGAACGCGGCGTCGAAGCCGGCGGCGTCGGCGAGGAACCCGCCCGAGCCGGTGCCGAGCCGGCCGGAGTCGCGCAGCGCCGTCAGGTCCCAACCCCGGTCGTCGGGGAACTCTCCAATGACGTCGGTGCCGCCGACGAGCAGTGTCCACAGGTCTTCCGGTGACGCCACCCCGCCCGGGAAGCGGCAGGCCATCCCGACGATGGCGACGGGTTCGTCCACGACGGTCGCGGTGTCGTCGTCGGCTTCGTCGTCGGGGGCCGGGTCGCTGTCGGCCAGCAGCACGGTGAGCCGTTCGGCGAGCGCGGCGGGGGTGGGATGGTCGAACAGCAGCCCGCTGGGGAGGACCAGACCGGTGGCGGCGGCGAGTTCGTCGCGTAGCTCGACCGCCAGCAGCGAGGTGAAGCCCAGGTCGTGGAACGTGGTGGTGGGCGCGATGACGGCGGGCGCGCGTCCGCCGAGCACCCGGCGGACGAGGACGTCGATCTCGGCGGTGAGGTCGCGGTCGGCGGCCGGCCGGTCGGTCCGGATGGGTTCCGGCCGGGCACCGACCCAGTGCCGGGTGCGTTGGAACGGGTAGGTGGGCAGGTCGACGACGCGGCCCGCCCCGCCGAGCAGGCTGCGCCAGTCCACCCGGTGACCACGGGTCCACACCGTCGCGGCGGCGGTGACGATGCTGGTGGCCTCGTCGTGGTCGACGCGCGAAGTGGGGACGCCGCCGTCGATCAGGGTGGACAGTGAGCCGTCCGGTCCGAGTTCCAGCCAGGTGCCGACGTGGTACGCGGTGCCGGCCCCGGTGACGGCGGCGTGGAAGAGCACCGGTTCGCGTACCTGGCGTACCCAGTGTTCGGGGTCGGTCAGGTCGGCGGGCGCACCGGTCACGGTGGAGACGACGGGCAGGGTGGCCGGCCGGAACGTCACCGTCGACAGGACCCGGCGGAACCGGTCGCGCATCGGGTCCATCAGGGGGGAGTGGAAGGCGTGGCTGACCCGCAGGTGCCGTACCCGGGCCCGGGTCGCCGCCGCGATCTCCCCGGTGACCGCGCGCAGCGGCCCGGCGGGTCCGGCGAGCACCGTCGCGTCGGGGCCGTTGACGGCCGCGACGACCACGCCGTCGCGCAGGAACGGGCGTACGACGGAGTCGGCGGCGCGGACGTTCGCCATGGCCCCACCGGCGGGCAGCGCCTGCATCAGTTCACCGCGTGCGGACACCAGGCGCACCGCGTCCGGCAGGTCGAGCACGCCGGCGACGTGCGCGGCGGCGATCTCGCCGATCGAATGGCCGACGAGCACATCGGGGTGGACGCCCCACGACTCCAGCAGCCGGAACAACGCCACCTCGACGGCGAACAGGGCGGGTTGGGTGGTGCCGGTGGCGTCGAGCCCGTCGCCGGTGCTGATCGCCGTGCGTAGGTCCACCCGGGCCAGCGCGCACACCTCGTCGAAGGCGGCGGCGAAGACCGGGTGGGCCGCGTGCAGGCGCAGTCCCATGCCGACCCGTTGGGCACCCTGACCGGCGAACACGAATCCCAGGGCGGTGTCGCCCGCCTGGCCGGTGAGCACCCGGTCGCCGACCACGACGGCCCGGTGGGTCAGCTCGGCCCGGGTGGTGGCCAGGGACCAGGCCACCGCCGCCGGGTCGGCGTCGCCCTCCCGCAGGCGCCTCACGGCGGCGTCCCGGGCCTGGTCGGACTTCGCGGACACCGGCCAGGCAACGACCGGCACGTCCGGCGTCACCGGGGCGGCCGGCGGCGCGTCGGTGGGGGCCTCGCCGAGGACCACGTGGCAGTTCGTCCCGCCCATGCCGAACGAGCTGACCCCCGCCACCAGGGGCCGGTCCGGGCGCGGCCAGGGCGTCGGGTCGGTGACCACCGTCAGGCCGAGCCGGGGCAGGTCGATGTCGGGGTTCGGGGTGGCGAAGTGCAGGCTCGGGGGGAGTTGGCGGTGCCGTACGGCCAGCGCGGTCTTGATCAGTCCGGCGATGCCGGCGGCACCCTCCAGGTGGCCGATGTTGGTCTTTACCGAGCCGACCGCCAGCGGCGCGGCCGGGTCGCCGAGCGCCCGGCCCAGCGCGGCGGCTTCGATCGGGTCGCCGACCCGGGTGCCCGTGCCGTGCAGTTCGACGTACTGGACGTCGGCGGCGGTGGTGCCCGCGCGGCGGTGGGCGGCCCGCAGCGTCGCCTCCTGGGCGGCCGGGTCGGGGGTGGTGGGGGTGCTGCCCGCACCGGCGGAGACCGCGCTGCCCCGGATCACGCAGTAGATCCGGTCGCCATCGGCGAGCGCCCGGTCGAGCGGTTTGAGCAGGACCGCTCCCCCGCCCTCGCCCCGGACGTAGCCGTTGGCGCGGGCGTCGAAGGTGTGGCAGCGACCGTCGGGTGACAACCCGCCCCAGTCGTCGGAGATGTGGCTGCTCTCCAGCAGCAGGGCCAGGCTCACCCCGGCGGCGAGCGCGGTCGTCGACTCGCCGCTGCGCAGGCTGGCGCAGGCCAGGTGGACGGCCACCAGCGAGGACGACTGGCCGGTGTCGACGGTGACGCTCGGCCCGTTGGCGCGCAGGAAGTACGACAGCCGGTTGGCGATCATGCTGCGGTGCAGGCCGGTCATCGCGTGGCCGGAGCGCAGCGCGGTGCGGTGGCGGTGTGCCACCTGGGCGTAGTCGTCCCAGGTGGTGCCGACGAACACGCCCAACGGGGTGCCGGCCACGGTGTCGGCGGGCACCCGGCCGTCTTCCAGTGCCTCCCAGCCGAGTTCGAGCAGGAGACGTTGCCTCGGGTCGAGCAGTGCGGCCTCGCGGGCGCCGATGTCGAAGAAGGGCGCGTCGAAGGTGTCGACCTCGGTCAGGAAGGCACCCCAGCGGGCGGCCCCGGTGGCGGCGGGCCAGCGGTCCCGGACGTCCCGCACGGTGCTGCGGCCCGCCACGAGCAATTCCCAGAATCGGGCAGGGTCCGGTGCTTCGGGAAAACGGCACGCGATGCCGGTGATCGCGATGTCCGCCGTGGAATCAGTCGACTCGTATCCGTGCAGGACAGCCACGTATTTCCCCCGGGTTCGACGCGGTGGGCCCAGTGACGCGAAGCGCGTGGGAATTGCAGGTGATCGAGAGAGGTGCTTCGATCCGCTCCGCCAACGACCCGTCCAGAGTCGATCAGTGATCGATTGCCTTCAACCCCTAGATTTCCCCTAGAATCGTCAACTCTCCGTTTAATCGATGTTTATCGGCAACGCATTCTGCTCCCTTTTCGGTCACCTCCCCGCGCTGGACCCGGCCGACCCAGCGCCGCCACCGCAGCGTGCGACGACGGGCGGCAACTGACCGGTCGCCACCTGACGAACCCGGCCGCGCCGGGCGGCGATGCCGATCCAAAAGGGCCGCCGTAGTGCACTTTCCGGCCGGCGCGACTCTGGGCGGCGGTGGGGCCGGCACCCGCCCGGCCACACCGGCGGGGCGGCCGCCGCCACATCGACCACGGGCACCGGAGCACCGATACGCATGCTGATCAGAACCGGACTCGTATTGTTTCGTCATCGGCTGGCCAGTGGCGTACGACACCACGACCCTGCGGCGCGCAATTACCACGCTGGGAAAATGCTCGAAAGTGGATCAGCGGCCACCGACAATGGGGGCGGCGGCGGAAACAAGACCGTTCCCCGGCGGAAACAATTCACCGCGCCGGCGTCGACGCTCCGGGAGAACGCGAACAATCAGAGAGGGAAAGCACGCCACCGGTCGTGGACGCAGCGGACGACCGGCGCGGAAACAGGGCACGCGACCGGCACGACGATCCGACGCGCGCCCGGCCCTCCGCGCAGCAGGACGGGGGCTGCCCCGCGCGGGGCCACGCCCCGGCGAGCAGAACGGGCCAACTCCGGGCGACGAGCGACCGGGTCCGGGGCACGGCGGACGGTCGATCCGAGGAGACCCGGGGTCACGTACCCCACGCGCGGGATACCTCCGGCGGGCCAGCGGCCAGCGGCCAGCGGCCAGCGGCCAGCGGCCAGCGGCCAGCGGCCAGCGAATCTACCCTCCAGCCATGGGCGGACCGCTGTGCCGTGCCGAATGCCAGAGCCGGGACCAGGAACCAGGCGCGGCGGCGGCCGAGGCGGTGGATGTCGGCGGTGCCGTTGGCCGCGGCCGGCGGTTTCCCAGCCGCAGGCCCGGTAGCCGGGCACTCCGGTCGACCCGCCGCCCTGTCATGCTGCGGCCGCCGCCACCGGCTACCCCTCGCACCGGGGGCCGGTGGCGGAGGCCGCAGCCGGCCCGGGCTTCAGTCCTGTGCCGGCACAGGGGTGGGTCCGTCGTGGACGGTCGACCCCGGTCACGGGACCCCCGGGCCACCCGCCCGGTCGGCTGCCGCGCCCATTGCGGGCAGCCGACCGGGCGGGTTCCGGCCCGCGTCCAGGCGGCCGGGCGGGCGACGCCCCGCGCCGGCTACCACTCGTGCCGGCCCGGACGCGGCGTTCCGGGCCGACGGTCAGGACGCGGTGTGCTCCGCGCCGGAGCTCAGTAGGCGACGGCGAAGTGCGTGCGCGGGTGTGCGCCCTGCTCGGCCTCGTCGAGGACGGCGATGGCGAAGTCGCGGTAGGAGATGCGGCTGGCACCGTCGGCGTCGGCAAGCATGCCGGTGTCGCCCGCGCGGTACGCCCCGGTCCGCTCGCCCTCCGGGTCGAACTCCATCGCCGGCACCACCACCGACCACTCGACCGTCGCCGGCGCCTCCCGCAGCACGTCGAGCGCCGCCGCGTGGGCCTTGGCGAAGTCCTGGAACTGCGCCGGGAAGCCGGGGGTGTCCATGACCCGGACGCCGGGCGCGGCGTCGAGGTAGGCCGACAGGCCGATGGCGACCAGGCGGCCCCCGCCGGTCTCGGCGACGGCGTTGACGAGCGCGCCGGCGGCGGCGGTGAAGAACGTCGCCATGTTGTCCCCGGCACCGGGGGCGACCGCGTTCACCACCGCGCCCGCGCCCTTGACCAGGGCGGCGACCTGCGACTGGTCGGTGACGTCGCCGGCGACCACCTCGACGCCGGAGCCGGAGAGGTCGGCGTACCGGGTGGTGTCCCGGACGACCGCGACGACCTCGTGCCCACGGCTGGCGGCCTCGGCCACGATCGCCCTGCCCGCCTTGCCGCCTGCGCCGAACACTACGATCTTGGTCACTGGTCGTCCCTCTCTCGCGATGCCGATGTTCCGGTTTGCCGCCCACGCGTACGGGCTGTACGGCTGCGAACGGCGCCGGCGTGCCACGGTAACGAGCACCGAGGTTTCTTCCGGGAAACCTCGTTAGGCTGGATCGGTGACGGACTCCACCTCGCGCTTCGATCCGGTCTGCCCGTCCGGCATCGCGCCGATCCACATCGGCGACAAGTGGACGGCGATGGTGATCTCCCTGTTGGCCGAGGGACCGATGCGGTACTCCGACATCCGGGCGCAGATCGGCCCGGTCACGGCGAAGGTGCTGACGGCGGCGCTCCGCGGCCTGGAACGGGACGGCTTCGTCGCCCGGATGGAGCAGCCCGGCCCGCCGCGCAGCGTCCACTATGGCCTGACCGAGCTGGGTCGGACCCTGCTGCCCGCCATCGAGCTGGCCGTCCAGTGGGCGCACGACCACCTCGGCGCGATGCTCGACGCGCAGGAGGCATACGACCGCGAACATGCCCGACAGGGCCGGGTGGAACTGCGCTGATCAGGCATTTCTGCATTGATTCGGGGTGCCGGCCGGATAGCTCAGCGCATCCATTACCGTCGACTCAGGTGATCCAGGACACAATTTCCCTAGGGGAGATCTAGGGGTTCTGGCGAGCGCTTCGACCGTTGGCTGCGGCGAAATTCCCATAGTAAGGTTACGGTCCGTTCGACAGGTGGCGAGCGCATCGCCGCGCGCCCCCATTGACGTTTCTTCGCCGGGCCTCGACGCATCGGGCGCGGTGTCCACCCCACATTCACTCAATTCCAGGGGGAAGCTTGTCCCGGTTGAGCCGTAGGCGGTTGATGTCCGGTGTCGGCACCGTCATCGCCGGCGCAGGTGCGAGCACGCTGATCGGCGACCACGTGGTCGCCGCGCCCGCCCAGGTCGACAGCCTGGCCGGTGGGCAGAAGACTCCCGGGCCGGTGACGATCGGCCCCACCGACCGCCGTTACGCCGACGCCCTCCAGCGCGGGTTCAACCGCCGCTTCGTGGGCAGCCCGGAGGCGGTGCGGATCGTCAGTACCACCAAGCAGGTCGTCGCCGCGGTGCAGGCGGCCGTGACGGCCGGCAAGAAGGTCGTGGTCCGCAGCGGCGGGCACTGCCTGGAGAACTTCGTCGACGACCCGGCGGCGAAGGTCGTCATCGACCTGGTCGAGATGCGCTCGGTCACCTTCGACACCACCCGTAACGCCTTCTGCGTGCAGGGCGGGGTCACCCTCGGCGACCTGTACCGGCGGCTGGACTGGGGGTGGGGCGTCACCGTCCCCGGTGGCTCCTGCCAGAGCGTCGGCATCGGCGGGCACGCCACCGGCGGCGGGTTCGGCATGCTGTCCCGGCAGCACGGCATCGTCGCCGACTACATCGACGCGGTCGAGGTCGTCATCGTCGACGCGACCGGCACGGCGAAGTCCGTCGTGGCAACCCGGGCCACCGGGGACCCGAACCGCGAGCTGTGGTGGGCACACACCGGCGGCGGGGGCGGCAACTTCGGCATCGTCACCCGGTTCTGGCTGCGCAGCGCCACGGCCACCGGCACCAACCCGAGCACGCTGCTGCCGACGCCGCCCGGTGCGGTCGCCAACACCATCCTCACCTGGAACTGGGCCGACGTGTCCCGGGCGGACTTCGTCCGGATCATGGCCAACTACGGCACCTGGCACGAGCTGAACAGCGCCCCCGGGGCCACCGGCACCAAGCTGTTCTCCGCGCTGACCGCCAACCGCAGCGAGTACGGCCGGCTGTCGGTCGTCGCCCAGGTCGACCCTACGGTCAGCGGCAACAACACGCTGCGCAGCTCCTACGTCAGCGCGATCACCGCGGGCGTCACCGCGACGCCGACGATCCTCGACACCGGCACCCGGCCGTGGCTGACCACCACGCTGAACCTGCCGACCACGGCCGCCGCGTTCGGCATCACCGGCCCACTGCGCTCCAAGAGCAAGGGTGGCCTGCTCAAGCAGCGCTACACCGACGCCCAGGCGGGGCGGGTGTTCGACCGGCTCACGGCGAGCGGCTACACCAACCCGGCGTCCGGCCTGACGCTGCTGTCGTACGGCGGGGCGATCAACGCCACCGCTCCCACCGCAACGGCGACGGCGCACCGCTCGTCGGTGATGGCCGCGTCGTTCACCAGCTACTGGGACGACCCGAGCGCCGACGCGACGAACATCGACTGGCTGCGCGGGCTCTACCGGGACGTGTACGCCGAGACCGGTGGGGTGCCGGCGCCGGACGCCCGCAACGAGGGGTCCTACATCAACTGGCCCGACATCGACTTCCTCGACAGCACCCAGAACACCTCCGGCGTGTCGTGGTCGACGCTGTTCTACGGCGACAACTACCCGCGCCTGCAACTGGCCAAGGCGGCCTACGACCCGCTCAACGTGTTCAGCCACGTCCTGGGCGTGGCGGCTCCGTGACCGGACAGGTCCTGGTGGTCACTGCGGGTGCCGGTGGGATCGGCTCCGCAGTGGCCCACCGCTTCCGGTCCCGGGGTTGGCAAGTGGTGATCGTGGACCGTGACGCCGGGCGGGGGCGCGCGGTGGCCGGCGGGTGCGACGGGCTGTTCGTGCACACCGACGCGACCACCATGGCCGGCTGCCAGGAGTACGTCGAGGCGACCCTGACCCGGCACGGGACACTGGACCTGCTGCACCTCAACGTGGGCGTGCTCGCCGGCACGGCGGTCGGCGACGGGTTCGACCCGCAGGCGTACCAGTCGATGATGCGGACCAACGTCGACTCCGTCGTGTTCGGCGTGCAGGCCGCGTACGCGCCGATGCGGGCGCACGGCGGTGGCGCGGTGCTGGTCACGGCCAGCACCACCGGGGTGCGTCCGTCGCCGGACGCCCTGTACTCGGCGAGCAAGCACGCGGTGGTCGGGCTGGCCCGGTCCCTCGCGGGCCCGCTCGGGCAGGTGAACATCCGGATCAACGCGCTCTGCCCGGGCGCGGTGGACACCCCGATGCTCGCCGACCGGCGCGACGCGCTGGTGCGTGCGGGTGTCGGGTTGGTGACACCGGAGGAGGTGGCCGCCGCCGCCGAGCAGGCGCACGCGACGGGACGTACCGGCGAGGCGTGGATCGTCAACGCCGGGCACCCGGTCGCCCCGCATCCGTTCACGGAGGTCGTCATCGCGGGAGAGGAACGGATCTCCCGCTGACGGCCGTACCGCCGGCACGTCCCGGTAAAGATCAGTGCCGGTAAAGATCAGCGGTCGAACAGACAGGAGTGCTTTCATAGGGGCCGGTCACGCAATTCGGAACGACTTGCACGGCAGGGGGACCAATGATAACCGAACCCTTATTCGGCGATTACCCGGAAGAGTTCCCGGGGACGTGGTTGCGGCCCGATGTCGATTCCGCGCGACGGCCGATCAGGCAGGTCGTTGGTTACGACCGGGTGTTCCGGAGAATCGAGGCGAGCCTCGAACCGCTCGCCGGCCACCCCGAGGCACGTGAATCCGACCGGTGGAAGTCGCTGGTGCTGGCCTCCTGCGATTTCCCCGGCGCCCTCGACCGGCTCACCGACCTCTATCCCTGCGGTGAGGCCCGGCACGGCACGTCCCTTGAGGACATGAGCCGCGAGCAGTTGATGACCCTCGGGTTGGTCAACGCGATGACCGCCACCTGGCCCGGCCTGGACCACGTCACCATGGCCCGTGACTACCTGGAGAACCAGGAAGCCCAGATCCCCACCGGCGTCGAGTGGCTGGTGAGTTGCGCGATCCGCATCCTGCTGCTGTCCGGGGATCCGAACGCCGCCGCCTGCGCGGCGGCGGCCCGGCAGCGTCTCGGCGGGCAGAACCCGATCGGTTGGCGGGCCCGGCTCACCAGCCTGCACGCCGTCTGCGCGCTGCTCGACGGCGACGTGCAGGGCGGCGTCGAGTGGGGTGAGCAGGCGCTGCGGATGATGCAGCCGAGGCGTTGGGCGCACCGGATCGGTGAGCCGCTGGCCACCGTGGTCCTGGGCAACCTGGCCCTGGGCCGGATCGGCGCGGCGGTGCACCACCTGCGTACCACCCCGTCGGCGTTGATGGACGAGTCCAGCTACAGCCTCTGGTACCGGCACGGCTTCGGGCACTTCTGTCTGGGCACCGGTGACCCACGCGGCGCGGTGACCCGGTTCATGAGCTGCGGGCGGAGCATGGCCGAGTGGGGCATGGCGCTGGAGCACCTCTTCCCGTGGCGGCTGGCGGCGGCGGCCGGCTACCAGATGCTCGGCGAGCAGGACGTCGCCGTACACCTGGTGGATGCGGCGTTGCAGGCCCGCGGCGACGAGATACGGGCCCGGGCCATGCAGACCACGGACAGCGTCGGGGTGGTCTTCGGCGGTGCCCGCGAGGCGATCCTCACGACGCTGGAGCGGTTCTCGTCGAGCCCCGACTTCTTCCTGATCCTGCGCCGGTTGCAGACCGAACCGCTCGACTTCGGACGCGGGGACTACGCTACCGTCACGGTGCTGGAGCGGCGTCCGCCGGCGTTCCTGTCGACGCTCACCGACAGCGAGTTGAAGGTCGCCACACTGGCCGGCCGGGGCAAGCAGAACAAGATGATCGCCCGGGATCTCAGCATCACGATCAGCACGGTGGAGCAGCACCTGACCCATGTGTACAAGAAGCTCGGCATCGGCAACCGCAAGGAACTCCGCCTGATCATGGGCTGACCCACCGCGTCGCCGGGGCGACGCCCTCCCGACCTGATCGCCCTCACCACGGACCCCGGACGCCGGGGCCCACACCTCTAACGGAACCTCATGTCTAGTCACCTCTCCGCACCGGATTCCGCCGGGGCGCAGGAGCACCGGGACCGGCCGACCCGCCGGGCACAGGTCCACGCGGTGGCCGTGCTGCTGGCCACCACGGTCCTCCCGCTGACCATCACCGGGGCGTCGGTCGCGTTGCCCGGCATCCAACACGACCTCCAGACCAGCACCGTCGCCGCGCAGTGGGTGGTCAACGCCTACAACGCGACGTTCGCCGCGTTCCTCGTGCTGGGCGGCGCGGTCACCGACCGGTGGAGCCCCTACCGGGTGTTCCTGTCGGGGGTGGCGGTCTTCGCGGTCGCCTCCGCCGCTTCGGCGTTCGCACCGACGGTGCTGGTGCTGAACCTGACCCGCGCCGTCACGGGCGTCGGCGCGGCGGCCACCGTGACCGGCGGGGTGGCGCTGCTGTCGGTCGTGTTGACCGGCCGGGCGCAGGCCCGCGCCTTCGGCCTGCTGGGCACCCTGCTCGGCGTGGGGTTGGCGTTCGGACCGCAGCTCAGCGGCGTGGCGTTGGAGACGCTGGGGTGGCAGGCCGTGTTCGGGGTACCCGCCGCGGTGGGCGTGCTGGTGATCGGTCTCGCCCTGGCCGCCCGCCCGCCCGCCGCCGCACGCCGGACGTCGGCCCACCCGCCGTTCGACTGGGCCGGGGCGCTGCTGTTCACCGGGGCCTCGCTGATCGGCATCGCGACCCTGGTGGAGGCGCCCCGGCTCGGGGCGACGCATCCGCTGCTGTGGGGCGGGGCGGCCCTGTCCGCCGTGCTGCTGCTGTCGTTCGTCGGTGTGGAGCGTCGGGTGGCGCACCCGGTGACCGACCTGACGCTGCTGCGCAATCCCCGGTACACGGCGATCGCGATCACCGCGGGCACCCTGATGGTGGTGCTGGTGCCGATCCTGGTCTACCTGCCGTCGTACCTGATCAACGTGGTGGGCCTGTCCCCCACCGAGGCGGGCGCCTGGATGCTGGTGCTCACCGCCCCGACGATCGCGTTGCCGCCGGTGGGCGGCATCCTGATCAGGAGCGTCGGGATGACCCCGGTCCTGGTCACGTCGGTGGTGCTCTGCGGGCTCGGCGCGCTAGGGCTGGTGACCCTGTCGCCGGGCAGCACGTTGCCCACCATGGCGCTGCCCCTGCTCGCCATCGGGGCGGGGGCCGGACTGCCCTCCGGTCACATCGACCGGCTCGCCGTCTCCGAGGCGGACGAGAGCCGACGGGGGGCGGCGGCCGGGCTGTTCAACACCATCCGACTCTCCACCGAGAACGTGAGCATCGCGGCGGCCGGGGCGTTCATCGCCGCCGCGAGCCCCGTCGGCCTGCGCGGACGGCACTTCACCGACGCGCTGCACACGGTGGCGCTGGTGCTGGCGGCGGTAGCGATCGCCGTCGCGATGCTGCTCGTGGTCGTCGACCGTCGGGCCCGGGGCGCGGCCCGGGTGGAACACGCCCCGGGCCCAATACGGTCGGCAGTGAACGAGTAGCCCGGGCGGCGGCCGGTGGGCCGTCGCTCAGCCCAGGCTGATCACCGGTCGGGTCAGGGTCTCGTCGGCGTACCCGTCGTCGGAGGCGAGCCACCGGCCGAAGTCCCCGTCCCGGTAGGCCGTCGCGAGGGTCAGCCAGCCCAGGAAGAAGCCGCTACCGCCGCAGGTGACGACACCGCCGTCACCGCCGCACACCACCGTCGGTTCGGTCGTCACCTCGTACCGGTAGGAGTCCTGACCGATCGCCAACCCCCACAGGTTCGGCGTGCGGTGCACCCCGGTCACCTGCTCGACCGGGTAGCCGTCGTCGGGGGTGTCGTCGCCCCAGCGGAACAGGGTGGTCGCGCCCGCGCCGCAGGCCCACTCCCACTCGTCCGGGCTGGTGGTCCGCAGGCCGAGGTCGGTGAGGGCGGCCATCGCCTCGTCGTGGTCGAACTCCTCGACCAGCACCGCGCGGGTCACCCGGCCGGTCGAGTCCAGCTCGACGGTCAGCCCGTCGGCGGAGCTCACCGTGCCCGCCCCGTCGCTCCGGCGGCCGAGGGACGCGACGAGTTCACCGACCCGGGGGTCGTCCGGCGGCACCGGCATCTCGCCGGGTTCGAACGCCTCCACCGCGACCAGCATCGCCGGCAGGTCGACGTCGCGCACGGGCGAGGTCATCGCGTCGAGGTGCTCGGTCAGCGGCGGCAGGCCGTACTCCTCGGCGCTGTCGGCGTAGCTGGCCGCCTGGGCCGCGCCGGGGTGGAACCGGGCCGCGTCGTAGCCGAGCGTCGGCCGACCGCCGGGTACCAGCGCGAACCGCAGCCCGCCCCGGTCGAACACCGCCGTGCGGTGCCGGCGTCCCGCGTAGGTGGTGTCCCGCAGGCCCACCACGGTCAGGTCGTGCCGTGCCGCGATCTCCCGGGCCAGTCGGCCGGCGGCCTCCTCGGACCGGTCGTTCCACTGGTCGACACGGAGTTCGGCGTACGACATCGGGCCAGGATAGGGCCGGGCGCGCCGGCACCGACGGGCGGGTTCGGCGTCCGCCGGTGTGCCGGGTGTGGTCAGTAGCCGATCCGGAAGGTGGCGTCCTGCCGGTCGGTGGCCGGTGAGCTGCTGGTGAGCGGGTCGATGCGCAGCAGGTAGTCGTAGTGGCGCAGGTAACGGTCGGGGAAGTTGTACGACCGGAACGACGTCCACGACGAGTCGGCGAGGCCGGCCGTGCGGTAGAACGTGGCGTCGCCCCGGAACGCGCTGGTGCCGTCGTTGGCCGCCAACCGGATCGTGTAGTCGTAGTGGCGCAGGTACCGGTCGGGGTAGTTCACCGAGCGGAACGACACCCCGGCCGGGTCGGCCAGGCCGGGCACCAGGGTCCACAGCTGGTCCTGGTACGGCTCGAACGGGTACGGGTCGATGCGCGCGACATTGTTGCCGTGCCGCAGGTAGCGGTCGGGGAAGTTGTACGACTTGATCCGGTTCCAGGTGGGCAGCCCCCAGGCGGCGGTGAGCGCGGTCAGCTCGGCCGAGGTCACCGGGGCGATCCCGGGGTGCTTGGAGTTCAGCGGCTGGGTGTACGCCCGGTCGTTGAGCAGGCTCCACGTGCCGCCTGCCACGTTGCTGGTCTGCCAGCAGAAGAACCGGCCGTTGGGGCTCCACGTGTCGCCCCACAGGTACCAGGTGTTCGCGGTGTGGGACTTGACGATCTGCGGGGCCTCGACGCCCCGACCGGGGCTGACGGCGGCGGTGTGGATGCTGAAGCTGCCCGGGTTGAGGGTGGTGGAGCGGGTGCCGAGCAGGGTGCTGTTGGTGTTGTTCTTGAAGTACATGTAGTTGACCCCGTTGACGGTGACGAAGCTGCCGTCGATGGCGTCGTAGCCGGGGTCGAAGAACGTCTGCGGGGCGGAGGCGGTCACGAAGTCGCTGGTGTAGTTCACCATCAGCACGTTGCGGCCGCCGGTGACGGCGGAGTAGACCACGGCGTACTGCCCGCGCCCGGCGTCCCAGTACGCCTCGGGCGCCCAGGCGTGGGTGGCCAGCGAGTGCACCTTGAGCAGCCGGTAGCCGGTGAAGGTACGCAGGTCGGCCGAGTCCCAGACGTGCAGGTACTGGCTCTGGTAGTTCCAGTCGGTGCCGTTGAGGTCGGTGGCGAGCACCACGAAGCCGCCGTTCTGCTTGCGCAGGACGAACGGGTCGCGCAGGCCACGGCTGCCCAGCGTCGGGGTGGCGACGGGGCGGTTCTGGTTGAGCGGGGTCCAGTTCAGGCCGTCGCTGCTGACGGCGAGGTGCAGCCCGTAGTTGGCGGCGGTCATGCTCGGCGACTCGGTGAAGTACGCCATGACGTAACCGTCCCCGGGGGCGGCGGACGCGGTCGCGGGGCGCAGCAGGGTCGCCCCGGCCAGGGCGGCACCGGTGGCGGACAGCAGGGTGCGACGCTTCAACTGATCACCTCGGGTGGCGGGCGGCAGGGCGGCACTGACCCTCGTACGTTATCGCTAACATCGATGACGTCAAGTGTTAACACGAGCCGGACCAGCCTGCGCAGGTTGCCGCCCACCGGACCCACGGGGGCAGGTTGCCGTCGGAGACACCGGCAGCCTCGACGGCGGAGAGCCCGTCGAGGCGGCACGGGTGCAGAGTCCGTGCGATCGATCCGTGGTCGAGGCTGCGGCGGGGCCCGGCCCTCGCCGCAGCCGTGGCGACGACGGGCCGGCCGCCGGCGGAGTCAGTCCTCCAGCCACCCGTGCGAGCGGGCGAACTGGGTGAGGTGCTGCCGGATCTGGCTGATCTGGCCACCGGTGAGCGTCGGGACCTGCTCCACCAGGAGATCGGTGATGTCGGCGCGGAAGGCGGCGGCGGTCAGCACGTCGCACTCGTCGTCGTCGGCGCGGTCGGCCGGCACGCCCGTCGCGGCCGGCACGCTGCGCGCGACGGTCGCGCGCGGTGTCACCGGGCCCGGGTTGAGCAGCCGCGCGTAGAGCGCCTTGACCCCCCGGTTCCCCTCCACCGACTCGAACTCCACCCGCATGCCCGGGGCCACGTTCGGCCGCTGATCGCCGAAGTCGTTCGCGTGGACGAAGACATCCTCGCCACCGCCCTCCGGGCTGATGAAGCCGTACCCCTTCACGTCGTCGAAGCTGAGAATCGTTCCGACCGCCACCGCGACCACCACCCCAATAACAGGAACCACCAGAACAGGAAAAAACCACCGCATCGGATGCCACCGCAAGGGTACCGCCCCCGAAGCGACACCCATGGTAAGCGACGGATGCCCGATCCGGGGGGCACCGAGCCGCCGGGACGCGGCCCGCACCGAGTTACCGCGTGCGGCCCGCACCGAGTTACCGCGTGCGGTCCGCACCGAGCCGCCGCGTGCGGCCCGCCTGCCGCCGCGCGGGCGGCGACGGGACGCGGTCACCCGGGACGACGGTGGGCGGTGGCGGCGGGCGGAGCCGCCCGACGCATTCCCCGCCCGGAGTCAATTGTCGCCGGGCACGGGCACGGCCCGCTCCGGCAGATGTTCCCGGCCCCATGCCCCTAGGGGCTTGAGCGCCTGATTCAGCGCCTGACCGCGATCGGTGAGTGAGTATTGCACCCGCAGCGGCAGGCCCGGGGAGGTCTCCCGGTGGACGATGCCGTCGGCTTCCAACTCGCGCAGATGCTGGAACAACACCTTTTCGCTCACTCCGATGAGCCTTCTCAGCTCACCGAACCGTCGGTGCCGGTCGCTGAGGGCCCACAGGATCACGACCTTCCACTTGCCACTGATCACCTCGATCGCGGCGTCGAGTCCGCAATGCGTCGGCCGCACCCTGACACTCAATTCGCCCACTCCCCGAACGGCCGGGACGCCTTCCCCACGCGCTCCGGTGTGCCGCAGAGTCTAGCGCGCGAGGTCGCCCGGTCCCCCGTTTCGTGGGACGCCCGCCACAGGTGATCCCGGCTGCGGCGGGGGCACCCGTCATGGCCGGGGCCAGGTGCACCCGGGCCCACGGCACCGACCGTCGGGCCGACGCACGGCACGGGTCCACCCCAGTTCCGGTCGCCGTCGGAATTGACTCCTGATGATCTCGAAAGTTCGCACGACGGGGGCACGGTGTGCGTCTGCTCCGGTGTCCCGAAATGCGGGCCGATTCCAGCCCCGCGCCTGGCGGCTACACCTGGTCGGCTGCCCTTTTCCGCGATCACGGAAAGGCCGGCACCACCCGACGGGCCCGGCGTCCGGAAGCCCCATTCCAGCCACCCCGGGCTGGGGGAACGGCCATCGTCCGCGGCCGGCTCCGCCGGGTGGGGTGATCGGCGACCGCTCACATACCTTGCAGTAAGTGGTTGAGGGCTCATCTGCCCGCGTCTAGGCTCACCACTGTCGAATCGGCGGCGGCACCTGCTTTCTGTGTGCCGGCACCTAATCCCTTTCCCGCCTTTTCAGGAACACAGAGGAGCGTGACACCGGTGTCCGGTGACAATGGCGTACGCGTGTCGGTCGTCGGCCTCGGAATGATGGGTTCGGCCCTGGCGGGCGCATATCTCAGGGCCGGCCACCCCACGACGGTGTGGAACCGCTCCGCCAGCAGGGCGGACCCGCTTGTCGAGCAGGGCGCGCGCCGCGCGGACACGATCGCCGACGCGGTCGCCGCGAGCGACCTCCTGGTGGTCTGCGTGGTCGACTACCGGGCCCTGTACGAGATCTTCGAACCGGTGCGGGAGGCACTCGACGGCAAGACCATCGTCAACCTCACCTCCGGGGTGCCGCAGGACGCCCGGGGGGCCGCGCGGTGGGCGCAGTCCCTGGGGGCGAGCTATCTCGACGGTTGCCTCCTGACGGTGCCGCCGGCCGTCGGGCTCCCCCAGACCCTGCTGTTCTACGGCGGCCCGGCGGAGGTCTTCGACACGTACGAGTCGACCCTGAAGGTCCTCGGCGGCAACAGCGTCCTCCTGGGTGCGGACCCGGGGGTCGCCAGTCTCTACGACCTGTCGCTGCTGGGCATCCTCTGGTCGTCGCTCGCCGGCGCGCTGCACGGCTTCGCGATGCTCACCGCCGAGGGCGTCCCCGCGGCGGCGCTGACGCCGTTCGTCGGGTCCTGGATCACCCACGTGGTGCTGCCCAGCATCACGGGTGCCGCCCGGCAGGTCGACGCGGGCCGGTACGCCACCGACATCTCCACGGTGGGCCTGAACGCGGCCGGTCTGGCCAAGCTGGTGGAGGCCAGCAGGGGCCAGGGAATCCGGCCGGACGTGATGGTCCCGATCCGGGACATGCTCCGGGAGCGGGCCGGCAGCGGGCACGGCGACGAGGCGCTGGCCAGCATGATCGAGGTCATCAGGAGGCCCCGGGCCACCGCGTCGTGATCCGCCCACCCGGCCTGCACCCGCCCGACCTCCGGTCCGTCGTACGCCCACCGTGGCAGGGGTACGACGGACCGGAGGTGACGGGCTAGCGGATGGTGAAGGTCAGCGGGTTCGAGATGCCGACACCGCCGTGGGAGTCGTGGACCCGCACGGTGAAGGTCGACGACGTGCCGGCGGACAGGGGCACCTGGAACTGGTAGCGCTGCCCGCTGTTGGTGGGCGTCACGGCCAGCTTGGTCGTGCCGAGATACAACTCCACCCGACTGACGGGGTCCCCGGCGTCGGCGTCGGTGGCGTCGGCGACCAGGGTGACCGTCGTGGGTTCGAGGAAGTACGTCTGCCCACCGGGGGTGCTCAGCGCCACCGCCGGCGGGTGGTTGGTGCCGGAGGACGGGGGCGTGACCACCGTGACCAGCAGCGGCGGCGCACCACCGGACAGCGACTGGTCGGTGCCGGCCGAGACATTGAGCACGTAGGTCGTGCTGGTCCCGGGGGCGCCGGTCGGGGGTGTCCACTGTGCGTCGAACCGGTCGCCGGTCGTCCGCACACCCTGGGCCACCGTGACGCCGTTGACCCGGAACGACACCCCGGTGATGTAGTGGCCGCCGCCCACGGTCGCGGTCGCGGCCAGCGGGACGGGGCCCGGTGCGGTGTAGACCGCGCCGACGGTCGGACTGACCCAGTTGACGTACGCCGGGTAGTCAGCGACCGGCGGCGAGGTGGTCGGCCCGGCCGTCGTCCTGCTGGGCAGGACCCCGCCGGTGCAGGCGACGCCGTTGAGCGTGAACGCCGCCGGCACGGGGTTGCTACCGAACCAGGCACCGACGAAACCGATGTTCGCGGCGCCGTTGGTGCCCAGGGTCGCGTTCCAGTTGAGGTTGGTCGCGCTGACCTGCTGGCCGGACTGGGCCCAGGTGGCGCTCCAGCCCTGGGCGAACTGCTGGTCGACAGCGGGGAACGCGAACCGCAGCGTCCAGCCGTTGACCGGCTCGCCCAGGTTGGTGACCGCGACGTCGGCGTGGAAGCCGCCGGTCCACTGGCTGGTGACGACGTAGTCCACCCGGCAACCGGCAGCCGCGTTCGCCGCACTGGCGTGCGAGACCGCGGCCATCATCGCGACGATGGCAACAACGACGGCGGCCACAGCCGTCAGCGACTTACGCATGGCACCCCTCGCCCATAGATCGTTAATCATCGATAAGTACGACGACTGTCCTGCCGTTCGGTCCTGCTGTCAAGGCACTCCGGCAGTCCTGCCGCCGGCAGGACATCAGCGCATTCACCGCATCAGCCCGCAGCGACGCGAGGGCCGGCGACGACCCCCCGTAGGTAGCGCAGACCGTCCGTGGCGAGCCGGTCCTGCGACGGGGCCAACGGACGCCAGATCGCCGCGGCGGTGGCGATGGTCTCGTTCTCCGCCGTGAACGACTCGATGCAGACCGCACCCCGGTAACCGGTCTGCCCCAGCACCGCGAAGAAGCGCGGCCAGTCGAAGTGGTCCGCCCCGGGTGAGCCCCGGTGGGTGCCGCTGACCTGGACGTGCTTGATGTACGGGCCGGCAGCGGCGAGGGCCGCGTACGGATCGGACTCCTCGATGTTCATGTGATAGGTGTCGATCATGATGCCGACGCTCGACGGCAGTCCATCGATCAGCTCGACCGTCTGCGCCACGGTGTTGACCACGCTGGTCTCGTAGCGGTTCAACGCCTCCACCCCGATGCTCACGCCACATTCACCGGCCTGCTCGGCCACCGGCGACAGGGCCCGCCGGAACTCCGCATAGCAGTCCGCCCGGGCCGCCGGTGACATCCGCCAGGTGCGCCCGACCGAGGCGTACACCGGACCACCGACGCAGGGGGCGCCGACGGCCGCCGCAGCCGCCACGCACCCCCGCAGGTACGCGACGGTCGACGCCACGACCGCCGGGGACGCGTTCACCAGGTCCCGCCCCGGCGGGGTGACCGCACAGACGCCGGCCGCGACGAGGCCGTGCGCGGCCAGCAGGTCCCGGGTCCGCACCGGGTCCCAGTCGCCGGGCTGCTCGATCGGCAACTCGACCGCGTCGAAGCCGAACGCGGCGATCCGGGGGATCAGCTCGGCGAGGGCGTCGTCGTCGACGGGCGACGCCCACACCCAGGGGTTGACGCCGACGGCGTACACCGGGCCTACTTCCAGCGCTGCGGGTAACCGGGCAGGTCGGTGCAGCCGCACATCGCGTAGTGCAGCGGCGGCATGTCCGCGTCGAGGTACCGGTCCAGGTTGTCCTGGGTGATGGTCGGCTGGGGCAGCTTCCACGGGCTGGGCACCTGCTGGCCGTCGAGGATCCGCAACGCCGCGATGATCGGGGTACGCCACTGGTAGGTCGGGTAGGTCGGCGCGATCGCGGTGAGGTTCTTGTCCTTCCACACCTTCAGGAAGTCGAGCTGGTCCTCGCCGTTGATCGGCGGCACCGGCTTGCCCGCGTCCTGGAACGCCTCGACCGCGGCGACGGCGACCGCACCCGCGTCCATCCAGACACCGTCGATGGTGCCGTACCGCTGGAGGTAGTCGTCGACGATCTTCTTGGTCTTGGCCGGGTCACCGTCGGTGAACTCCACCCCCACCACGTCGACCTTCGCCTTGTCGAACGCCACCTTCGCGGCCGACCAGCGGGTCTCTAGGACGTCGACCCCGGGCAGGATGCGCAGGGCGAGGACCTTGCCGCCGGGCTTCATCTTCTGGCTGACGAACTCGGCGCCGGCGTGACCGAAGCCGTACCCACCGATGGGGTTGATGAACGTCACCGGGCACTTCGTGTTGACCCCACGGTCGAAGACGATCACCGGCAGGCCGGCCTTGCAGGCCGCCTCGACCGCCGGGGTGAGCGTGGCGGTGGTGTTCGGCGAGACGATCAGCGCGTCACAGCCCTTGCCGAGCAGATCGTTGATGTCGGCGATCTGCTTCTGGTCCTTGCCCTCGGCGTCGACGTGCACGAACTCCTTGATGCGGCTCTTCTGTGCCTCCACCTCGGCCTGCATCGTCTTGAACCCGACCTGCCGCCACGGGTTGTTCAGCGCGGCGTTCGAGAAGCAGATCTTGTGCGGACCAGCCTTCTTGAACGTCGCCGTGTCCACCATGGTCGGGTTGAGCATCTGCTCCCACGGCTTGTCCGCCGGCCCGGTCGGGGTCGCACCGAGCAACGCCAACTCGGCGTCGTAGTCGGCCTGGACGAAGAACTTCGACTGTTCCCCGGTCCCCGACCCGGCGGCCGAGGAGGAGGAACCGCCCGACGGGCCCGCGCCCGGTTCGTCGGTGGCGCAGGCGGTGAGGGACAGCAGGGTGACGGCGGCCAGCGCCGCCATGCAACGTCGCACTATGGATTCCCCTTATCGTGACGAAGAACGGGTTGCCGAAACCGCCACGGCGAGCAGGATGATCGCGCCCTGGACGGTGGACCGGAGGGCGCCGGAGACGCCGTAGAAGTTCATCAGGGCGAACAGCAGTTCGAGGGTCAGCGCGCCGAGCATCGCGCCGACGACCGAGCCGCGGCCCCCGCCCAGCGCGACGCCGCCGAGGACGACCGCGGTGATCGCCCCGAACTCCAGGCCCGCGCCGGCCTGGAACGACACCCCGCTGTAGCCACCCAGCAGGATCGCCGCCACGGCCGCCGCCAGCCCGCTGAGGATGAAGGCGACGGTCCGGGTACGCCAGACCCGTACCCCGCTCAGCTGCGCGGTGCGCGGATTGTCCCCGACGGCGACCAGGGTCCGACCGAAGTCCGACCGCATCAACGCCACCGCGAGCACCGCGACGACCACCAGGACCAGCAGCGCATACGGCACCCGACCGAGCAGCGGCACGTCCTCGATCGCCCGCCGGCCGAACCGCCGGAACTCCTCGGAGAGGCCACCCTTCGGTGCGCCGTCGGACCACAGGTAGACCGCGCCGACCAGGATCAGGAACATGCCCAGGGTGGTGATGAACGACGGCACCCGCAGGCGGGTCGTGATCAGGCCGTTGACCAGCCCGACCAGCGCGCCGAAGGCGAGCAGGAGCAGCACCACCGGCCAGGTCCGGGCCGGGTCGCTGTCGATCAGCCGGGCTGCGACCACCACCTGCGCGGTGACCAACGAGCCGACGGACAGGTCGAACTCGCCGGAGACGATCACGAAGTACTGCCCGGCGGCGAGCAGGATGACCGGCGCCGAACGGCCGAGGAAGGACATCAACGACGGCGGGTCGAGGAAACTGGGCTGCCGGATGCCGACGAGCACCAGCAGCACCGCGAGGATCGCCAGGATCGGCAGCACCCCGCCGGGGCGGAGCCGGACGCGGCGCAGGGACAGCGGACGACGCTGGACGATCTGCATGGTCAGGACGCCGCCTTTCGCAGGGCCCGACGGGCGTAGACGGCGACCGCGGCGATGATGATGACGCCCCTGATCACCTGCTTGAAGAAGGCGTCCACCTCGAGCTGGTTGAAGATCGCATCGATGCTGGCCAGCAGCAGCACTCCCCCGACCGTGCCGACCACACCGCCGCGTCCACCGGCCAGCGCGGTCCCGCCGATCACCACCGCGGCGATCGACTCCAGGTCGTAGAGGCCCTCGGTGCCCACCCGGGGTGCGCCCGAGCCGAGCCGACTGGCCAGGTAGACCCCGGCGAGCCCGGCACACAACGAGCACAGCACGTGGGCGGCGACCAGGACCCGGTCGTTGCGGACGCCGGAGAGCCGGGCGACCTCCGGATCGCCGCCGACGGCGACCAGATGGTGACCGAACCGGGTCCGGGACAGCACGAACCAGGCGGCCCCGGTCACGGCGAGCAACAACAGGAACGACAGCGGCACCGGGCCGACCCGCTGATAGCCGAGGGACTGCACGAGGCCGGGCGAGGTGGCGCCGGCCGGACCGTCATAGTTGCTGTCGAGATACCCCTTGAGCAGCAACCCGACGCCGAGCGTGGCGATGAACGCGTTGATCCGCAGCCTGGTCACCAGCAGCCCGTTGAACAACCCGACACCAGCGCTGACCGCGAGCGCCAAGCCGACCGCCGGCAGCAGCGCCCCGTCGCTGCCGTTCATCGTCTCGGCCGCGACGAGGGTGCTCAGACTGATCACGTACGCCACGGAGAGGTCGAGCGACCCACCGAGAATGACAAGCGTCTGACCGACGGCGACGAACCCGAGACCGGCGGCCACGTGCAGCAGGCTGACCGTCGTGGACTGGTTGAACAGCTGACCGCCGTCGACCAGGACGACCAGCCAACCGATCGCGAGGGTGAGGGTCAGGGCCACGAACACGCCCGGCACCCGACGCCGCACCGGCAACAGCGACAGGACGCTCACTGATCGGTCTCCGTTCGCGACTGCGGGGCGTGGCCGACGGCAAGGGCCACGACGTCCTCCTCGGTGGCGGCGGCGGGCAGTTCGCCGGCGATCCGGCCGTCGCGCATGACGACGATCCGGTCGCTCATCCCCAGCAACTCGGGCAGGTCCGAGGAGATCATCAGGACGGCCGCGCCGTCGCGGGCGAGGCGGCGGACGAGGTCGTGGATGGCCGACTTGGCACCCACGTCGATGCCCCGGGTCGGCTCGTCGAAGAGCAGGACCTGCGGGTCGAGCGCGAGCCAGCGGGCCAGCACGACCTTCTGCTGGTTGCCCCCCGACAGGAAGCGGATCTCCTGGTCGTCACCGGCGGCACGGACCTCGACGGTGGCGAGCAGTTCCCGCACGCGTCGGGTGCGGGCGGCACGACCGGAACGGGCCGCGCCGACGGCCCGGGTGGCGAGCAGCGCGTTGTCGAGCACCGACTGCCGGGGCACGATCCCCTCGCCCTTGCGGTCCTCGGTGACGTAGACGATGCCGGCCCGCATCGCGCTACGGGGTGAGCGCAGCCGGACCGGCCGGCCGTCCAGGGTCACCTCGCCGGTGGTGAACGGGGTGACGCCGAAGAGCGCCCGGGCCAGCGCGGACCGTCCGGAGCCCTGTAGGCCGCCGACGCCGAGCACCTCGCCGGCCCGCAGCTGAAGGTCGACGGCGTGCAGTTTCCGGTTGCCCGCGTCGCGGACGGCCAGCCGTACCGGCCCGAGGTCGTCGGAGGTGGCCCGGTCGGGGTAGTAGCTGGACAGCTCCCGGCCGACCATGTGTCGGACCAGGTCGTCGGTGTTGGTGTCGGCGGTGTTCACGGTGGTGACCCGGCGGCCGTCCTTGAGCACGGTGATCCGCCCGGACAGGTCGAAGACCTCGGTGAGCCGGTGCGAGACGTAGAGCAGGCCGATGCCCCGCTGCTGGAGTCGGCGCACCAACCCGTAGAGCAGTTCCACCTCGTGGTCAGCCAGCGCCGCGGTGGGCTCGTCCATGATGAGCACCCGGGCGTCCAGGGCGAGCGCCTTGGCGATCTCGACGACCTGCTGCTGGGCGACGCCGAGCCCGCCGACCATGGCGTCGGGCGCGAGGGTGGTCTCGCCGATCGAGGCGAGCAGCTGGCCGGTGCGCTCGCGCATCGCCCGACGGTCCACCAGTCCCCGGCGTACCGGCTCGTGTCCCAGGTGGACGTTCTCCGCGACGGTACGGTCCGGGAGCAGGTTGAACTCCTGGTGGATGATGCCGATCCCGGCCCGCTGGGCATCGCGCGGGCCACGGAAGACCTGCGGTGCGCCGTCCACCTCGACGGTGCCCCCGTCGGGGGCGTACCCGCCCGAGACGATCTTCATAAGGGTGGACTTCCCGGCGCCGTTCTCGCCGACGACGGCGTGCACCTCACCGGGCGCGACGTCGAGGTCGACGCCGTCGAGGACGCGTACCCCGAGGAAGGACTTCCTGATGCCCCGCAGGGTGAGCAGCGACGCCGGTGGCGGATCTGGCATTCCGGGAACCCTCACAGAAAGTAGTCATCGACGTGGTCCGCGCCGCGCCGCCGAATCGTGCGGAGGGCTGGTTGGGCCGGCTTTTGCCTGCTGCCGCAGGTGCTTACGTCTCGACGACGCAAACTTTCCTTGACATCGACGAAACATCACACGTATGAAGATAGATGTTTCGATGCGTGTCCACAATCCTCCTCCCGACGCAATTCCCAGGCCGACCCCTTCCACTCGGCACCGAAGCCGGGTCGCAGCACCCCCGGGCGACCACCGTCAACCCGTCGAAACATCGAACCTCTTCGAAGCCATTGACACGTATCGATGACTGAACCATCCTGACGTCGCGGCCCACGGGACGAGAACACGAGCCATGTCACTTTCTGTGACCTCTGCGGGGCGGACGGCCGTTACGGCGGACGGCACGACGACCCGAGCAGCACACCCGTGCCCTCGTGCGCCCAGCTGACACCTGGGTGCCGACGGACCACGGCCACCACCGGAGTTGCCCGCCGAAAACTAGGAGACGGCATGCGTCGTACCACACTGCTCATCGCCATGATCGCCGGCCTGTTACTCTCGCTCGGCCTCGCCCCACCCGCGTCGGCGGCCCCGGCCTTCCGCGCCCTGTTGTTCACCAAGACGGTGGGCTACCGGCACGACTCGATCCCCGCCGGGATCAGCATGTTCCAGCAGCAGGCGGCGGCCAACAACTTCGAGCTGGTGCAGACCGAGGACTCCAGCGTCTTCACCGCGGCCAACCTCGCGACCTTCGACGTCATCATCATGTTCCAGACCTCCGGCATGGTCTGGACCTCGGCCGCCCAACGGCAGGCCGTGGAGGGCTACCTCGCCAGCGGCAAGGGCATCGTCGGCATCCACAACGCCCTGGACATGGGCATCGAGGGCGAGTACCCCTGGTGGGACCAGACCCTCAACGGCGGCGCCCACATGCCCGAGCACTCCCCCGGCGTGCTGCCCGGCACCGCCATCGTCGCCGACAAGCAGCACCCGTCGACGACCAGCCTGCCGGACCGCTGGAACCGCAGCGAGGAGTGGTACAACTTCGACGCCAACCCGCGCGGCAACGTGCACGTGCTGGTGACCGCCGACGAGCGCACCTACAACCCGGGGTCCCGGGCAATGGGCCCGGACCACCCGATCTCCTGGTGCCGCAACGCCGCCGGCGGACGGGTGTGGGCCACCGCGATGGGCCACGCGATCGCCTCCTACAGCGAGACGAACTTCCGCGACCACGTCCTCGGCGGCGTGAAGTGGGCCGCCGGCAACCAGCCCGGCGACTGCGGCGGCACCGTCTGGAGCAACTTCGAGAAGCGCACCCTGGACGACAACACGGTCGACCCGATGGCGCTGAACGTGCTGCCCGACGGCCGGGTGATGTACGTCCAGCGCGGCGGCCAGGTCAAGATCTTCAAGCCGACCACCAACAGCACCGTGACCGCCGCCACGCTGAGCGTCTACACCGGCGGCGAGGACGGTCTCACCGGCATGGCGATCGACCCGAACTTCGCCACCAACGGCTACGTGTACCTGTACCACTCACCGGCGAGCAGCAGCACCGACGTCAACCGCGTCTCCCGCTACACGCTGTCCGGTGACACCCTCAACCTGTCCACCGAGGCGCGGATCATCGACATCCCGGCGTACCGGGACCGCACCTTCCCCGAGCCCGGCCACACCGGCGGTTACATCGACTTCGGCCCGGACGGCAACCTCTACATCGGCACCGGTGACGACACCCCGCCGAACCTCGACCCCAACTGGCAGGGCTACGCGCCGCTGGACTGGCGCTCCGGCAAGTCCAACCTCGACGCCGCCCGCAGCGCCGGCAACACCAACGACCTGCGAGGCAAGCTGCTGCGCATCCGTCCCTCGGACAGCGGCGGCTACACCGTCCCGACCGGCAACCTCTACCCCCAGGGCACGGCGCAGACCCGGCCGGAGATCTACGCGATGGGTTTCCGCAACCCGTTCCGCTTCTCGATCGACCCGGCCAACGGCTGGGTCTACCTGGCCGACTACGGGCCGGACCGTAACCCGCCCACCACCAACCGCGGCCCCGAGGGCCTGGTCGAACTCAACGTGATCAAGCAACCCGGCAACTACGGGTGGCCGTTCTGCCACGGCGACAACCAGCCCTACGCGCCGTTCAACCCGGACACCGGCGTGGTCGGTGCCAAGTTCAACTGCAACGCCCCGGTCAACAACTCACCCAACAACACCGGCCTGACCAGCCTGAAGCCGATCGTCGCCCCCAACATGTGGTACGGCTACGGCACCTCGTCGAACTTCCCGGAGCTGGGTTCCGGCGGCTCCGGCCCGATGGGCGGGCCGGTCTACCGGTACGACCCGGCGAACCCGTCGGCCACCAAGTTCCCGCCCTACTACGACGGCGTGCACTTCTTCTACGAGTGGTCCCGCAGCTACATCAAGGAGGTGCACTTCGACTCCGCGACGGCGGTGACCCGCACCAACACGTTCCTGCCCGGCGGGCGGTTCAACAAGCCGATGGACCTGGAGTTCGGCAAGGACGGCTCGCTCTACGTGCTGGAGTGGGGCACCAACTTCGGTGGCGGCAACAGCGACTCCGGGCTCTACCGGATCGACTACATCCAGGGCGGCCGGTCCCCGATCGCCAAGGCCGTCGGGACGCCCACCAGCGGCCTCGCCCCGCTGAACGTCCAGTTCAGCAGCGCCGGCACAGCCGACCCGGACCCGGGCAACACGCTCAGCTACCAGTGGACGTTCGGCGACGGCACCACCTCGACGGCGGCCAACCCGTCGCACGTCTACACCACCAACGGCAACTACACGGCGCAGTTGAAGGTCACCGACAACACCGGAAAGACGGGCTTCGCCAACGTCCAGATCACCGTCGGCAACTCCGCGCCGGTGGTCACCATCACCACACCGGCCAGCGGCGGCATGCTCACCTTCGGTGACAAGGTGTCGTACCAGATCAGCGTCACCGACCCGGACGGCGGCACGGTCGACTGCACCAAGGTGCTCCTGAACCCGGCGTTGGGTCACGACGACCACGCGCACGAGACCACCGAGTACCCGGGTTGCTCGGGCACCATCTCCACCGACCTGCTCGGTGGGCACCCGGACGGCGCCAACCTGTTCTACGTGCTCAACGCGCGCTACACCGACAGCGGTGGCCCGGGCGGCTCGTCCCCGCTCACCGGCACCGCGCAGGCGATCCTCCAGCCGAAGCACAAGCAGGCCGAGTACTTCAGCAGCCAGTCCGGCATCCGGGTCGTCGACGAGGCCAGTGCGGAGAGCACCAAGCGGGTCGGGGACATCTCCAACAACGACTGGATCGCGTTCACCCCGATGAGCCTGGCGGGTATCTCGACGGTCAGCTACCGGCTGTCGTCGCCCTCCGGTGGCGGCACCATCGAGTTGCGGGCCGGCTCGCCGACCGGCACCCTGCTGGCCACCACCCCGGTGCCCAGCACCGGCGGCTGGAACAACTACCAGTCAACCGCACCGGTGAGTGTGTCCGCGCTGTCCGGTACGCAGACGCTCTACATGGTGTTCAAGGGCAGCACCAACAACTGGTTCGACCTCGACTCGCACACCTTCGGCGGGGCGGGGGTCGGCGTTCCCGGCACCGGCACCGGCACCGGCGTGGCGGGGAAGACGTGGACGCTCACCGCCCTGCACAGTGGGAAGCTGATGGACGTCAGTGGCGTCTCCACCGCCGACGGCGCCCAGCTCACCCAGTGGGCGGCCACCGGTGGCAACAACCAGAAGTGGCAGGCCGTGGACGCCGGTAGCGGCGCGGTCTACCTGAAGGCGGTGCACAGCAACAAGTGCGCCGAGGTGATCGGCGGCTCCACCACCGCGGGTGCGTTCCTCCAGCAGGCCACCTGCAACAACAGTGACCGGCAGAAGTTCACCGCGACGGCGACCACGACCGCCGGGGTCTACACGGTGCGCAACGTGCAGAGCGGGCTCTGCATGGACGTCAACGGTGCTTCCACCGCCGACGGCGCCCGCCTGTTGCAGTGGACCTGCCACAGCGCCAGCAACCAGCAGTGGCGGTTCACCCAGGTGTGACGCACCACCCGCCGCCGTTACTGCGGCGGTGGGCTGAGGGGGCCGGCTCCGGATACTAGGAGCCGGCCCTCGCTGGCTGTGCTGACGGCCCCGGCCGGGGCGGCGGGTGGCGGACGCCACCGGGTGGCTCCACCTGCTGGTCGACCCCGCGGCGCCCGGATCTGGCCGATGTGCGGGCGTCGAGCTGAAGTGATCGACGTAGCGATGCGCGACCCCCGCCGTTCGTCTCGGGTGCCCGACCCAACTGTGCGGTTAGGCGTATACGCCTATAGACTGTTCGGGTGCCTTCGAACGCGACGCAGAACAGCCTGGTGTTGCCGATGCTCGGGCTCCTCGTCGAGGAGCCGGCGCATGGTTACGACATCACGACACGCCTACGCCAGCGGTACGGGCACCTCTCGGTCACCCGCAGCACGGTCACGTCCCTGCTGAAGACGCTCGAGAAGGCAGGCCTGATCTCCTCCCGGCTCCCCGAACGAGTGGGCAACCGGCCACCGCGTACGGCCTACGAGTTGACCTCTGCGGGCCTCGCCGACTTCCGCCACAGGGTCGAGGCCGGGGTGCGCGACACGGTAGCCGCGTCCGTGGACTTCGTCATGGCGGTCGCCTACGTCGGAGTTCTCCCGATCGACCAGGCGGCGTCCATCCTGGATGGTCGCGCCGACCGGCTCGACCTGGAACTGGCTGCCCTTTCGGGGCTGCCCGACGGTGACGTACTCGAAGTGCACATGCTCGAAGTCGCCTACTGGCGCACCATCGTCGCTGCCGAGGCCGCCTGGATCAGGAGCCTGGTACGGCGGATCCGGTCACACGAGATCAGCTGGCCAGCCCAGCAAACCGACCAACATCGGAGTGCGGAAGCGTGAAGTTCGGTATCTATCCGGGCGGGCGGGCCGGCACGGTCTGCTCCCACCCACCCGATGTCGCCGCGATCCGCCACCTCGTCGACGACATCGCGGGCGGCCGTCCCTTCGTCGTCCGCGAGTACGTGCACTTCTTCGGCGACGCGACACCGCCGGACGTGGTCACCTCACTCGGAGCCGAACACGAACTTGCACACCTCACGATGCCCGACGGATGGTACGTCGAGGGAAACCGCGAACTGGACCTCGTGCTCAGCTACCTCCCCCGGGCCGCCGACCTCTCCGGATGGCTGGCCTTCCTCGACACTGTCATCGACCGCTACGGTCACCTGACGCGGTACCTCCAGGTGACGCTTGAGCCTAACTTCCCCATCCCACTCATCGACGGAAGCGCACCCGGCGTGCTCGAAGCCCTGACCCTCGGCGTCCCGCACGCCCGCACCGCACTGGACCGGCGGGGTCTCCAGCACGTGCGGATCGGCTTCTCCGTCGCCGAACCACCGGAATGGTTGGGCGGCGACGACCAGTTCTGGTCATCTCTGTCCTCGGTGCCATACCAGGACTTCGCGGCCCACGTCGACTACGTCGGCCTGGGCCTGTACCCCGACGCCTTCTCGCCCGTCGCGCCGCGGGGCAACCCGGGAGACACCGCATCCCTCACCACCCACGCCCTGCACCACTTGCGGGGCAGGTCGCTGCCCCGCGCGCACATCCCGCCCACCACTCCCCTCCACATCGTCGAGAACGGCACCCCGAGCGGGTCACCCCGCACCGAGCAGGCACAGCGCGACTCACTGTCGGACATGCTCGGCGTCATCCTCACCGAACAGGAGTCTCTGAACATCACCCACTACGAACTGTTCAGCCTCAGGGACGCCGACAGCAGTTCCACGGAACCCATCGGGACACTGGGCATCGTCACCGACACCTACCGGCCCAAGCCCGCTCTCGCCGTCTACCGCGACATCGTCCGCAGCACCGGCCAGCCGCCTGCTACCCAACACCCCTGAGCGGCGGACCGAGACGCAGCGAGCATTCGCCCGCGCCAGACCCGAGCGAGCATGCAGCCCTGCCAGAATGTCCACGCCGCCGTGCCGAGAACGGAAGGTCGAACAGTCGCTCAGATGCAACTGGGCCTGATTGGCACAGGGACCGGCAGGGCCCGCACAGCGGGCCCTGCCGACCGGTGGTGCAGGTGCTGTTCAGTTGATCGCTCTGGGCGACCTACGTCGGGCCACCCCGGAGGTCGGGAACCTCCGTGGCCCGCCGGCGGGCCGTCAGCGCTGCCGCGTCAACAGCCCCGGCCGGTACGGCAGCAGGCCGTAGTCGACGCCGCTGGAGCTGGGGGAACGGCCCTGGTAGAGCAGTTGCAGGTTGCACGGGTCGATGGTCATGGTCTGGTCGGCGCTGGTCCGCAGCAGCTCACCGTGGCTGATGTCGTTGGTCCAGGTCGCGCCGCTGTTGGCCTTGCCCGCGAACGGGTTGTTGTAGGTCGTCGCGTTCGGCGTCCAAGTGCCGCTCAGGCTGGTCGCCGTGAACGAGCGGAAGTAGCGCTCCCAGGAACTGGTCCTGGCCTCGACGATCATCAGGTACTGGTTCTGGCCCTGCACCTTGTAGACCTGCGGCGCCTCGAACAGGTTTTCCGAGGTGTCGCTCATGATGGTCGTGTAGCTGGAGCCGAAGTTGCCGGGGAAGTTCCCGATCGGCATGCTGGCCCGGTAGATCTTGCCGTTGTCGCCGGCGAAGAACAGGTACATGTTCTGGCCGTCACCGATCACCGTCTGGTCGATCGGGCCGGTGCCCGAGCCGGTGATGCTCCCGGTGAACATGGCCTGCGCCGCCGACCACCCGTTGGGGTTCGTCGGGTCGTTCGACGTCCGGTAGAAGAAGGCGGCGCCCGCACCCCACTGGTACGTCAACACCCAGATGTTCTTCGGCGCGAAGTAGAACAACGACGGCGCGACAGTGCCGGAGTTCATCCCGTTCTGCGACGCCGACGCCATCTCCGACCAGTTCGTGAAGAGGCCGAAGTTCATCGAGCCCCAGGTGTTGCCGAAGTCGTGCGTGGTGGCGTAGACGAGCTGCTTGCCGTTGTACGGCGCGACGGTGAAGTCCTTCAGCGACACCCAGCCCGACTTCGGGGTGGCCAGCGGACCCGTCGACGACCACCGGTACGTCGACGGCAGCGTGCAGTTGCCGCCCGGCGGCGGGGTCGTGGGCGGCGGGGTGGTCGGGGTGGTGCCGCCGAGCTTGACGAGCTGCCACTGCTGGTTGGTGCCGTTCCAGTCGGCGTACTGGACGATGTTGGCCCCGTCGGTGGTGGCCGCGCCCTGCACCTCGATGGCCTTGCCGCTGTTGCGGTTGATCAGCTGAATGTAGCCGTCGATGTCCTGGATGCTGAACTGCTGGTTGGTGCCGTTGTTGTCAGTCCACTGCACGATCGCCCCGCCGTCGGCGGTCGACTTGCCGGAGACGTCGAGCACCTTGCCGGACAGCTTCGACTTCAGCCGGTAGTAGCCGCCGCCGGAGTCGACGAACTGCCACTGCTGCTGGCTGCCGTCGTTGCGGGTCCACTGGGTGATCCGGGCCCCGTCGGTGGTGGCCAGGTTGTACACGTCGAGGGCCTTGCCGCTGTTGCGGTTGACCAGCACGTACGAGGCGCCGGTGTCGATCGTTGCGGCAGCGGCCTCGGTCGCGCTGGCGGCGACGAGGACACCGCCGCTGAGGGCGGTCAGGATCGCCGTGGCCGTCGGCAGCAGCCATCGCCGCCGCCGGGGGCCGGGCCGGCGGGGAGCCGGGCCGGGTCGGTCAGCCTGGAGATGCATGGGGGTGCTCCTTCATGGGGGACGGGTGGTGCCTTTCCGGGGATCCCGGTGCGGTGGCCTGCGGTGACGGGGTCACCGAGACCGGGTGGTGTGGTCGGCCCGTGCGCGCCCGGTGTTCCTTGGTCGGGGCCGGAACCGGCCAGGCAATGTGAACGCTCACATTGGCGGACGACCGGCGAACACTGTGTGGACGGACAGGAAGGGGCGAACGGGCCGGCCGGGGTCCCATTCAGATCCGGCGATGTTACCAGAGCGTTTCGGGCGGCTCAAGAGCTGCTCACAGTAGGTGACCACACCGCCGCCACCGCAGCCAACCGGTGCAGCGGCGATCACCACGGAATTGGATGTTAACGCTAACGAGAGTGCCGGCCGTCAATGACGACCCCCGTCCGTTCGGGCGGGTCCACCACCCTGGAGGAGATCCGGATCCCTTCCGCTCCGGTGGGCGATGTGTCATCTTCGATGGATGGGGGTCGGTGGCCGCGCGGGCGGACGAGGGCGCGTCCGGGCACGCGGGCACGGGGCGGAAGCACGGTGCCGTTGAGCGGCGGGGTGCGGTCGGCCCCCCGGACCCGCCCTCGCACCGGGCTCGCCGTCGGCCTGCTGGTCGTCGCCCTGCTGGCACTGGTCGGGGGTCTGGCGTACGCCGCCCTGCTGCACGTCCAGGGCGCGAAGATCCGCCACGAGCTGGACTGGGCGATGGTGCACGGCCGCCCGGCCGACCCGTCCGGCTGCACCTGGATCTTCGGCGGCGCGAGCGACACCGGGCACGCGGGTGCGCCGCCGGCCGGTTTCCCACAGCACGCGGCCATCCATGCCGTGGCCCGCACCGGCCGGCCGCAGGTCGACCAGGTGGCCCGCAACGGCACCGTCTACCACGTCCGCACGCAACTGCGCGGCGACGAGGTCGTCCAGGTGGTCTTCGACGCCCGTTTCCAGCTCGCCGAGCGGCGACACCTGCTCTGGGGGGTGTCGGCCGCCGCGGTGGCGGTCCTGGCCGCGGCGACCGCGACCGACCTGCGGCTGCGCCGCCGGTCGGTGCGGCCGCTGACCGAAGCGCTCGACCGGCAACGCCGCTTCGTCGCCGACGCCAGCCACGAGCTGCGGGCCCCGATCACCCGGGTGCACACCGCCGCCCAGTTGCTGGCGCAGCGGTCGACCTGCGCCGACAGCGGAGCCGACCGGCAGGACCTGGACCGGCTACTGCGCACCACCCGACTGCTCGGGGAGATCGTCGACGAGCTGCTCCTGTCGGCCCGGCTGGCCGACCCGTCGGCGGTGACCCGGCCGCTGACCCCGGTCGACCTGGCGGCACTGGTCGCCGAGGCGGTCGAGGCCGACGCGCCACGCGCCGCCACGGACGGGGTGACGTTCACCGTGGCCGGCGCGGACGCTCCGGTCCTGGTCTGCGGCGTCGGGTCGGCGCTGCGCCGGGTGGTGACGGAGCTGCTGACGAACGCCCTGCACCACACCCCGCCCGGCGGCCGCGTCGAGGTGCGGTTGCGACCGGCGTCCGCAGACCACGTCGAGCTGGTGGTCAGCGACTCCGGTCAGGGCCTCGACCCCCGACACACCGACCGGATCTTCGACCGGTTCCACCGTGGCCCCGGGGCCGGGGACCGCCGGGTCGGGCTCGGTCTGGCCCTGATCCGCGAGGTGGTCACCGCGCACGGCGGCACGATCAGCGCGGCCGGCCGACCGGGGACGGGAGCGACCTTCACCGTACGGCTGCCGACGGGTGGTGGGCAGCAGGACGGTCCGCCGCCGGGTGTCGATCCCACCGGGACCCGGTGGCCGTTCTGCTGGTGGGGGGCGTACCGCGAGCGGTCGGGTCAGCGCGACGAGCTGAGCAGATTCTGATCGGCGAGATATTCCGCCGGTCAACCTTCTCCCGTTTCGGTGCGACCATGAACGGATGACCGACCCGTCACCCCCGGCGCACGGCCCGTTGCTCCTCGTCGAGGACGACGTGGAACTCGCCGACATGCTCGTCGAGCTGTTCCGTCGGGCGGGCTACCGGATCGATCTGGCCCGCGACGGCCAGCGGGGTCTGCACCTGGCGCTACGTGGCCCGTACCAGGTGATCATGTTGGACCGGCGGCTGCCGGCCATCGACGGGGTCGACCTGCTCATCCGGCTGCGGCGACGCTCCGTCGCCGCCCGGGTGCTGATGCTCAGCGCGCTCGGCGACCTCGACGAACGCATCCGGGGCCTCGACGCGGGCGCCGACGACTACCTACCGAAACCGTTCGAGGTGCCGGAGCTGATGGCCCGGGTACGGGCGTTGACCCGCCGCCGCTTCGACGGGGCCGAGCTGATCCCGATCGGGGCCGGGCAGCTCGACCTGGCCCAGCGCGGGGTGCGGCTGCCCGACGGTCGGGAGGTGACGCTCAGCGGGCGGGAGTTCGAACTGATCCGGCTGCTCGCCAGCCAACCCCGGATGGTGCACAGCCGCAGCCAGCTGCGCGGGCGGGTGTTCGGCGCGGACCGGACCGAGGCGGTGGTCGACACGTACGTGCACTACCTGCGGCGCAAGCTCGGCGACCGGGTGGTCCGCACGGTGCACGGGCTCGGTTACCAGATCGGCGCGCTGTGAGCCGGCCGTCCGGGACCCGTCTGGTCCCGGACGGCCGGAGGGCTCAGCGACCCGCGAACCGGGCCGGGCGCTTCTCCAGGAAGGCGGCCATGCCCTCCCGCTGGTCCTCGGTGGCGAACAGGGCGTGGAAGGCCCGCCGTTCGAACAGCACCCCGGCCTGCACGCCGACCTCCTCGGCCTGCCGTACCGCCTCCCGGGCCAGCATCGTCGCCAGCTTGGGGTGCCCGGCGACCACCGCCGCCGCGGCCTTCGCCTCGGCCAACAGCCGGTCCGTCGGCACCACCCGGGACACCAGACCCCACCGGTACGCCTGCTCCGCGTCGAGCTGCCGCCCGGTGAGGACCAGGTCCATCGCCCGCGCCGGACCGATCAGCCGGGTCAGCCGCTGAGTGCCGCCGATGCCGGGCATCACCCCCAGCCGCAGCTCCGGCTGGCCGAACCGGGCGTTGTCCGCCGCGAAGATCAGGTCGCACATCATCGCCAGCTCGCAACCGCCGCCGAGGGCGTAGCCGGCCACGGCGGCGATCTTCGGGGTACGCAACGCGGCGAACGCGTCCCACCCGGCGAAGTGGTCCTCCAACGCCACGTCCAGGAAGGACTTGCCGGCCATCTCCCGGATGTCCGCCCCGGCCGCGAAGACCTCGTCGGAGCCGGTGAGCACGAAGCAGCCCACCCCCGGATCGCGGTCCAGCGGTCGCAACGTCTCGACCAGTTCCGTCAGCAGCGCCGTGTCCAGCGCGTTGCGCACCTCGGGCCGGCACAGCCGCACCGTGACCACCCGGTCGTCCTTCTCCACGGTGATCCTCATCGTCGCCTCCATGTCGTCAGGAATCCCAGATGGCGCCGTACGCGGGCACCCCGCGTTCCTCCATGCCCCGCACCACCTGCCAGGTCAGCGGGCGGTTCGAGATGCAGATGACCGCCTCCGCGTCGAATGCGCGGTACGCCTGCCAGGCCAGCCGCAGCATGTCGGGCTTGCCGTCGCGGGCGGTGTCCCACAGCAGCGCGTCGGGCTGGTGGGCGAGGATCTCGTCGACCAGCCCGTCGCCGAAGGTCTCCCGGTGCCGGCGGGCCACCCAGACCAGGCGGGCCGGCACCTGCCCGGCCAGCAGGTGCGGCAGCACCGGGCCGATCCCGCTGCCGGTCGCCACGTACACCACCCGCCGGAACAGGGTCTCGATGTTCGCCACCCCGGCGGTGCTGATCCCCTTCACCCAGACCCGCTGCGGCGCGTCGTCGATGAACCGCCCGGTCCAGTCGCCGGCCCGGGAGACGGTCAGCCGGAACCCGCTGCGGCCCGGCGCCGGCACGTTGGCGAAGGAGTGCCACTCCCACAGCGGGCTGCGGCTGACCGCGGTCGACGAGCCGGGGAACGGGGTCACCCCGTGGTCGAAGTGGACCAGCGCCACGTGCGACGAGGGGCGTTCGACCACGACCGGCACCCGGCGCAGCCGCAGCCAGGGCAGGGCGATGCTGGCGGTCAGCACCGCGAGCACCCCGCCCTGCGGGGAGGTGGCCAGCGCGGCCGGCCCGCCGGCCAGGAAACCGGCCTGCGCCCAGAGCAGCAGCAGGACCGCCCAGCCGCCGAGCCGGTGGGTGCGTTCGAACAGGTCGTGTCGGCGCGACCGCACCGGCGGCAGCGCGGTACCGACGACCGCCAGCAGCCCGACGGCGGCGGCGTACCCGGTGACCAGTGCCCCGGCCGGCGCGTCGCCGACGGTCAGCGCGCCGAGTTGCGCCAGGTACCAGGTGGTCCCGGCCAGTGCCGCGCCGACGTGCAACCCGCCGAAGTGGTAGACCTTGCCCAACGTCGCGCGGATCCGCAGCGGCCAGTGGGTGGGCGCCCGGGTGGCCAGCCAGAAGAGCAGGTTGACCACGTACTGCTGACGCACCAGCACCGCCAGTGCCACGTTGGCCAGTGCGGCGGCACCCAGCGCGCCGGGCGTGGCGGGGCCACGCCACCAGCCGGCGGTCAGCCCGTACCCCAGCAGGGCGAGATTGGTCGCGACGACCGCCGCGACCAGGCGGTGGTGGTGCATGAACCGGGGATGGGCCAGCAGCCGGCGCAGCGTCGAGCCCGGCGGTGGCGGCGCGTCGCCGGTCGTGGCCGCCGCCGCGGTACGCGGACGCGCCGCAGGAACCGGCGGGGGTCGCAGTCCGGTGGTGCTCACGCCGCCGCCTCCTCGATGTGCGCCCACTGCCACCGCAGGTCGAGGGCGATCCGGCGTAACGCGTCCCGGTCGACCTTGCCCCGCCCGGTCATCGGCAGTTCCGGCAGCGGGTGCACGGCCGCCGGCACGCAGTAGTAGGGCAGCGCGGCGGCCACCGTGTCCCGGCACCGCTGCGGATCCAACTCCGCCGGAGCGACGAAGGAGACCAGGTCCCGGTCGGTCAGCCGGAGCGTGACCGCCAACCGGCAGCCGGGCACCGTCTCCAGCACGGTGGAGACCGCGTCCAGTTCGACCCGGAACCCCCGGACCTTGACCTGGTCGTCGGTGCGGCCCAGGTGCTCCAGTTCCCCGTCGGCACGCCAGCGCCCCCGGTCCCGGGTGCGGAACATCCGCCGGCCACCGCCCAGGAACGGGTCGGGGGCGTACCGCTCGGCGTTGAGCGCGTCGTTGTCCAGGTAACCGGCGGAGACGCAGTCACCGCCGGCCCACATCTCCCCGGTCTCGCCGATGCGGCAGGGCCGGCCGTCGGCGTCGAGGACGTAGACGGTGTTGTTCGGGGTCGGCCGGCCGATGGTGAGCGCCCCGCCGGGCCGGTGGCGGTGCATGGTGTTGACGATGGTGGTCTCGGTCGGCCCACAGCAGTTGTAGAAGACCCGGCCGACCGCCCACCGGTCCGCCAGCGGACGCGGACAGGGCTCCCCCGCCACGGCGACCACCCGCACCCCGTCGCACCGGTCCAGGTCGATGCGGCCGAGCACCGACGGGGTGGCGATCACCACGTCGGCGCGCGCGGCGGTGGCGGTGAGGTCCCGGTCGCGTACGAGCAGGGTGCCGCCGTTGGCGAGGCAGCCGAGGATCTCCCAGGCCGCCATGTCGAAGGCGACGTTGAGCAGTTGGGCGACCGTCCGTCCGGGCCGGATCCCCAGGTCGCCGGGGGCGGTGAGCAGGATGTTGGCCACGTTGCCGTGGGTGACGGTGACCCCGTTGGGGGTGCCCGTGGTGCCGGAGGTGAACAGCACGTAGCAGCCGTCGTCGGCGCGGACCGGCCGGTCCGGGACGGGGGCGGTCAGGTGCTGCCCCGGGGGCAGTGGTTCGGCCATCAGCTCGTCGACCGCGAGCCGGGCCACCCCGGGCAGTTGCGGCACCGCATCCAGGGTGGCCGCGGTGGTCAGCACCACCCGGCACCGGGCCGCCGAGGTGACCTGCCGCAGCTGCGCGGTGGGCGCGACCCGGACGTCCTGTGGGACGTAGGCCGCCCCCGCCTTCAGCGTCGCCAGGATCCCCACCAGCATCGGCAGGGACCGGCTGGCGAAGACGCCCACGGTGTCCCCGGTCCGTACGCCGAGGGCGGTGAGCCGGGCGGCCAGCCGGTTGGCCTGGCGGTCCAGTTCGCGGTAGCCGATCCGTACCCCGAGGTGCTCGGCGGCGACGGCGTCCGGGACGGCGGCGGCCCAACGGGCGAACGCCTGGTGGACGCGCAGTTCGGGGGCGGGCACCCGGGGGCCCTGACCGAACCGGTGGAAGAGCCGACGTTCGCGGGGTGGCAGGTGGTCCAGCAGGGGGCCCCGCCACCCGTCCGGTGCGGTGGGCAGGGTGCCGACCGGGCGCGTGGCCGGGTCGTCGAGCGTGCGGGACTGTCGTACGGACATGGCTGCTCCTGTTCTGACCAGCCGCCCTGCGCGGCGATCGAGATCGATGCTCGCCACTGCAAATGGGAAATCTCTTAGATCCGGCGCGCGACAGCCGGCCCGGGACGGCACACATGCTGGACGTCCACCGGCGACCCGGAACCGGGCAGACCGGGGAGCCGTGCGGGGAGGCGGGGCCGGAGCGGCCAACTCACCTCGACAGGAGCACGAAAAAGAGAGCCTTCGATGTTAGCGTTCGTTTCTGCACCGGGACGGGAGCGTCCCCGCCTCGCCACCGAGGCTCACCAGCCGGGGCGGCCGCTCGGCCCGACCGCTCAGCCCGGCCACGGGCGCGGCGACGCGATTGGTATGACGCCTGCCCGCCGCACCTCGCCGAGGACGCCCGGATTGCTGGCATATTCAGCGCCGTTCTCGACAGCCGAGGCATTGACGTTACACACTGGAAACTCTAACGTCTGATGTCTCGGTCGAGCGTGCAGGTAATCACCCCGCACCCCACCCGCCGTCAGGAGGGATCTCCGTGTCCCGTCCCGCGTCCGTCGCCATCCCCGGCCCCGGCAGCCGCACCGAGAGCCGGGCGTCGGTCGGCCGACGCCCAGCGGCCGCCGCCCCGGCGTACCTGCTGGAGCTGACCTCCGGCGGCGACTGCGCCGCCGCCGGCTCGCCGCTGAGGCAGTGGCGCTTCGACCGCAGCACCAACCTGCCGTGGACCGTCGCTCCCGGCTGATCCGCGCGGCGCACCAGCCGGCGCGGGTGTCGCCGCGATCCCCCAGGTCGCGGCGACACCCGCGCCGGACCACTCCCCCGAGGAACGGAGCGAACACGATGAACCACCGACATCTGGTGAGCGCTGGACTGACCGTGCTGCTCGGGGTGACGGCCACCCTCGCCGCCGGCTGCGGTGACCGGTCGGGCGGCGGGACCGGAACGGGCAGCGGCAAGCCGCTGATCGGGGTCGACTATCCCCGCTCGGACACCGACTTCTGGAACTCCTACATCAGGTACGTGCCGCAGTCCGCCGACGGGTTGGGGATCGAACTCAAGACCACCAACTCGCAGAACGACATCGCGAACCTCATCTCCAACGCCCAGACCTTCATGAGCCAGGGCGTCAAGGCGGTGGTGATGGCCCCGCAGGACACCGCCGCCATCGCGCCCACCCTGACCCAGCTGGAAGGTCGCAAGATCCCGGTGGTCACCATCGACACCCGACCCGACAGCGGCAAGGTGTTCATGGTGGTCCGCGCCGACAACCGCGCGTACGGCACCAAGGCGTGCCAGTTCCTGGGCGCCAAGCTGGGCGGCAAGGGCAAGGTGGTCATGCTCCAGGGCGGCCTGGACTCGATCAACGGGCGGGACCGCACCGAGGCGTTCAACGAGTGCATGGGCCGGGACTTCCCCGGCATCAAGGTGTTCGGCGAGGCGACCGACTGGAAGGCCGACGTGGCAGCGTCGAAGTTGCAGACCCGCTTCGCGTCCGACCCGGACATCAAGGGCGTCTACATGCAGTCCTCGTTCGCGCTGTCGGGCACCCTGCAGATCCTCAAGCAGCGGGGCCTCCAGGTGCCGCCGACCGACCCGAAGCACGTCTTCGTCGTGTCCAACGACGGCATCCCCGAGGAGCTGAAGGACATCGGCGAGGGGTTGATCGATGCCACCGTCAGCCAACCCGCCGACCTCTACGCCCGCTACGGGCTGGAGTACGCCAAGGCGGCGATCGAGGGCAAGACGTTCCAGCCCGGCCCCACCGACCACGGCAGCACCATCATCCAGGTACGCGACGGCCTGCTGGAGGACCAACTGCCCGCGCCCCTGGTGACCCTGGACGGCGCACCGATCGGGGGGCAGCCGACCGTGAAGTTCGACGACGCCTCGCTGTGGGGCCGCAACGCATGAGTGCCACCCCGCACCGCCCCGGCGGCGGGCCGGTCGGCCAGGACCGACCCGTCGTCGAGGCGGTCGACGTCACCAAACGGTTCGGTTCCACGGTCGCCCTGTCCGGGGCTGGGATCATGGTCCGGCCCGGTGAGACCCACGCCCTGGTGGGCCGCAACGGCGCCGGCAAGTCGACGCTTGTCGGCATCCTGACCGGGTTGCTGGCCGCCGACGGCGGGGCGGTCGCCTTCGACGGGCGTCCCGCCCCACCACTGGCCGACCGGGACGCCTGGCGGCAACGGGTGGCGTGCGTCTACCAGAAGTCGACGATCATCCCGACCCTCACCGTGGCGGAGAACCTGTTCCTCAACCGGCACGCGCGCTCCCGCAGCGGACTGATCCGCTGGTCGACCCTGCGACGGGAGGCCGAACAGCTGCTGGCGGCCTGGTCGGTCGAGGTCGACGTACGCCAGCCGGCCGCGACGCTCTCGGTCGAGCAGCGGCAGTTCGTGGAGATCGCCCGCGCGTTGTCCTTCGGTGCCCGGTTCATCATCCTCGACGAACCGACCGCCCAGCTCGACGCCGCCGGCATCAGCCGCCTGTTCACCCGGATCAGGGACCTGCGGGCGCACGGCGTGACGTTCCTGTTCATCAGCCACCACCTCCAGGAGATCTACGAGTTGTGCGACCGGGTCACGGTCTTCCGCGACGCCCGGCACGTCGTCACCGCCCCGGTCGCCGAGTTGAGCCGGCAGGCGCTGGTCGCCGCGATGACCGGGGAGGACGTGACGATGCCGGAGGCCGGCCGTCGGCCCCTGACGTCCGACGCGCCGGTGCTGCTGTCGGTACGGGACCTGGTCACCTCGTCCGGCGCCGAGATGTCGATGCAGGCCCGGGCGGGCGAGGTCGTCGGCCTCGCCGGGGGCGGCGGCAGCGGCAAGGTCGAGGTCGCCGAGGCGATGGTCGGCCTCGCCCGCCCGGTGGGCGGGACGGTCAGCCTGGCCGGCCGGGTGTTACGACCGGGCAGTGTGCCCGACGCCCTCGCCGCCGGGGTGGGGCTGGTGCCGCAGGACCGGCACCGGGAGGGTCTGGTGCCGTCGCTGTCGATCGCGGAGAACGTCACGATGACCGTGCCGGACCGGATCGGACGGTACGGCCTCATCTCGCCGGCCCGTCGCGACGCCCTGGCCCGGGACACGATCGCCGACTTGACGATCAAGGCGGCCGGGCCGCAGGTGCCGGTCGCCGAGTTGTCCGGCGGCAACCAGCAGAAGGTCGTCATGGGCCGGGCGCTGGCCAACGACCCGCGGCTGCTGGTGCTGATCACACCCACCGCCGGGGTCGACGTGCGGTCCAAGCAGACCCTCCTCGGGGTCGTCGAGGACGTACGGCGGCGCGGCGCTGCGGTGCTGGTGGTCTCCGACGAACTCGACGACCTGCGCATCTGCGACCGGGTGCTGGTGATGTTCCAGGGGCGGGTCGTCGGCGAGATGGCCCACGGCTGGAGTGACAACGATCTGGTAGCCGCCATGGAAGGGGTGGACATCCACCATGTCTGAGACGCTGTCCACCGGCAAGGCGTCGCCTCCGGCGCCGCCACCGAGCCGACCGCCGTCGCGGCACCTGACTCTCGCCCGGTTGCGGGACCTGGCGCTGGTGCCGGCGATCGTCGCGGTGGCGATCGTCGGGTGGATCATCAGCCCGGTCTTCCTGAGTTCCGACAACGTCATCAACGTGCTGCAGAGCATGTCGGAGATCGCCATCCTGGTGCTGGCCCAGACGATCGTGCTGATCACCGGCAAGATGGACCTGTCGCTGGAGAGCACCTTCGGGCTCGCCCCGGGCATCGCCGCCTGGCTGGTCGTCGATCCGGCCCTCACCCGGGGGCTGGGGCTCGGCCTGCTGCCGGACGCCTGGGCGGTGCCGGTGGTGCTGCTGGTCGGGGCGCTGGTCGGGGCGTTCAACGGGCTGCTCATCGTCCGGTTCGGGCTCAACGGCTTCATCGTGACGCTGGGCATGCTCATCATCCTGCGGGGACTGCTCACCGGCATCTCCGGCGGCCAGACCTTCTTCGCGCTGCCCGGGTCGATGACTTACCTCGGTTCGACGAGCTGGTTGGGGGTGCCGGCCTCGATCTGGGTGTCGCTGCTGCTGTTCGCCGTGGGGATCGTGGTGCTCGGTCACACCCGTGCCGGGCGGGCCTTGTACGCCATCGGCGGCAACGCCGACGCGGCCCGGGCCGCGGGCATCCGCACCGACCGGGTGCTGTGGATCGCGCTCATCGTGGCCAGCGTGCTCGCCGCCCTCGCCGGGCTGCTGATCAGCGGTCGGCTGGCGGCGGTGCCGGCGGCCCAGGGTGACGGCGCGATCTTCCAGGTCTTCGCGGCGGCGGTGATCGGCGGGGTCAGCCTCAACGGCGGCAAGGGCAGCGTCTTCGGCGCGTTCACCGGTGTCCTGCTGCTCTTCATGATCATTAATGTGCTGACCCTGGCCGGGGTACCGGCACAGTGGACGAACTTCCTCAACGGCGCGGTCATCCTGGTCGCCCTGGTGGTCTCCCGCATCACCGGCGGCAAGGCACAGACCTGACCCACCCCGATCCCGCGCGCCACGCCCACGAAGCGGGCCGCAGACCCAGCACCGTTCCCCCCTCCAGGAGTTCCGTTGACTGAACGCATCACCTCGGTGGACACGATCGACGTCCGCTTCCCCACCTCCGTGCACCGCGACGGGTCGGACGCGATGAACCCGTTCCCCGACTACTCCGCCGCCTACGTCGTCCTGCGGACCTCGGCGGACGCCGAGGGGCACGGGCTGGTCTTCACGGTGGGACGCGGCACCGAGATCCAGGTCGCCGCCGTCCGGTCGCTGGCCGCGATGGTGATCGGCCAGCCGGTCGACGAGCTGGTCGCCGACCCGGGGGCCCTCGCCCGCCGGCTCGTCGGCGACAGTCAGATCCGTTGGCTCGGCCCGGCCAAGGGGGTCGTGCACATGGCCGCCGGTGGCCTGGTCAACGCGGTCTGGGACCTCGCCGCCCGGCGGGCGGGCAAGCCACTGTGGAAGCTGCTGGCCGACCTCACCCCCGAACAGCTCGTCGCCCAGGTCGACTTCCGTTACCTGCGCGACGCCCTCACCGAGGACGAGGCGCTCGCGTTGCTGCGGCGGGCGGGCGACGGTCGGGTCGAGCGGGAACAGCGGCTACTGGCCGAGGGGTATCCGGCGTACACCACCACCCCGGGGTGGTTGGGCTACGACGACGAGAAACTGGCCCGGCTCTGCGCGGAGGCGGTCCGCGACGGCTACCAGCTGATCAAGCTCAAGGTCGGCGGGGACCTGACCGACGACGTACGCCGGATGGGCATCGCCCGGCAGGCCGTCGGGCCGCAGATCCGCCTCGCCGTCGACGCCAACCAGATCTGGGGGGTGCCCGAGGCGATCGGGTGGATGCGGCAGTTGGCCGCGTACGACCCGTACTGGATCGAGGAGCCGACGTCGCCGGACGACATCCTCGGGCACGCCGCCGTACGCAAGGCGCTCAGCCCGGTCCGGGTGGCCACCGGTGAGCACGTGCACAACGCGGTGATGTTCAAGCAGCTGCTCCAGGCCGACGCCGTCGACGTGGTGCAGATCGACGCCTGCCGGGTCGCCGGGGTCAACGAGAACCTGGCGGTCCTGCTGCTCGCCGCGCACTTCGGGGTGCCGGTCTGCCCGCACGCCGGTGGGGTCGGGCTGTGTGAGCTGGTGCAGCACCTGGCGATGTTCGACTTCGTGGCGGTCAGTGGCAGCACCGACGACCGGGCCATCGAGTACGTCGACCACCTGCACGAACACTTCGTCGACCCGGTCCGGGTCACCGGCGGGCGGTACCTGGCACCCACCACCCCGGGGATGAGTGCGGAGATCCTGCCGGCCTCGCTGGCCGCGTTCCGGTTCCCGGACGGCCCGCAGTGGGTCGACGCGTCGGTGCCGGCGGAAGCGCCCATCCCATGATCATCGACGCGCACCACCACCTGTGGCGACCGGAACGCGGGTACACCTGGCTCGACGCGCCGGAACTCGCCACCATCCGGCGGCCGTTCACCCCGGCGGACCTGACCACCGAGCTGGCCGCCGCCGGGGTGGCCGGCACCGTGCTGGTCGAGGGCGGTCGCTGCCATTCCGACGAGGCGGCCGAGTTCCTCGGCTACGCCGCCGACACCGCACCGATCCTGGCGGTGGTGGCCTGGTTGGACGTCGCCGACGACGACGTGCCCGCCACCGTCGGGCGGTACCGCCGGCTGCGCGGCGGCGAATACCTGGCCGGGGTGCGTTCACAGGTGCAGGGCGAGGCGGACCCGGACTACCTCGACCGGCCCGACGTGCGTCGCGGGCTCGCCGCGCTCGCCGCCGCCGGGCTGGCGTTCGACCTGGTGATCCGCGCCGACCAGCTCCCGGCGGCGGCACGGGCGGCCCGGGCGGTGCCGCAGCTCCGGTTCGTCCTGGACCACCTCGGCAAACCCCGGATCGACGAGGGTACGGCCGGGCTGCGGCGCTGGCGCGGCCCGCTGGCCGCGTTGGCCGCCCAACCCAACGTCACCGCCAAGCTGTCCGGCCTGGTCACCGAGGCCGGCCCGGACTGGTCACCGGACGAACTGCGCCCCTTCGTCGAGGTGGCGGTCGCCGAGTTCGGTGCCGAGCGTCTGATGTTCGGGTCGGACTGGCCGGTATGCCTACTCAGGTCGGACTACGCCGGGGTGGGGCGGGCGTTGACCGCGGCGCTGCCCCCGCTGTCGGACCGGGAACGGCACGAGATCCTCGCCGGCACCGCCGTACGCACCTACCGGTTGGCCGACCGGGTCGCGGCGCTGCTCCCGGCGCGGCCCGCATGATCCCGGCCGGTGGGCTCACCCGTTCGCCACCTTGGCGGCCAGCACCGTCCGCAGCCATGCCTCGGAGGTGTTGACGTGCAGCAACGCACTAGCCTGCGCGAGCAGTTGGTCGCGCGAGCGCAGCGCGAGGTAGATCGCGTGGTGCTCGTCGATCGTCGTGTGCGCGGAGTTGCTCTCGATCAGCCCCCGCCACACCCGGGCCCGCAGCGTACGGCTGGACAACCCGTCCAGCAGCGAGGTGAGGGTCTCGTTGCCGGTGGTCGCGACGACGGTGTGGTGGAAGGCCGTGTCGAAGCGGATCAGCTGCTCCGCGTCGTCGGCCGCCGCCCGCATCTGCTCCAGGATGGCGCTGAGGTCGTCGAGTTGGGCGTCGGTCATCCGCAGCGCCGCCAGGCCGGTCGCCATCGGTTCCAGCAGCCGCCGCACCTCCATGACCTCCAACAGGGTGTCGTCGCGCAGCAACTCCACCGCAACCCCCAGCCCCTCCAGCAACAGCCGGGGGGCGAGGCTGGTGACGTACGTCCCGTCGCCGCGTCGTACGTCGAGCACCCGGGCCGATTCGAGGACCTTGACCGCCTCCCGGACCCCGCTGCGCGACAGGCCCATCTGTTCGGCCAGCTGCGGCTCGGGGGGCAGCCGGGCCCCCGGCGGCAGCTCACCACTCTGGACCATGCTCCGGATCTTCGCGATCGCGTCGTCGGTCAGTGCCATCCGCGTCCCCTTCTGGCCGGTCCGTCGGGCGTCGTCACGACGGTCCGTGCGCGGCAGGCGACGACAACCCACCCCAATATAGAGACATCGGATGTTTTCCCCGGCTCCGGTCACCCCCGGGTGCCGCACACCCGGCCGGCCGGAGAACGCCACCGCAACCGGAAGGGTACGACGTGCAACGCTACGGCTGGCTGATCCGGCTCCGACCGGAGCAACGCGAGACCTACCTTCGGCTGCACGCCGCCGTGTGGCCCGACGTCGAGCAGACGCTCCGCGCGGCGAACATCCGCAACTACAGCATCTTCCTGCACCACGACCTGCTGTTCGGCTACTACGAGTACGTCGGTGCCGACCACGACGCCGACCAGCGCCGCATCGCCGACGACCCCCGTACCCGGCAGTGGTGGACGTTGACCGATCCATGCCAGGAATCGCTCGCCGAACCCGGCTCGGGGCACTGGTGGGCCCCGATGCGCGAGGTCTGGCACCTGACCGAGGAGGCGTCATGAACCACAGCGCACACTACGTCGGCGACAACACCTTCGTCGTCGAGCCGACCGCGGTCGTGCCGCCCGGCCCCGGCCAGGTACGCATCGACGTCGCGTACACCGGGATCTGCGGCACCGACCTGCACATCGCGCACGGTGCGATGGACCAGCGGGTGCGGGTGCCGGCGGTGATCGGCCACGAGATGTCCGGTCGGATCGCCGAGACCGGCCCGGGGGTCGAGGGCCACCGGGTGGGCGATCCGGTGACCGTGATGCCGCTGGACTGGTGCGGCGAGTGCGCCGCCTGCCGGGCCGGCCACACCCACATCTGTCACCGGCTCACCTTCGTCGGCATCGACTCCCCCGGCTCGATGCAACGGTCCTGGACGGTGCCCGCGCGGATTCTCGTGCCACTGCCCGGGGACCTGCCGCTGACCCACGCCGCCCTGATCGAGCCGACCGCGGTGGCCGTGCACGACGTACGACGCTCCCGGCTCACCGCCGGTGAACACGCGGTGGTCATCGGGGCCGGCCCGGTCGGCCTGCTCATCGGCACGGTCGCCCGGGCCACCGGTGCCGAGGTGACCGTGCTCGAACTCGACCCGCGTCGCCGCGCGCTCGCCACCGAACTCGGGCTGCGCACCGTCGACCCGGCGACGGTCGACGTCGCCCGGCACGTCCACGAGACGACCGGTGGTGCCGGGGCCGCCGTGGTCTTCGAGGTGTCGGGGTCGGCCGCCGGGGTCCGCACCGCGACCGACCTGCTCGCCGCGCGCGGTCGGCTGGTGATCGTGGCGATCCATCCCACCCCCCGGGAGGTGGACCTGCACCGGGTCTTCTGGCGTGAACTGGAGATGATCGGCGTCCGGGTCTACGAACGCGGGGACTACACCGAGGCCGTCCGGTTGGTGCACACCGGACAGGTGCCGGCCGCCCGGCTGATCACCCGGATCGTGCCGTTGGCCGAGGTGGCCGAGGCATTCGGGGCCCTGGCCACCGGCGGCGAGGTGAAGATACTGGTGGACTGCGGGGGCGTGGGCTGAACACGCACGTCGGGTAGCTGCCGTACCCGGGGTCCGGGGTACGGCGAGTTTGACCGGGCCGGGAGCCGCCGCCCGGTTCGGCGTTGCTACAGGTACCTTGTTGTGACAAGGTAGCCGCATGCATGCCGACCCCAAGCTCGTCGCGCTGCGACGCGGCCTGCTCGAACCCCTCGTCCTGGCCACCGTCGAGTCCCGGCAGCGGTACGCGGCGGAGATCCTCTCCGCACTCCAGGAAGCCCACTTCCCCACCCAGGAGGGCACGCTGTATCCGCTGCTGAGCAAGCTGCGCCGCGACGGGCTCGTGCAACACGAGTGGCGTGAGTCGCCGTCCGGCCCGCCCCGGAAGTACTTCTCCCTCACCGGGGCCGGCACGGCTCAGCTCGCCGCGTTCCGCGAGCACTGGAACGAACTCACCCACATGATCAACACGATCGGACGATGATTCCGTGGACAACCCGCCCACCATCCGGCTCACCGGCCACACCACGGCCTTTCCCGCCACCGGCGACGCCCGGGCCGCCCTGCGGCGGTACCTCGACGAGGCGCACCGCGCGCTGCGCGGCGACCAGGACACCGACGAGGACGCCGACGACGTCGTCCGAGACCTCGAAGCCGCGATCGGCGATCGCCTGGGCGCCCTCACCGGGCCGGGCCGCGCCCCGGTGACCGGTGCGCAGATGGCAGCGATCCTGGACGGGTTCGGCCCGGTCCGCCCGGCAGGTCCCCCACCACCCGCCGCCGGACAGCGCCCGCGGGGCCGGTTCTGGTGCCGGATCGACGAGGGGAAGTGGTTCGGCGGCGTCTGCCTCGGCATCGCGGCGTACGGCGACTTCCGCGTCGACTGGGTCCGCACCGTCGTGCTGCTGCTCACCCTGGTCACCGGTGGACTACTCGGCATCCCGTACCTGGTCCTGCTGCTCGTACTCCCCGCCGTCCCGACGGTCGCCGACTACCGACGCCGACGGGACGCGCCGCGCCCCGCGTGAGCCGGCGGTCCCGGCGGACGTGGCACGGCCGCCGCCGGTCGGGGCCGCGCCCGCCGGGGCGACCGTGTGATGATCGGGGGGTGCGGGTGGTGCTGGCGACCGACGCGGGACATCCCGGTCGCACCAACGAGGACTTCGCCGGTGCGGTGCCGGCCGGGCTGGTGCTGGTCGACGGCGCGGGTGGCGTTCCCGGTGCCGACAAGGTCTGCCGCCACGGCGTGGCCTGGTACGCCAACCGGCTCGGTGCCGCCCTGCTGGGTGGGTTGTCCGCGCAGCGGAGCCTGCGGGAGGTCCTGGCCGAAGGGATCGTCCAGGTCACCGACGTCCACCGGGACACCTGCGACGTCACCCACCCGAGCAGCCCGCACGCCGCCGTGGCGATGCTCCGGTTCTCCGACGACCTGGTCGAGCACCTGGTCCTCGGGGACGCGGTGGCGGTCGTCGGGCGGGCGTCCGGTGCGCCGGTCGTCGCCCATGACCCCCGCGAGGTGGTGATCGCCCGGTCCTTCGAGCGCCAGCTGGTGGGCGTCGCCGTCGGCAGCGAGGAGTACCGGCGGCTGCTCCGCGAACTGCGGGGGCACCGCAACAACCCGGGCGGTTTCTGGGTGGCCAAGGACGACCCGCAGGTGGTGGCCGAGGCGGTCACCGGCAACCACCCGGCGGGCGAGGTGACGCTGGCGGCGCTGCTGAGCAACGGTGCGAGCCGACTCGTGGACACCTTCGGGCTCACCGACTGGGCGGGACTGCTGCGCCTGCTGGACCACGGTCCGGCCGAGGTCATCCGACAGGTCCGGCAGGCCGAGGACCGGCACGGCGTCGCGACCGACGACGCGACGGTCATCTGCCGCAGCCGAGCCCCGTGACATCGGGATCCTTGTATACTCGGCTCGGCCGACCTAACAGCCCCTGGCAGAGAAGCAGTGAGCGGACCAGCAGCGAGCAAACCCCAGGCGAGCAGCAAGTCGGTTGTTCTCGACGCGATCCGGGCGGCCGGCACGATCAGCCGGGTCGGCCTGATCCGGGCCACCGGCTTCACCGCCCCGACCATCTCCACCCTGGTCCGCAAGCTGATCAACGAGGATCTGGTCGTCGAGACCGGGCACGCGAAGTCGACCGGGGGCAAGCGGCGGGTGCTGCTCCAGCTCAACCACGCCTCCCGCTACGCCGTCGGCGTACACCTGGACCACGGTGTCATCACGTACGCCCTGACCAACCTGGGCGGGACGGTGGTGGCCCGGATCTCCCGACCGGGTGCCGGCGCCGAAGAGCCGCAGGTGGTGGTCGCCCGGATCGCCACCGAGATCGCCGCGTTGATCGACGGGGTGGGGGTGGAACGCCTGCGGATCCTCGGCGTCGGCGTGGTGTTCCCCGGCCCGGTCGACGCCCCACGGGGCATCGGTGGCCCGCCGGACGTGGGGCTCGCCCCCGCCATGCGGCAGTGGAACGGGTTCCCGCTGGGCCGGGCGTTGGAACAGGTGGCGGGCCTGCCGGTGGTGTTGGACAACGACTCGACCGCGGCGGCGCTGGGCGAGCACTGGACGGGCGGTTTCGGCACCGCGACCTCGGCCGCCGCCCTCTACATGGGCACCGGCATCGGTGCCGGCCTGGTCATCAACGGCGTCACCTACCGGGGGCCGAGCGGCAACGTCGGTGAACTGGGCCATGTCAGTGTGTCGGCCGACGGCCCCCGGTGCTGGTGCGGCGCCCGGGGGTGCGTGGAGGCGTTGGCCGGGCCGGCGGCGGTGGTCGCCGCCGTCCGGTCGGATCCGGCGGCGACCCGGGCGGCGGGGTTGGCGGCCGGTGGCCGGCGCTCCTCGGTGGTCGCCGACTTCGCCGCGATCAGCCGCGCCGCCCGGCGGGGCGAGCCGCGCGCGCTGGCCCTGCTGGAGCGGTCGGCCCGGTACGTCGGGACGGCCGCCCGGACCCTGGCGAACCTCATGGACCTCGAGGTGCTCGTGCTGACCGGTCCCAGCCTGGCCGCCGCCGGGTCGGTGTACCTGCCCATCGTCCGGCACGAACTGCGTACCGCCTTCTCCCGGGGCACACACACCGTCGACGTGCGGCTCTCCCGGTCCGCCGCCACGGCCTCGGCCATCGGCGCCGCCGCACTGATCCTCGAATCCGAGCTCGTGCCCCTGAGCCACGGGCCGCGCCCGGCGGAACACCTGGCCGAGGAGCGGACCAGGCTCACCGAATCGGCAAGCTGACTGACCGGGGGTACGCAGTGGACGACGCGTGGCGGACGAGCGCGGTGGGCCTGGTGCTCGCCCGCCCGCCCCGGCTGCTCGGCACCGAACCGTTCTTCATGGAGTTCATCGCGGGTATCGAGGAGCGGCTCGCCGGACACGGTCGGTCGGTGCTGCTGCACGTGGTCGCCCATCACGCCGCCGAGATCGCCGCGTACCGCAGGTGGGCGCAGCAGCGGCTGGTCGACGCGATCGTGCTGGTGAACCCGTCGGTGGACGACCCCCGACCGGCAGTGCTGCGGGAGTTGCGGCTGCCCGTCGTGGTAGCGGGGGAGCCGAGCCACGACACCCCGGCGGTACGGCGCGACGACGTCGGTTCGATGCGGGCGGCCCTGGCGCACCTGGTCGGGCTCGGGCATCAGCGGATAGCCCGGATCACCGGCCCCGGGACCCTGCTGCACACCCGGACCCGCACCACCGCCATGTTGGCCGCCGACGTCGACGCCGTCGTCGTGGAGGGCGACTACTCGGCGGAGTCCGGGGCCCGGTTGACCGCCCGGTTGATGACCGGGCCCGAGCCACCCACGGCGATCATCTACGACAACGACCTGATGGCGGTGGCGGGCCTGCACGCGGCCAAGGAGCTGGGCCACCGGGTCCCCCGTGACGTCAGCCTGATCGCCTGGGACGACTCCAGCCTGTGCCGGCTGGCCTCGCCGGCCCTGACCACGATGAGCCTCGACGTGCACTCGTTCGGGGAGTCGGTGGGCGAGTCGGTGCTGCGGCTGATCGACGGGGGGACGGTGCCGGAACGGTGGTGTGCGACCGAAACCGTGGTGGCCCGGGAGACGACCAGCACGCCCCGATAGGTCAGTGGTGTGGTTCACCTGGCAGTCCGTCGAAACGGCATCGATACGCTTGACTTAATGAGGCGCATAAAGAAAGCTCGCAGACGCGCTCCCATCGACGCTCCCCGCTATATCTAGGAGAGCTTCATGACACGTCGACATGCCCTGCTGGCATCGGCAGCCGCCGGCACCCTGGTGGCGGCCAGCCTGACCGCGGCCACCCTGCCCGCCTCGGCCGCAGCCTCGGGCTGCGCGGTCACCTACACCGTGCAGAGCCAGTGGAACGGCGGGTTCAGCGGCAACATCGCCATCACCAACCTCGGCTCGGCCGTGGCCGGCTGGACGCTGACGTTCGACTTCCCGGACACCGACCAGCGGGTCACCCAGGGCTGGAGCGCCACCTGGTCGCAATCCGGCGCCCGGGTGTCGGCGGCCAGCCTGAGCTGGAACGGCGCGCTGAACACCGGCGCGTCCACCACGATCGGCTTCAACGGCGCGTGGAGCGGGACCAACCCCGTACCCAAGTCGTTCGCGCTCAACGGGACGGCCTGCACCGGCGTGGTCGACCCCACGACGCCCACCCCACCACCCACGACCACCCCACCGCCGCCCACCACCCCACCGCCGCCCACCACCACGCCGCCACCCACCACTCCCCCGCCGACCACCCCGCCGCCGACGACCACCCCGCCGCCCGGCGGTGCCGCGCCGAGCCTGCGGGTCTCCGGCAACCGGCTGGTGACGGCGGCCGGCGCGACCTACCGCCTGCTCGGCGTCAACCGGGCCAGCGGCGAGTTCGCCTGCGTCCAGGGCAAGGGCATGTGGGACAGCGGCCCGGTCGACCAGGCCTCCGTCGACGCGATGAAGGCCTGGAACATCCGCGCCGTCCGGATCCCGCTCAACGAGGACTGCTGGCTGGGCCTGTCCGGCTCGCCCAGCGGGACCGCCTACCAGCAGGCGGTCAAGGCGTACGCGAACCTGCTCGTCGCCAACGGCATCAACCCGATCCTCGACCTGCACTGGACCCACGGCCAGTACACCGGCAACATCTCGGCCTGCCCCGACGTGAACGCCACCTGCCAGAAGCCGATGCCGAGCCGGCAGTACACACCCCAGTTCTGGACCGGGGTCGCCAACGCGTTCAAGGGCAACGACGCGGTGCTGTTCGACCTGTTCAACGAGCCGTACCCGGACGCCGCCAACAACTGGTCGGACATGACGGCCGCGTGGCGCTGCCTGCGTGACGGTGGCACCTGCACCGGCATCGAGTACCCGGTGGCCGGCATGCAGAGCCTGGTCGACGCGGTACGCGCCACCGGCGCCACCAACGTCCTGCTGGTCCCCGGCCTGACCTGGACCAACGACCTGACCCAGTGGCTGGCCTACAAGCCGACCGACCCGCGCAACAACATCGTGGCCTCCTGGCACTCGTACAACTTCAACGCCTGCGTCACCGAGACCTGCTGGGACACCCAGATCGCGCCGGTGGCCGCGCAGGTGCCGGTGCACGCCGGGGAGATCGGCCAGGACACCTGCGCCCACGACTACATCGACCGGTTGATGACCTGGCTGGACCGCAACCGGCTCGGCTACACCGCGTGGACCTGGAACCCGTGGGGTTGCAGCGGTGGCAACGTGCTCATCGAGGACTACAGCGGCACCCCGACCAAGAGCTACGGCGAGGGCTACCGCGCGCATCTGCTCTCCGTCACGCCGTAACCGACCCCGGCCTCCCCCGCCGGCAGCAACCCGGCGTCGGTGGTCGGTGACGTGACCGACGGAGTAACGGTGGGGGTGGGTACGGCGACCGTTCGCCGCACCCACCCCCGTCCGCACTGCAACCCCGGATGGAAGCCTCGTGTGCAGGCTCCCACCCCGGCACGTCAGGAGCAGTTCTTGCCCTTGTTGATGCAGGTCGCGATGCGCTGCATGGTCTGCGCGGAGTTGACGTTGACGAAGTCGTTGTGGTCGGAGAACGGGTTGTGGTTCTCCTCGGGGAAGGAGTCGAGCGCGTACTGCCCCTTGACCTGCACGTCGCGGGGGATGTCGTAGCCGACGGTGATCCGCAGCTGCGGGATCGCCTGGAAGCCCTGCGGGCAGGCACCGGTGGCCTTGTCGGCGAACGCGACGTGGTTGCGGTGGTTGTCGCTGTCGATGTTCCGGCCGTCCCAGCAGCCGGGGAAGTCGTGCACCCGCTGGACCTGGCTGCCGGCGGGGCAGATCGGGTACTTGTCGGAGAGCCGGTCGGCGAAGCCCGAGCAGCTCCAGGTGGCGCGGGCGTTGGCCGGGCCACGGCTGGTGGGCTTGGCGTCGCCGGTGAGGGCCCGGAGGAACTTCGGCATCGGCACCACCTTGCTGACGGGGTTGCCCCGGTACTCGATCAGCACCTGCGCCGGGCGGACGATGCCACCGGTGTTGCCGGGCAGCTCGAAGTCGGGCCCCTGCGGGTCGGGCAGCGCGGTGGGTGCGGTGGGTGCGGCGGTGGTGGGTGCGGTGCCCGGTGCCGAGGGTGCCCCGGGGGCCTGGTCCAGGGTGCAGGTGGCGAACGCGTCGAGACCCTGCGGACGGGCGGCCTGCCGGCCGATCGCGATGGCGATCCGGTCGAGCACGGCGATCCGCTTGGCCCGCAGCGGCCCGAGGATGGCGTTGTCGACGAAGGCCGGCCCACCCTGGCCCCGGGTGGTGACCAGGCGTTCGTTGGCCTCGGAGAGCTGCCGGTCGAGTTCGTCGAGGTTGCGGTTCACCTCGGCGAGCGCCCCGGCGGGCACGCCGGGCAGCTTGTCGCGGACCGTGGGGCACTGGATGCGCGGGTTCGCGGCCTGGGCCGCCTTGACGCTGGCGCGGTGGGCGCTGCCGGGCATCCGGGCGTGCATGTCGTCGTAGCTGATGTCGCACTCGACCAGCGAGACCAGGCCGGGCTGGTTGCCGCCGGCGGCGGTGACCGTGGTGCTGATCTGCTTGATCATCGCGGCGCGGCGTTCCCGCAACGAGTCGATGACCTCCCGGTTGAACGCGGCGTCGATGCGGCCCCGGCTGGCCGTCATCCGCTGGTTCGCGGCGGCCTGCTGGCGGTCCAGCTCGGCGAGCAGCCGGTCCACGGTGCCGCGGGCCCCGGTGGGGACGGCACGCAGCCGCTTGCCGACCGAGGGGCAGACGACCACCGGCTGGGTCTGGGCGAGGGCCTGCTGGACCTGGTTGTCGCTGCGCACGCTCTTGTCGATGCGCACCACCGGCCAGAAGTAGGACGACTTGTCACCGTTGCGGCAGGTGGTGCCGGAGGCGTCCAGGTCGGCGTTGGAGGAGTTCGCGGTGATGGCCAGGTTGCCGACGAAGTCGTGGACGTGTTCGGCGCCGTTGCGGATGCCGGGCTGGGCCACCGGGTTGTCCGGGCTGAACTTGCCGTTGCCGTTCGTGCCGCAGTCCACGGTGAACCGGCCGGTCGACCCGCCGGCAGCCGGCTGTGGATTCCGCACGTTCGGCGACACGTTCTCGATCTGCACGAACTGGTCGAGGCTGGTGGCGGCGTCGGCGGTGCCCTTGCCGCCGCTGGAGACGAAGGTGACGGTGAGCGCACCGGTGGCCGCCAGCACGACCGCGGCCAGGGCGATCCTGACCGGCCGGGTCTGGACCAGCGCGGTCCCGTTCTTTCTGCGGTTCATCGGAATCTCCTCAAAGCCGCGAACGGCTCCGGTGATGTTGCTGTCTCCACTCGGTACGGGCCGGCACCCGGTCGACGGTCAACGGTTGCCGGCCCCGTCATGGTTCGGTAAGAAGTCCCCCCGGCTCCCTCGGTGACGGCGGTGACCGGCACGCCGCTGAGCCGTTGCGCCCTCGGGCAGCCGGCAACAGCGGCCGACGACACGGTCGTCGGCCGCTGCGTCAGCGGTGTGGGGGTGGTCGCCGCCGGGTGGTCTACCAGACCGTCAGCAGCAGGTGGTTGATCGTGAGCGCCACCGCCGCCTGCGCGGCCAACCAGCCACGGCGGTCGGCGGGCGGGATCAGGGCCGCCCCCGCCATCAGCCAGACCATGAAGGGCAGCCAGATGCGTTCGACCTCGGCCTTGCTGTAGCCGGACAGGTCGGCGGCGAGGATCACCGCCGTGGCGGCCAGTGGCAGCAGCCAGCTGGCGTGCACCACCCCCGGCCGCCGGTCGGCAGTCCGCACGCCGTTCCGGTACCGCCGAGAAACGGCCCGCCACCCGGCCGGCACCGCGCGCCGTAGGATCACGGCCACCACGGGACCGGCGGCCACGACGACCACCGCGAGGTCGGCCCAGACCCAGTAGGCGTACGCCCGGTCGGAGGCGAGACCCTGGTAGTAGCGCTCGATGACGAGGTCGTAGCCGGTGGGCCACCAGAAGCCGGCGACGGTGAACGCGGCGGCGACCGGCACCGCCCCGACGAACGCCCAGCCCACGGTGCGCCAGCGTCGGCCGGCCAGCACGACGACGGCCAACGCGACCGGCGCCATCAGGACCAACCCGTAGGAGAGGTAGCAGCCGAACGCCAACAGGGCGCCACCGCCGACCGCGCCCAGCGCACGCCCCCGGATGACGCCGTACGCCAGCAGGGCCACCCCGGTGGCGGTCACCCCGGCGAACAACCCGTCGGCGGACACCCCGGACCAGACCGCCCCGGGGAACAGCACCACGAACGGCACCACCGCACGGGCCGCCTCGTCGGTACCGAGCAGCCGTACGGTGTGCGGCACGGCGACGGCGACGAGGGCCGCCACCAGGATGCACAGCACCCCGGCCCAGCCGCCGCCGGACAACCCGATCCGGTCGAGGACGACGAAGACGAGCAGGGCCCCCGGTGGGTGACCGGACACGTGGGTGGTCCAGGAGTCCGGTTGGAGGCCGAGGATCCGACCGCTGAATCCGGCCAGCATGGCGGGGATGTCGGTGACGCCCGGGACCTCGTGCAGGTACTCGTAGGTGGTGGTCAGCCGACCGGCGACGCCGCGCTGCCAGCCGTCGACCAGGGCCAGCGACAGCGTCCAGGCCACGGCGGTGGCGTAGGAGACCGCGAGCAGCCCTCGCCAGGCCAGCCGGGCGGCCAGGGCGGGCCCGCGCCACCAGACCAGCGCGGCCACCAGCAGAGCCAGCGGGGTGCCGGGGCCGACGTGCGGCAGCCACTGCGCGAACAGCGGCGCCGAGGTGGCATGCACCGGGCGTCCCCACAGGTAGAGCAGGCCGCCGGTGACGGAGGCCACCGCGAACAGGCCGAACGCGGCAGCGACGGCGATCAGGTCGGCGCGCGGCGGCCGGTGGCGCGGGGTGTCGTTCACCCGCGCAGCGGCGCGTGGGCGAACTCCGCGATCCCGTCGGCGAGTCCCACCACGGCCCGGAAGCCGAGTTCGGTCTCGGCCCGGGTGGGCGAGGCGACCACGTGCCGCACGTCGGCCAGCCGGAACTCGCCGGTGACCACCGGCGACGGCCCGCCGGCAGCTCGGGCCAGCTCCGTGGCCAACTGGCCGATGGTGGCCGGCCGGCCGGAGGCCACGTTGTACGCCCGCCAACCGGTGCCCGTACCGGTCGCGTCCAGGGCGGCGAGGTTGGCCGCCGCCACGTCACGGACGTGCACGAAGTCGCGGCGCTGGCCGCCGTCCTCGAACACCCGCGGTGCCTGCCCCGCCTCCAGCGCCGAACGGAACATCGCCGCGACCCCGCTGTACGGGGTGTCCCGGGGCATCCCCGGTCCGTAGACGTTGTGGTAGCGCAATGCCACCACGGCGCCGCCGGTCTGCCGGGCCCACGCGGCGGTGAGGTGCTCCTGGGCGACCTTGGTGGCGGCGTACCCGCTGCGGGGGTCCAGCGGGGCGTCCTCGTCGACCAGGCCCGGCGTGACGGCGACGCCGCAGCTCGGACAGGTCGCCTCGAAGCGGCCGGCGGCCAGGTCGGCGACGGTACGCGGCCCGGGGCGCACCGGGCCGTGTCCGGCGCAGGCGTAGGCGCCCTCGCCGTAGACCACCATGGAGCTGGCGAGCACCAACCGGTGCACGCCCGCCCGGGCCATCGCGGCGAGCAGGACGGCGGTGCCGAGGTCGTTGCAGCCGACGTACTCGGGCAGGTCGTCCAGGTCGACGCCGAGTCCCACCATGGCCGCCTGGTGCACCACCGCGTCGACACCGGCCAGGACCCCGGCGACGCCCGGCCCGTCGCGCACGTCGAGCCGGACGACCGGGGCGCCCGCCACCGTGTCCGGCAACGGTCGGCGGTGCGCACCGGGATGACCGCAGTCCACGATCGTCACCCGGTGGCCGGCATCGTGCAGGGCGGTCACCACGTGGGTGCCGATGAAACCGGCGCCGCCGGTCACGAGTACGTGAGTCACCCGCCGACGGTAGGGCCGGGACGCGTCGCCGTGCCCCGACCGCGACCGCCCGTCAGCGGTTCGTAAGAACTCCGTGCGCGGGTCGCGGGTGCCCCGGATTCCGTCATCAGCAGGTAAGAACTTCCGGCCGGATCGTGTCCTAGCGTCCGCAGCATGACCGACGTGGTTCTTCCCTGCCGCAACGAGGCCCCGGCCCTGCCCGACCTGCTGGCCCGGATGCCGGCCGGCTACCGGCCGATCGTGGTGGACAACGGCTCGACCGACGGCTCGGCGGCGGTGGCCCGCGCCTGCGGCGTCGAGGTGATCAGCGTGACCGAACCCGGGTACGGTGCCGCCGTGCACGCCGGGGTCCTGGCGGCCGACCCGGTCGACGGGGTGGTGTGTGTGCTGGACGCCGACGGGTCGTTCGATCCGGCGCAGCTGCCCCGGCTGGCCGATCCCGTCCGGGCCGGCGAGGCGGAGTTGGGCACCGGCCGGCGACGCCCCACCGCGCGCGGGGTGTGGCCCCTGCACGCCCGGGTCGCCAACGCCCTGCTGGCCCACCGGCTGCGCCGGACCACCGGCCTCGACGTCCACGACATCGGGCCGATCCGGGCCGTCCGCCGGGCCGACCTGCTGGCGTTGGGGCTGCGTGACCGCCGTTTCGGTTACCCGTTGGAGCTGCTGATCTCGGCCGGTCGGGCCGGCTGGCGGGTGGTCGAGGTCGACGTCGACTACCACCCGAGGGCGGCTGGTACCCGGTCGAAGGTGACCGGCACGGTGCTCGGCACCGCCCGCGCCGTCCGCGACATGAGCGCGGTGCTGGCCCGGTGAACGTCCCCCGACAGCCGCACGTTCCCGGGTCCCGCGCACCGCAGGTGCTGGTGCTGGCCAAGACCCCGGAGCCCGGCCGGGTCAAGACCCGGCTCTGCCCGCCCTGCACTCCGGTCCAGGCCGCCCGGGTCGCCGCGGCGGCGTTGGCCGACACCCTCGACACCGTCGCCACGGCCACGGCCGGCACCCGGGTCCTGGTCGTCGACGGCGACCATCCGGCCCCCGAGGGCTGGAGGAGACTCGCCCAACGGGGCGGCCCGCTCGGCGACCGCCTCGCCCACGCGTTCGCCGACACCCGCACGGCAGGCACGGCCACCCTGCTGATCGGCATGGACACCCCGCAGCTCACCGCCGCCCACCTCGACGACGCACTGGACCTGCTGCGCCGGCCGGACGGGCCGGACGCGGTGCTCGGTCCGGCCGACGACGGCGGCTGGTGGACGCTGGGACTACGCGAGCCCGGCCACGCCTCGGTCCTGCGTGCGGTGCCCACCTCCGAGGCGGACACCGGACAGCTCACCCTGGCCGCGTTGCGCCGCCTCGGTCTGCGGGTCCATCTGCTGCCCCGGCTGCGGGACGTGGACACCGCCGCCGACGCCCACGCGGTGGCCGCGGTGTGCCCGCCGGGCAGCCGGTTCACCGTGGCCGTCGCCCGCGACGTGCCGTCCCCCACGGCGGTCGCCCGGTGAACGCGGTGGCTCTCTTCGACGCCGTGTTCGACCGGGCCGCGTCGGGTGTCCCCGCCGCGTTCACCGCCCGGCACCCGAGCGGTGGCGTGCACCGGTTCGACCCGGCCGGCTGGTGCCGGGACGCCATCGCCGGGGACGCGACCCTGCTGCGGCGCTGCACCGGACCCACCCTCGACGTCGGTTGCGGCCCCGGGCGGCTCACCGGCGCGCTGATCGACGCCGGGCAGCCGGCGCTCGGCATCGACGTCAGCGCCACCGCCGTCCGGCTGGCCCGGGAACGCGGTGCCGTCGCGCTGCAACGCGACGTCTTCGGCCCGGTGCCGGGTGCCGGGCGTTGGCCGCACCTGCTGCTGGCCGACGGCAACGTCGGCATCGGCGGTGACCCATACCGGCTGCTGCGGCGGTGTCGTCGGCTGCTGGCGGCCGACGGCCACCTGCACGCCGAGTTCGCGCCGCCCGGCACACCGGCCTGGTCCGGCACCGCCATGGTGCAGACCCCGGGTGGTGTCGGCAGCCCGCTACCGTGGGCCTGCGTACCCCTCGACGACCTTTCCGTACTGGCCGGGGGCACCGCGCTGCGGGTGCACGACACCTGGACGGAGGCGGGCCGGTGGTTCGCCACCCTCACCCCCCGGTGACCGGCCGGCCGACCGCGCTGCGGCGGCTCGCCCGACGGTGGTCGGCACCCCTGCCGGCCCCGCCCGGGGCGCTGCGGCGCGGGCCGCTGCGGCCTGACGGTTTCCCGTCCCCGTTACGGTCGACCCGGTTGACCAGCCAGCTCGGCGTCGCGCTCGGGGTGGCGTTCGCCGTCTGCTTCCTCACCGGGCTGCTCAGTCACCTGATCCAGCACCCGCCCGGCTGGTTGCGGTGGCCGTCCCGCCCGGTGGGCCTCTACCGGTTCACCCAGGGCCTGCACGTGGCGACCGGTCTGGCCACGGTGCCGCTGCTCGGGGCCAAGCTGTGGTCGGTCTACCACCACCTGTTCCGCTGGCCGCCGGTCCGGTCGCTCGCCCACGCGCTCGAACGCGCCAGCATCGCCGTGCTGGTCGCGGCGGCGCTGTTCCAGGTGATCGGCGGCGTCCTCAACGTCGCCCGCTGGTACGCGCCGATGCCGTTCTTCTTCACCGCCGGGCACTACCGGGTGGCGTGGTTGTCGGTCGGTGCGCTGCTGGTGCACGTCGGCGTGCAGTTGCCTGCGGTACGCGCTGCGCTCGGCCCGACCACCGCCGAGTCTGCGCGGGAGCGGCTCAGCCGACGCGGGCTGCTCGGTGGGGTCGCCGCCGCGGCCGGGCTGGTCACCCTGACCACGGTCGGGCAGACCGTCCGGCCGCTGTCCGCCCTGGCGGTGCTCGCTCCCCGTCGACCGGACGTCGGGCCGCAGGGGCTGCCGGTCAACCGGACCGCCGACCGTGCCGGGGTACGCGCCCAGGCGCTCGACCCGGCGTACCGGCTGGTGGTCGAGGGTCCCCTCCGGCGCACCGAACTGGACCTCGCCGCGCTGCGCGCCCTGCCGCAGCACACCGCCGAGCTGCCGATCGCCTGTGTGGAGGGGTGGAGCGCCACCGGGCGGTGGACCGGCGTACGACTGCGGGACCTGGTCGCGTTGGTGGGCGTCGACCCGGACCGGGCGACGGTGCTCGTCGAGTCGTTGGAGACGGCCGGCCGCTACCGCACATCGACCGTCGGGGCGGCGCACGTGCGTGACCCGTTGACGCTGATCGCGCTGCGGTTGGGTGGGGCACCCCTGCACCCCGACCACGGCTACCCGGCCCGGTTGATCGCCCCGAACCGGCCCGGTGTGTTGCAGACCAAGTGGGTCGGTCGGCTCACCGTCCGGGAGGCGTCGTGAGGACCCGGGTGGCGCTCGTCGCGGTCGGCACCCTGCTGATCGGGTACGCCGTGGTGGGCGCGCTCGCCGACCCCGACCTGCGGCCGGCCGGGGTGCTGCTCTTCCTGGCCGGGGTGTTGGCCGGGCACGACCTCGTCTGGATGGCCGGGCTGCTGGGCGTCGGCGCGCTGCTCGCCCGGTGGGTCCCGGAACGTCACCGGCCGGTGGTGCGGGCCGGCGTGATCAGCGCCGCCACGGTCACCGTCGTGGCGTTTCCGCTCGTCCTCGGTGTCGGCCGGCCGCCGGACGACCCGTCGGTGCTGCCGCTGCCCTACGGCCGTAACCTCGCGGTCGTCCTGCTGCTGATCGCCGTCGCGACACTGCTGACCTGCTGGGCGGCCGACCGGCGGCGCTCCCGGCGACCGGCCCCGGACGGGCCGGCCGCGCCGGACGGGCCGGTCAGCCCTTCACCGCCCCGGCGGTGAGCCCCTCGGTCAGGAAGCGCTGCCCGAAGGCGTACATGATCACCACGGGGATGCTGACCAGCAGCGACGCGGCGGCGAGCTGCCCCTGCGGCACGACGTCCCCGGTGATCATCGACTGCATCCCCACCGGGAGGGTCTTGTACTCGTCCTTGGTGATGAACACGAAGGCGAAGAGGAACTCGTTCCAGGCGTTGGTCAGGGTGAACAACGCGACCGCCAGCAGTCCCGGCTTGGCCAGGGGCAGCATCACCCGCAGGAACGCCTGGAACCGGGTGCAGCCGTCGACCAGCGCGGCCTCCTCCAACTCGACGGGGATCGACGCGAAGTATCCGGCCAGCAGCCAGGTGGCGAACGGCAGGGTGAAGGTCGGGTAGGTCACGACCAGCGACCACAGCGAGTCGGTGAGCCGCACCCCGATGAGCAGTTGGTAGAGCGGGATGAACAGCAGCGCGCCCGGCATCACGTAGGTCACCAGCACCGTGACGGTGAAGCCCTGCGCCCCCCGGAACCGCAGCCGGGCCAGGGCGTAGCCGGCGAGGGCGGCGCAGACCAGCGCGACCACGGTGGACGCCACGGACACCAGCACCGTGTTGAGGTACCAGCGGCCGAACGGCTTGGTGGCGAAGAGGTCGGTGAACTGTTGCAGGCTCCACGGCGTCGGCCACAGGTCGCGGTCGTGCATGACGATCTGGCCGTCGGACTTGAAGGCCGTGACGACGATCCAGTAGAGCGGGGCCAGGACGAACAGGAGCAGCCCGGCCAGGGCGACCCAGGACGCCAGCCCCGACACCAGCGACGACGCCCGGCGACGCCCCCGGGCCCCGAGGGCCGAGACCACCCGGCCGACCACCGCCGCGACCAGCAGGAAGACCCCGAGGACGACGGCCGCCTTCCAGAAGATGTGCGGTGACGCCCAGGCCAGCAGGGCGGCGGTGACCACCGCGACGACCCACGGCAGTGCGGTGCGGACCGTACGGGTGGCGCGGGCCGAGCGGTCCGGCCGGGGCTTGCGGGCACGTCGGGGCGGCGCCACGCCCGAGTCCCGGCGTAACAGCCGGACCAGCACGAACACCAGCGAGCCGATGACCGGCAGCATGACGAGGGTGACCGCCGCTCCCGCGCCGTACTGCAGTTGCAGGATCGCCTTCGAGTACGCGACCAGCACGTACGGTGCCGTCGCGTCGCCCGGGCCGCCCTGGGTCAGCAGCCAGATGAGGTCGAAGTTGTTGAACGTCCAGATCGACGACAGGGTGACCGTCACGGTGATCACGTGGCGCAGTCCGGGCAGCGTCACGTGGACGAACCGCCGCCACGGCGAGGCGCCGTCGACGGTCGCCGCCTCGTACAGGTCGGTGGGGATGGCCTTCAATCCGGCGAGGAAGGCGACGGTGAAGAACGGCACCCCCTTCCACACGTTGACTCCGATCACCGACGGCATGGCCAGGGACGGCTCGGACAGCCAGCCCGCCGGCCAACTGTCGACCAGGTACGCGCTGACCAGCAGCGGCCCGATCCCCGACTCGGTGAGCAGCAGGTTGACGCTGCCGAAGATCGGGTCGAGCAGCGAGCGCCAACTGAACGCGGTGACCACCGTCGGCACCACCCACGGCAGCAGGAGCAGCCCGGCCAGCACGGCCCGTCCCCGCCGTCGGTGGTGCAGCAGCAGGGCCGCGGCCAGCCCCAGCACCGCCTTGAACACCTCGGCGTACGCGGTGAAGACGAACGAGTTCACCACGCCCGTGTGGAACTGCTCGTCGTCGGCCAGGGCGAGGTAGTTGGCCAGACCGACGAACACGCTCTGCTGCCCGTGCCGTTCCGTCGTGCTGGTCACGACCGACCAGGCGATCGGCACGAGCACGAGGCCGCCGACCAGCACGGCGGTGGGTGCCAGGAACAGCACCGCCAGTCGCCAGTCGCGGCCCAGCCGGCGTCGGGTCGCGATGCGGAATCGGGATTCCGGCGGCGAGGATCCCCGAGACGCCGGGGCGGACGCCGGGCGGACCGACGTCACTGCGGCAGCCCCTGCTGGGTGAAGATCTGCACCATCTTGGTGTGCGCGGCCTGCACGGCCTGCGCGGGCGGCGTGCCCTGGATGACCTGCTGCATCATGTCGGTGAGGACGTAGGCGCCGACGGCGGCCTGCTGCCCCGCGCTGGCCTTCTGCGGGAAGTTGAGGCCGTTCTTGGTCGACAGCGGCAGCTGCTGTTGGGTGATCTTGCGCATGATGGGGAAGGCCGGGTCGCCGCTGGTGAAGAACGGGTCGGCGTCCCAGACCTTCTCCCATGCCGGCAACGCCAGACCGGGCGCTTCCTTCGCCACCCCCACGAGGGCGGGCGCGGTGACCAGGTACTGCGTCAGGAGCTTGGCCAGGGCGGCGTTCTTGGCGCCCTTGAAGATGACGAAGCCCTGGGACTGGCCGAGCAGCAGGGACTTGTCGGTGGCCGGCCCGGTGCAGTCGGCGAAGACGTGGGTGTTGTCGTAGACGGGGTTCTTCTTGGTCTTGGAGTCCGCGTAGACGCTGAACTGGTTGCGGGTGTAGCCGAGGATGCCGGCGAGCCAGTTCTCGTTGTTGCTGGAGTCGGTCCAGGCGGCCACTCCCGGCGGCAGCATCGGCTTGTAGCGGGGGTTGGTGTAGATGTCGGCGAAGAAGGTCACCGCCTGCACCGTCTCGGGAGAGTCGAAGGTGACCTTCCGGCCGTCGTTGGAGGCGATCGCCCCGCCGTAGGAGTTGATCAGCGCCTCGATCATGCCGTTGGCGTCACCGGAGCGGTTCACGGTCATGCCCCAGCCGAACCGCCGCTTGCCGGGGTCGGAGATCGCCAGGCACAGGTCCCGCAGCTCCTCCCAGGTGTAGACGTCCCTGGGGGTGATGCCCTCGTCGCGCATCCAGTCCTTGCGCAGGAACGACCCGATCCCGATGAAGTGGTAGGGGATGGCGAACCACCTGCCGTCGAAGACGCAGAAGTTCTTGGATTCGGCGGTGGGTTCGCCGTACGTCGCCGTCAGCGCCTGGACGACGTCCGTCACGTCCTCCAGGTCGCCGAGCGCCTGGAACTGGGCGACGAACCGCGAGTCGGTCATGAACGCGAGGTCGCGCGCCACACCACCCTGGACCTCAGCGTGGATCTTGGCAACCACGTCGCCCGCGTCCGCCTGGACCAGGCTGTTGCCGATCTTGGTGCCGGTGGTGTCGGCGAACTTCCTGATCGAGGCGTCGAGTGCCGCGTTCGCCGCCTCCGAGTACAGCTTCTGCGACAGCATCCCCAGCGAGGAGCCCTTCAGCGCCACCGCGGCGTCGACGAGTTCCTTCGGGACCTCGGCCTGCGCCCTGGGCGTCGACGGTGCGGTGCCTCCGCAGGCGGCCAGGCCGGCCGCACCGAGCAGCCCCACCCCCATTCCCAGAAAGCCGCGCCGGGACCGTAACGCACTGTCCTCGATGGACATCCGTCTCCTCCGTCTCGCCTCACCGGGACCCACCGGGAGAGGCCAGGGGCAAAACTGTCCTGTGTGGACGCCCGCACAGCACGCACCCGAGGACGGTTGCCTGATCGGATGGCCTCAGCCCGCTCCTGCCCGCACAGTCATCGGGAAAGTCGCCCCGCCACCGGCGGGCCCTCCCCGGCCTGCCCCGAGCTGTTCGTGCCCCGGGCGGCGGAACGGCGACCGGGGCGGCGCTGCGCTCACTCTACACATTTCGGAAAGTCGCGCCTAGGCTTGAACGCAATTCGGGAGACCGTCCACGCAATTCATCTTCACCAATATTGCTAACCGAGAACACACTCCGGGGCTCAGGCCCGAGCCATTGACGCTGGTGAGCCGCACGATGGTCGGCCGGTGACGTCGGAACGTCAGGCGGGAAGGCGGCGGGCCAGTTCGCGCCGCAGCTGGTCACGGCCGGGGCTCAGGTAGACCAGCGGGAGCCGGATCTCGTACGGCCGGCTCTGCCCGTACGTCGCCCACTCCCACCGGGCGAGCGGGGGGCGGGTCCGGTCCGGGTCGGCCGGCTCGATCACCAGGACCGGGTACCACCGTCCGCTGATCTCGGCACGCGCGACGTTCGACCACTCGATGGCCAGGGTGCGCTCACCCGGACCCGCCACCTGGAGGTGGTCCGCGGTGAGCCGCAGGGGCAGCCGCGGCTGGTGACCGGCAGACGGCGGACGGACCACCCCCCGGGAGAACCCGAGGAGCAGAAACCACGTCAGCGGCAGCCACAGCCCGTCCCACCACGGGTCGCCGGAGGCCAGGTTGACGACCGCCTGCACCACCGCCAGCGCAGGGAGCGCGGTGGCCAGGAAACCGACCTCACGACCCCGGGAACGGCGGAACTCGGTGACAGCAGGCTCATCGGCGGTGGCCATTGCGGTGTGCTGCCCGGCGGGCCGGAGCGCCAAACCCGCCGACCCCGGCATGCGCACAGTCAGTGCAGCCGGCGCTTCCAGTCCTCCGGCACCCGACCCTCGGGGCCGGGGGCGGGCTGGTCGAGCGGGCGCGATTGCGGCCCGGCCAGCTCCGGACCCGCGGCATAGAACTGATCGTCGGAGTAGTCCCAGAACCACGACTCGCCGGGTTCGAAACTGCGTACCACCGGATGCCCCGTCGCGGCCGCGTGCGCCGTCGCATGCTGGCCCGGCGAGGAGTCGCAGCAGCCGACCTGGCCGCAGGACGCGCAGCGGCGCAGGTGGAACCACCACCCACCGGAGGACTCACACTCGACGCAACCCGGGCCGCTCGGCGGCACCGTCGTAGTGACACCCACCGCGGTCGCGGCGAGGAGCTTGGGCTGATCGGCCACGGCGTGTTCCTCTCGACTCGCCGCTACGGTACCCGGACTCATCCGTCGGCGCCTCACCCCGGTTACCCGGCCGGGTGAGCCGGTCGCTCGACGCACGCCGGGGTACGCCCGTGGTCCGAGAATGAAGCCGGCACCCGGCCCACTATCCGGAGGAACCCGACGATGCCCCTCACCACCGCACAGCCCGGCCGGCCGACGGTCGTCCTCGTCCACGGCGCCTTCGCCGAATCGGCGAGTTGGGCCGGGGTGATCACCGCACTGCGCGACGACGGCTACCCCGCGGTGGCCGTGGCCAACCCGCTGCGCGGCGTCCGGCACGACGCCGACCACCTACGCGCGGTGCTCACCGGGATCGACGGGCCGGTCGTCCTCGTCGGCCACTCGTACGGCGGAATGGTGATCTCGAACGTGCCGGCGGCGGGTGCCGGCGTGACCGCGCTGGTCTACGTCGGGGCCTTCGCCCCCCTCGCCGGCGAGAGCGCCGCCGACCTGGCCGGTCGGTTCCCCGGCAGCTCCCTGGGTGAGACGCTGGCCCCCGTCACGCTCCCGGGCGGGGCGACCGACCTCTACATCCGGCAGGACCGCTACCACCAGCAGTTCGCCGCCGACTCGACGACGGCGCAGGCCGCCGTGATGGCGGTGACCCAGCGGCCGATCACCGAGGCGGCCCTGGGTGAGCCCTCCGGCGAGCCCGCCTGGCAGTCGCTGCCGTCCTGGTTCCTCTTCGGCAGCGAGGATCTCAACATCCCGGTCGCGGCCCACCGGTTCATGGCCGAACGGGCGGGCTCCCGGCGGACGGTGGAGATTCCCGGAGGTTCGCACACGGTGGCCATCCCGGAGGCCGCCATGCTGGCCGATCTCATCCGGGAGGCCGCCGACGCGACCCGCTAGCCGGGCCCGGCCGGAAAACCGTGATCCGCCCCCGGCCACCGCACTCCGCCCGGTCACGCCCGGCCCGGGAGGCACGGCACGGCTACCTCACCCACCACGGGCGAGGTAGCCGCCGCTGCCCCGAGGCACGTCCCCGACCGTGCCGGTGCGCCCCCGTTCACCGTCGCCCGGTACCGCCGTGTCGTCGTCGCCGAGATCGGAGTCGTCGACCTGTTGCCGGGTCCGTCAGAGGTCGGCCAGGATGCGGGCCAACTCGACCGGCCTGCTCAGCATCGGCCAGTGCCCGGAGTCGATGTCGACCAGGTCGACCTTCCGGGCCTTGGCGAGTTCGGGCAGGTCACCCCCGTCGAGCATCGCCTGGGCCTGCTCCGGGGTGAACTCGGGGCACACCAGGACGACAGGCACGTCGAAGCGCCGCGCATCGGTCAGCCGGACTGTCCCCCGGGCGACGCCCTCGGGCACCGGGATGGCGGTGGCCAGGAATTCCGCCCGCGCCCGTTCGTCGAGGTCGGCCGCGTCCGCGCCCTCGAAGGGCGCCCAGCCGGGGAACGGCATCGCCCCGTCCTCGATCGGGAAGAAGTCGGCGTACAGGTCCCCGTCGGCCTGCGGGAAACCGCCGATCAGCACGACCCGGGCGACCGTCGAGGGCCGCGCGTCGGCGATCAACCAGGCCAGGGCGCAGGAGGCCGAGTGCCCCACCACCACCGACCCGGCCGGTGCCGCGTCCACGACGGCCAGGACCGCGGCAACCTGGTCGTCGAGCGTCGCCGCCGTGTTCCCGTCGCCCTGGCCCGGCAGGTCCACCGCCACCGCGTGTCGCCCCACCCGGGTCAACTCGGCGACGACGCCGTCCCACGCCGAGGCGTCGAGCCACAGGCCGCCGACGAGCACGATCTGTTCATCAGTCATGACGACAACGTAGCGTCGATTCCGGACGTTCCACTTCCGGTACCGTCCGGTGGGTGGAGAATGCCGTCAGCCCCACCGCCCGTGCCCTGCGGACGCTCGACATCCTGCGGGACCGCCCGGGCACGACCGCCGAGGAACTGGCCGCCGGTCTCGGCGTGACCGAACGCGCCGCGCGCCGCTATGTCGGGATCCTCCGCGAGGCGGGCATCCCGGTCGAGTCCGTCCGGGGGCCCTACGGCGGCTACCGCCTCGGCCGGGGCGCCCGGCTGCCGGCCGTCGTCTTCACCCAGGAGCAGGTCATCGGCCTGGTCATGGCCGTTCTCGACGGGCAACCTGCCGCGATCGACGCTGACGGCCTGGTCGGGTCCGCGCTCAGCAAACTCATCCGGGCGCTGCCCGACAGCGTCGGACGGCAGGCGGCGGCACTGCGGGCGTACGCGGCAGCCGCCTCCGACCGACGGTCGGCGCACGCCGATCCCACCACGACGAGCACGCTGGTGGCGGCCGTGGCCGACCACCACCAGGTGGCCTTCACCTACACGACCGAAGGCGGCGAGTCCTGGGAGGCCGTGGTCGACCCGTGGGCGGTGGTGGTGCGCTTCGGCCGCTGGTACCTGCTGTGCCACTCGCACCGGGCGGGCGCGATCCGTACGTACCGCATCGACCGGATCCGGGCCGTGCGGCACCTGCCGCAACGGTTCACCCCGCCCGACGACCTCGACCCCGTGGCCACCCTGGAGGCGCACCTGGGTTCCGGGTGGAAGTACCCGACCCGGGTGGTGTTCCACGAGCCCTACGAGCGGGTGGCACCGTGGGTCCGGCCGACGATGGGCCGCCTGGAGCCTGCCGGCGACCGGTGCGTCCTGACCGGCAGCACGACCAACACCCGGATGTACGCCCAGGAGTGGCTGGCCGCCGTCCCGTTCGGCTTCACCGTCGAGGAGGGTCCCGAACTGCGGGCCGCCGTGGCCGCGGTCGCCGCCCGCCTCACCGCCGCGCTGGACGACGGCCCCCGACCGTCGCCATCCTGACCGGGGGTCGCACCGTCGGATCGCGGTCGCCGTCAGTAGACGAACGGCCAGCCGGTGTTGTCGTAGCCGAGCAGGTTGACGCCGAGCAGTGCGGTGCCGTTGTCGGCGTAGTAGTGGTAGACGAGGACTTCGGCGTCGGTGTCGGTGAACACCGCCTGGTGGCCGGGCCCGTGGATGCTGCCGTGCCCGGCGAGGACCTGGGTGCCGCCACCGGCGGTCATCGCCACCCCGTTCCGGTCGACGTACGGGCCGGTGACCGAGGTCGACCTGCCCACCATGACCCGGTAGGTGCTCGCCGCCCCCTGACAGCACCTGTCGAACGACACCCACAGGTAGTAGTAGGCGCCGTGCCGCACGATCACCGGCGCCTCGATGGCACCCCCGTTACGGCCCGCGATGCTCCGCACGGTCGTGTCGGCGCGTTTCCCGGTCACCGGATTCAACGACACCATCTTGATACCGGACCAGAACGACCCGAAGCTCAACCACCACCTGCCGGAAGCGTCGACCACCAGATTGGGATCGATGGCGTTGAAGTCGTCCGACGTCCGGGACTCGATCACCAGACCCTGGTTGGTCCAACTGCCCGACGCCCCGGTGGTGCTCGTGGCAAGGAAGATCCCCGACCGGTTCGACCCGAACGTCGAGGCCGAGTAGTACAACCAGTACCGACCGTCACGGTAGGACAGATCCGGCGCCCACAGATTGCGACTGCCCCCGGTGTACGTCGTCGTCCACGGCGCACCGCCGGGGAACACCACACCCGCGTTACGGAACGCGACCCGATCACCGGAGGTCTTCAGCGCGATGTTGTCACCGGTGTGCGCCAGCAGGTAACCACCACCGGGGCGGATCACGACCGTCGGGTCGTGCACCCCGACGTCCCCGGTCACCCGACCCGGGCCAGGGTAGGACCCGGGCGGCGTGGTGGGCGTCGCCGCGACCCTCGGTGCGGCCGTCGACGCCGACGGCGATCCCTGAACGATGCCGGCGACCACCAGCACGACCGACAGGGAGATCAACGCCAGTCGGCGGAGGGTGGACGGATTCTGTACGGAGGCGAGCGAAGTGGTCACGACAGTTCCCTGGGTCGGGCGTCGGGCAGCGTGATGCCGACGCGGCGGGACGTCGACAAAAATGTCGAGATCATTGCATTCGTGTTTTCCCAGAAGTTAACGCAGGCATCGAAGCATGTCAACGCCTGTGGCCGCCGGCCCCCGTCGGTCGCCCCTCCTCGACAGCCGACGCCGAGGGGGTCGCGCCGGGCCGGCCCGGCGGGCCCGCACCACGTCGTCGACGACCACCCACGCAGGGATCCCGCCACCGGCACCCGCCCGCGAAAGGGGCGGCACGACCCGTCCAGATGGGATGAGGCCACAATCGGCAAGAAACTGTGAGGTATTGAGACGCTTGTCTCCGCCGCCGATTTCACGGCACGCCGACGAGACCGCGACCCTATGCTTGTCGCCGAAATACCTGCGGCCGGTCGGGTGGCAGGAGAAGAACCAGTCCGAGGATCTGCGAATGCGTCGGAAATCTGCTCTGGGCAATGGCATCGCTGACGTCACCACGGCAATTACCCGCAGTGGAGCACCAACCTCCCCCGCAGCGGAGGCCGCGCGCCGAGCCGCAGTCGCCGAGGAGCAGGAGTTCCTCGACTCGGCCGTGGCGCGGCGCGACGGTCTTGTCGACCACCTACAGGCCGAGCTTTCCTCAGCTGCCCTGGACGTGTTGGAACGGGCGCGGCTGCGCATGCTCCGCCAGCAGTACGAGCAGTTGCGGCGAGCGCAGGAACGGTTGGTCTTCGGCCGCCTCGACGGTCTTGACGGCACCGTGCGGCACGTCGGCCGGGTCGGCCTGCGCAACGACGACGAGGACGGTGAGCCGCTGCTGCTGGACTGGCGCGCTCCCGCGGCCCGGCCGTTCTACACCGCGACCGCTGTCGACCCGCAGGGGCAGGCACGACGGCGGCACATCCGCACGACGGGACCGGTGGTCGTCGGGGTGGACGACGAGCCGCTGGACGGGACCATGACAGCGGAACTCGTCGGTGAGGGGGCGCTGCTGGCCGCCCTGGACCAGCGGCGCACCGGTCACATGTCGGCGGCGATCTCCACGCTGCAACGCGAACAGGACGACATCATCCGGGCGGAGGCGACCGGCCCGCTGATCGTGCAGGGCGGTCCCGGCACCGGCAAGACCGTGGTGGCCCTGCACCGCGTCGCCTACCTGCTGTTCGCCCACTCGGCAATGGCCGACCAGGCGGTCCTGGTCCTCGGTCCCTCGCCGCGGTTCCTCCAGTACATCGCCCAGGTGCTGCCCGCCCTCGGTGAGACCGCCGTCGTCTCGGCGACCTGCGACACCCTGCTGCCCGACATCCGCGTGGGCCGCGACGAGAGCCGGACCCTCGCCGAGATCAAGGGCCGTGCCCTCTGGCAGGCCGCGCTCGAGAACTACGTCGGCTCGCTGTTCCCGCGCCCCCGCGAGTTGACGCTGCGCTGGGAGGGCGAGTTCTACGCCATCCCCGCCGGGACGGTCGCCCAGATGCTCGCCTCGGTGCGGGGACGCCCCTATCACCGGGCCCGCGAGGCGTGCGCCGAGCAGCTGCACCACCTCCTGACCGAAGCCGTCGTCGATCAACGCGAGGCGCTGGTGAACGCGATGGACGAGGGCTTCGAGGACATCCTCGCCCGCGTCGACCGGAGCATGCAGCACGACCACCGGTCCGCCGGTGGGCCCACCGGCAGTGACGTCGACGGGCTGCTCTCCGAGGAAGAGATCGACGCCCTCCGTGGTCGTATCGCGGAGAACGCGAGCATCGCCCGGTTCGTCGAGGCATGGTGGCCCACCCTCGACACCGAAGACCTGTTGAGGGGTCTGGTGACCGACCGCGCCCTGCTCGCCCGCTTCGCCCCCCAGTTGTCCGCGGCGGAGATCACCGCCGTCGCGACGGAGCCCGCGCCGTGGGCTTCGAGCGACATCCCCCTGCTCGACGCGGTCGCCGACCTGCTGGGCGAGATCGAAGCCCCGCCGCCGCAGGGCGAGTTCGTCGCCGACCACGCTCGCCGGCAGCGCGGCTGGGTGTACGGCCACGTCGTCATCGACGAGGCGCAGGAGCTGTCCGAGATGCAGTGGCAGATGGTGCTGCGGCGTTGTCCCAGCCGTTCCGTCACGGCGGTCGGCGACATCGATCAGACGGAGGCGGCGCACCGGCACACCACCTGGGCACAGGCGGTGCAGGCGGCTTTCGGACAGCGGTGGACCGCTGCGGAGCTGACCATCTGTTACCGCACCCCGCGCGAGGTCATGGACCTCACCGGGCCCGTCCTGAGGCGGGCCGGTAGCCACAACTCCCCGCCCCGGGCGGTGCGTTCCTGCGGCATCGACCCCTGGGTCCGCACGGTCGCCCCTGCGGAGCTTGCCGACACCGCCGCCCGGGCGGTGCGACAGTTGCAGCAGCGGTGGCACGGCGGCACGGTGGGCGTCATCGCCCCCGCCGACCGCATCGCCGAACTCCACGCCGTACTGGCTGACGTCCCGGTGCTCACCGCGGTGCAGTCCAAGGGTCTGGAATGGGATGCGGCGCTCCTCGTCGATCCCCAGGGCATCGCCGCCGGGCCGCGCGGCTGGAACGCCCTCTACGTCGCGCTCACCCGATGCACCCAGGAACTGGGGCAGCTGGTTCTCGGGTAGCGGAACTCCGCGGGTGTGCCGCCGCTGCGCCGGCGTCCGGTCACCGCCGGCGCCGGGTGGCCAGGGCGCCGTCCCAGGCCACCCGGCGTCGACGCGGGAGGACGCGGTCGACCACCGGGCGGGCGACACAGGCGGGAAGTGCCGAGCTGACCGCTTCCGACATCGGCTATTGACGTCGCCGTAACACCGGGTCTAGCGTCTGTCGAACCGCTTCGTCGAACCGCTTCGACGAGCCGGCGAACACGGTTCCCTGCCTGCCCGGAGGAGGTGCGCGGTGGCCACCATGCAGGACGTCGCCCGCCTGGCGCAGGTCTCGGTCAGCACCGTCTCCTACGTGCTCACCGGAGCCCGGCCGATCTCCCAGGGCACCCGGGCCAAGGTGCTCGCCGCCATGGCCCAGCTCGACTACCAGCCCAACGCCATGGCCCGGGGGCTGGCCAGTCGCCGCAGCCGGATCCTGGGCCTGCTGCTGCCGATGGACGAGCGCGGCCTCGGGGCGACCGAGACGGCGTTCGTCACCGGGGCCGCCGCGGCGGCCAGCGCCGTCGGCTACCACCTGGTGCTGTCACCCGTCGGCGGGGGCGGCGACCTCGACGGGCTGCGTCGGCTGGCCAGCCAGCGGATGTTCGACGGCGTCGTGCTGATGGAGGTGCAGCTCGCCGACGAGCGGGTCGGCGCGCTCCAGCAGGCCGGGGTGCCGCTGGTGCTGATCGGGCGCACCGGGGACACCGCCGGGCTCTCCTACGTCGACATCGACTTCGAGCAGACCGTACGGGAGGCGGTGGCGTACCTGGTCGGGCTGGGGCACCGGCAGATCGTCTACGTCAACCACTCGGCCGAGACCCTGGCCAGCGGTTACGGGCCGGCGCTGCGGACCCGGGACGCCTTCGTCACGGCGATGACCGGCCACGGCCTGGAACCGGTCATGATCCCGGCGCAGGACAGCGCCGCCGGCGGCCGGGCCGCGTTGGCCGCCGCCATCACACGGACGCCGGGCCTGACGGCCGTGCTGGCGATGAACGAGACGGCGGTCTTCGGCATCCTCGGCGAGCTGACCGGGCGGGGGCTGGCCGTGCCCGACGACGTGTCGGTCGTCTCGATGGTCACCTCGCCGCAGGTCGCCGAGCTGGCCACCCCGGCGCTGACCGCGATGACGTCACCCGGCTCGGCGCTGGGCCGGATCGCGGTCGAGGCCCTGGTGCGCCACCTGGACGGGGCCGGTGACGAGCGCCACCAGCAGTTGCTGCCGTGCGCGCTGGAGATCCGGGGATCGACCGCAGCACCACGAAGCCGTCACCCCGATGGGGGTTGACCAGGTAAAACGGCCCGTCGCCGCGCGGCAACGCGACGACGGACCCAGTGAAGTACCGGGCTCGATACTCAACGAGGAGGATAGCAATGCAGCGATTCCGCCGGATCGTCGCCGCGATCGCCCTGGCGGCGACCGCGACGACCACCGTGGCCGCCTGCGGGGGCGACGACAGCGGGGCCAAGACCCTCAAGCTCTGGCACTACGAGGGCGAGAACAGCGCGATGGGGGTCGGCTGGGACAAGGCCATCGAGATCTTCAAGACCGAACACCCGGGCGTCGAGGTGCGCTTCGAGCGCAAGGCGTTCGAGCAGATCCAGCAGAACGCCGGCATGATCATCAACTCGTCCGAGGGTCCGGACATCATGGAGTACAACAAGGGCAACGCGACGGCCGGCCTGCTGTCGTCGCAGGGACTGCTCACCGACCTCAGCGGCGAGGCCGAGAAGCGCGGTTGGGCCGGCAAGCTCAGCCCCAGCCTCCAGACCACCGCGCGGTACAGCGACAAGGGCGTGATGGGCTCGGGCAACTGGTTCGGCGTGCCGAACTACGGCGAGTACGTCACGGTCTACTACAACAAGGACCTGTTCGACCGTAACGGCGTCACGGTGCCCACCACCATGGCGGAGCTGACCGCCGCGATGGACACCTTCGTCGGTAAGGGCATCACCCCGCTGGGCATGGCCGGCGCGGAATACCCGGCCGGGCAGCTGTTCTACCAGTTGGCCCTGGCAAAGGCCGACCGGCAGTTCGTCGACAACTACCAGCTCTACAAGAACCCGGTCGACTTCCGCGCCGACCCGCTGAAGTACGGTGCGGACACCTTCGCCGACTGGGTGCGCAAGGGCTACGTCGCCAAGGACTCGTCGAGCCTCAAGGCCGAGGACATGGGCACCGCCTTCATCGCGGGCAAGACCCCGATGATCGTCTCGGGCAGCTGGTGGTACGGCCGGTTCAAGGCCGAGATGAAGGCCAACTGGGACACCTTCCTGTTCCCGGGCAACACCCTCAACGCCGGCTCGTCCGGCAACATCTGGGTCGTCCCGACCAACAGCAAGGCCAAGAGCCTGGCGTACGACTTCATCGACATCACCCTGCGCCCTGAGGTACAGGACCTGATCGGCAACAACGGCGGCATCCCGGTGGCCGGTGACCCCGCGAAGATCACCGACCCGAAGGACCGCAAGCTGATCGAGGACTTCAACACGGTCAGCAAGCAGGACGGCCTGGCCTTCTACCCGGACTGGCCGGTGCCCGGCTACTACGACGTGCTGGTCGGCGGGTTCCAGGCGCTGATCAACGGATCCAAGTCCCCCGACCAGGTGCTCGACACGATCGCCAAGCCGTACGCCGACGGCGTCAAGGAGATCACCGGCAAGTGACACGGCGAGCGGCGGGCGTGCCCGGTACGACCGGCACGCCCGCCCGCCCCGCCGGGAAGGATCCTGCATGGCAGTCCCCGACACCGTCGCCGGCACACCACCGGCGGCGACCCCCACCCCCACCCCCACGCCTGCGTCCCGCCGTCGACCGCGTGGCCGAGACGCGGCGTACTGGCTCTACCTGCTCCCCGGAGCGGTGCTGTTCATCCTGGTCATCGGCGTGCCACTGGTCGGTACCGGCTACCTGTCGCTGACCCGGTGGTCAGGCGTCGGCGACCCCACCTTCGTCGGGCTGGACAACTACCAGCGGTTGCTGCACGACGAGGTGTTCTGGGCGTCGTTCCGCAACACCGTGGCGATGATCGTCGCGATGGTGGTGGTGCCGACCCTGGTCGGGCTGCTGCTCGCCTCGGTGCTCTTCGACGTCGTCGGGCGGCGGTTCCGGCCCCGGACGGCGGCGGCGTTGCGGGCCGCGTTCTATCTGCCGCAGGTGCTGCCCGTGGTGGTCGCCGGCATCGTCTGGGGCTGGATCCTGCGCCCCGACGGCGCGTTCAACAGCACGCTCGACGCGATCGGTCTCGGGGCGCTGCGCCACGACTGGTTGGGCGACCCGGACACCGCGCTGCCGGCGGTGATGGCGGTGATGATCTGGGTGCAGATCGGCTACCCGGTGGTCGTGTTCATGGCGGCGTTGCAGCGGGTCGACCCGGAGCTGTACGAGGCGGCCGAGGTCGACGGGGCGAACTGGCTGCACCGGTTCCGGGCGATCACCCTGGCGCAGATCCGGCCGGAGACCTTCGTGGTCGCCCTGACCTGCACCATCGCCGCTCTGAAGGTGTTCGGGCCGATCTACGCGCTGACCCGGGGCGGCCCGGAGAACGCCACCAACGTGCCGTCGTACTTCGCCTACTACACGTTCTTCAAGAAGCTCCAGGTCGGATACGGCTCGGCGATCTCCACCGTGCTCACCGTGATAATCGTGGTGGTGGCCGTGGTCTTCATCGGGGTGCAGGCCCGCAGCGAACGCCGGGACCGGGGGATCTGAGATGACCGTGACGATCACCAAGGTCCCCCTCCGCCCGAAGGTGCGCGACCGGCACCACCGGGGCCTCAGCCGCTGGGTGGTGCTCGCCGGCGTCACCGTCGGCGCGCTGGTCATGCTGGTGCCGTTCGCGTTCATGCTGCTCAACGCGTTCAAGTCGCCCGGCGACTACTCGTCGGGCGGCCCGTTGAGCTGGCCGACGGAGTTCTACACCCAGGGCCTGCGGACGTACTGGTCCGCGGTGAACTTCCCGCTCAAGCTGTGGAACTCGACGCTCATCGCCGGTTCGGTGGCGGTGTTCGGCGTCGTCGTGTCGCTGCTCAACGCGTACGCCCTGGGCATCGGCCGGGTCCGCGGCCGGCTGTGGATCGTCGGGCTGTTCCTGCTGGCCAACATGCTGCCGCAGGAGGCGTTGATCTATCCGCTGTACTACGTCGCCAAGGAGATCGGCCTCTACAACACCCGACTGTCGGTGATCATCATCTTCACCGTCATCCAGAGCGCGTTCGGCACGTACCTGCTCGCCTCGGTGCTGGGCACGTTCCCCCGGGCGCTGCTGGAGGCCGCGGCGCTCGACGGCGCCGGGAAGTGGACGGTGCTGTGGCGGGTGGTCTTTCCCAACCTGCGGCCCACCCTCGCCGTCCTGCTCATCTTCTTCTTCATCTGGACCTGGAACGAGTTCCTCATCCCGCTGGTCATGTTGATCGACAACCAGACCCAGACCATCCCGGTCGCCCTCGCATCGTTGCAGGGCGACCGGCTGATGGACGCCCCGACGACCAACGCCGGTGCGCTGATCAGCCTGGTGCCGGCCATCCTGTTCTTCCTCATCTTCCAGCGCACCCTCGCGCGCGGCATCACGGCAGGAGCCGAGAAGTGAAGTTCACCGACGGGTACTGGCAACTGCGTCCGGGGGTCAGCGTGCTGCGCCCCGGCACGGTCGAATCGGTCGAGCCGGACGAGCGCGGCTTCACCGTCTTCGCCCCGTCCGGGCAGATCAACGGCCGGGGCGACACACTGAACCGGCCCGTCGTCACCGTCCGCTTCTTCTCCCCCGCGCCCGGCGTCGTCGGGGTCACCATCGGCCACCACAGCGGCGGGCTGCCCCGCGAACCCCACTTCGGGGTCAGCACCGACCACACCCACCCGGTCACCGTCGACATCACCGGACTCAGCGCGTCGCTGACCACCGGAGAGCTGACCGTCCGGGTCGCGCTGGTCGACGGCTGGCGGGTCGAGTTCCGGCACGGCGACCGGCTGGTCACCGCGTCCACCGCACGCAGCGTCGGCATCGCCACCGACAGCGAGGGCCGCCGGTACGTGCACGAACGCCTCGCGCTCGGCGTCGGCGAGACGGTGTACGGGTTGGGCGAACGGTTCGGCCCGTTCGTGAAGAACGGTCAGACGGTCGACATCTGGAACGCCGACGGCGGCACCGCCAGCGAGCAGGCGTACAAGAACGTGCCGTTCTATCTCAGCAGCGCCGGCTACGGGGTGTTCGTGGACCACCCGGAGCACGTGTCGTTCGAGGTCGGTTCGGAAGTCGTCGCGCAGACCCAGTTCAGCGTCGAAGGCCAGTCGCTCACCTACCACGTCATCGACGGGCCCACCCCGAAGGACGTGCTGCGCCGCTACACGGCGCTGACCGGCCGACCCGCCCGGGTGCCCGCCTGGTCGTACGGGCTGTGGCTGTCCACCTCGTTCACCACGTCGTACGACGAGAAGACGGTGACCGAGTTCGTCGACGGGATGGCCGAACGGGACCTGCCGCTGTCGGTGTTCCATTTCGACTGCTTCTGGATGCGCCAGTTCCACTGGGTCGACTTCGTGTGGGACCCGGCGACCTTCCCCGACCCGGAGGGGATGCTGCGCCGGCTGCACGAGCGGGGCCTGAAGGTCTGTGTGTGGATCAACCCGTACATCGCGCAGCGGTCGTACCTGTTCGAGGAGGGCCGCGAGGCCGGTTACCTGGTACGCAACCCGGACGGGTCGGTGTGGCAGTGGGACAAGTGGCAGGCCGGCATGGCGCTCGTCGACTTCACCAACCCCGACGCGGTGGCCTGGTTCACCGGCAAGCTCAAGTCGCTGCTGGACATGGGCGTCGACTGCTTCAAGACCGACTTCGGCGAGCGCATCCCGACCGACGTGGTGTGGCACGACGGGTCGGACCCGCAGCGCATGCACAACTACTACTCCTACCTCTACAACCGGGCGGTCTTCGAGCTGCTGGAGACCGAACGCGGCGAGGGTGAGGCGGTGGTGTTCGCCCGCTCCGCCACCACCGGCGGCCAGCAGTTCCCGGTGCACTGGGGCGGCGACTGCGAGTCGACGTTCGTCGCGATGGCCGAGTCGCTGCGCGGCGGGCTGTCCCTGGCGTCGTCCGGCTTCGGCTACTGGAGTCACGACATCGGCGGCTTCGAGGGCACCCCCGACCCGGCGGTGTTCAAGCGGTGGATCGCGTTCGGCCTGCTGTCGTCGCACTCGCGGTTGCACGGCTCCGGCTCGTACCGGGTGCCGTGGGCGTACGACGAGGAGGCCGTGGAGGTGCTGCGCCACTTCACGCGGCTCAAGCTCGGCCTCATGCCGTACCTGGCGGCGACGGCCGAGGAGGCGCACCGCGACGGCATCCCGATGATGCGCCCGATGATCGTGGAGTTCCCGGACGATCCGGCCGTGGCGCACCTCGACCGGCAGTACATGCTCGGCCCGGACGTGCTGGTCGCACCGGTGCTCAGCGCCGACGGGCAGGTCACCTTCTACGTACCCGCCGGCACCTGGACCCACCTGGTCACCGGCGCGCAGCTCACCGGCCCGGCGTGGGTGACCGAGAAACACGAGTACGACAGTCTGCCGGTGCTCGCCCGCCCCGGCGCGGTCATCGGGTTCGGGGCGCGCTGCGACCGGCCCGACTACGACTGGGCCGACGGGGTGCAGCTGCGGCTCTACGCGCCGGCCGAGGGGCAGCGGCACCGGGTGCGCATCCCGTCGCCCGACGGGGGCCCGGGTGCGCAGTTCGAGGTGGGTTTCCGTGACGGGGTGGCCACCGCCGAGCTGGTGGCGGGCGAATCGTCGGCCTACCACTGCGTGGTGGTCGGCGCGGAGAGGGCGGGACGATGACGGCACGCAACTTCCCGGAGAGCTTCGTCTGGGGGTCGGCCACGGCGGCGTACCAGATCGAGGGCGCGGCCACCGAGGACGGCCGGGGGCGGTCCATCTGGGACACCTACAGCCACACCCCCGGGCGTACGTTGAACGGCGACACCGGCGACGTGGCCGCCGACCACTACCACCGGTGGCCGCAGGACCTCGACCACATCGCCGGGCTGGGGTTGTCCGCGTACCGTTTCTCGATCTCCTGGCCCCGGGTGCAGCCGGGCGGTTCCGGCCGGTTCAACCCCGCCGGCCTGGACTTCTACGCGCGGCTGGTTGACGGCCTGTTGGAGCGCGGCATCCGGCCGGTCGCCACCATGTACCACTGGGACCTGCCGCAGGAGCTGGAGGACGCCGGCGGGTGGCCGGCGCGGGACACGGCGCTGCGCTTCGAGGAGTACGCCTCGGCGATCGTCGGCGCGCTCGGCGACCGGGTGCACACCTGGACCACGCTCAACGAACCGTGGTGCTCGGCCTACCTGGGGTACGGCTCCGGCGTGCACGCGCCCGGTCGCACCGAACCGGCGGCGGCGCTGGCGGCGGTGCACCACCTCAACCTCGCGCACGGCCTGGCCGGGCGGGTGGTGCGGGAGCTGGTGCCGAGCGCCGAGCTGTCGGTGACGCTCAACCTGCACGTCGTGCGGGGCGCGTCCGGGTCGGATGCCGACCGCGACGCGGTCCGGCGGATCGACGCGTTGGCGAACCGGGCGTTCCTCGGCCCGATGCTGGACGGGGCGTACCCGGCCGACCTGCTGGCCGACACCGCCGCCGTCACCGACTGGTCGTTCGTGCGCTCCGGTGACGAGAAGCTGATCGCGGTGCCGTTGGACGTGCTCGGGGTCAACTACTACTCCAGCACCCTGGTGCGCGCCTGGGACGGACACTCGGCCCGCTCCGATGCCGACGGGCACGGCGCGTCGACCCACTCGCCGTGGGTGGGTGCCGAGGACGTCGACTTCCTGCCGCAGCCCGGCCCGTACACGGCGATGGGGTGGAACATCGACCCGCCGGCCTTCACCGAGCTGCTGCTGCGGCTGCGGCACGACTACCCGGGTCAACCGTTGATGATCACCGAGAACGGCGCGGCGTTCGACGACGTGGTCGCGGCGGACGGGCGGGTCCACGACGACCGGCGCATCGACTACCTGCGCCGGCACATCGGCGCGGTGGCCGACGCCCGCGCGCAGGGCGTGGACGTGCGGGGTTACTTCGTCTGGTCGCTGCTGGACAACTTCGAGTGGGGCTACGGCTACGACCGCCGCTTCGGCATCATCCGCGTCGACTACGACACCCAGGAACGCCTCTGGAAGGACAGCGCCCACTGGTACCACCGGCTGGCCACCACCGGACACCTGGACGGGTAGGTCGCGGGCGGGCCGACCAACGGTCGGTCGGGCACCGTCGGGCCCGCACCCGGCCGGCGCGGCGTCAGGGGGTCGCCGCGCCGGCCGTTCACCGTGCGACGGTGCCGAGGTCACGGTGACCACGAACCCTGTGTGATGCATCTCTCACCACTGGTGACCACCGCTGGTCACCAGGGGTGAGCGCCAGGGTCGGCCGAACACGGGCCCATCCGGCGTCCCGCGCGGTCGAATACGACTAAGACATTGATGGCGATCAAGCTGACCCGTGCGGCAGAATTCGGACCACGCGAACACGCTCCGACGTTATCGCCCATCGCGACCATGCTCGACCGATCAGCGCGCGACAGCTGCGTGCCGGCTCCGGCAGGGGCCACCGCCACCTGGATGCGCGCACTCCCGACGTGCCGGACGCCTGCTCCCGACGTCACGAACCGCCCCATCAGGCAGACGGCCCCCGACAATCGGAGACCTGGATGCCTGCCGCCCCTGTTCGCCCTGCCGTCGACAAAGCCTTCCCCTATCTCATCGGCTGCTTCTTCTTTTCGCTGGGCGCGTACTTCTTCATCGTCTCGCACCTCGGCACGGATCCGCTCGACACGTTCGCGCTCGGCCTGCTGCGCCACGTCCCCGGGACGATCGGTATCGCCCAGGCCGCCGTCGCGGTCACCTGCGTGTCCATCGTCGCCGTGTGGACCCGTCGCCGACCGGTGCTCTCCCCCATGCTGACGTTCTTCCTCTGCGGCAGCGCCATCGACGGGCTACTGATCCTCGACCCGGTTCGCCTCGCCCCGGCACCCGCGGCGACGTTGCTCGCCGCCGGCACCGCATCCTGTGCGTACGGTTCGGCGCTGATCATCATGAGCGGGTTCGGCATCCGGGCGATGGACCTTCTCGCGATCGCCATGGTGCAGCGCTGGCGGTGGCCGTTCTGGCTGGCCAAGGGCGCGCTCGAACTGACCCTGCTCGCAACCGGGTGGCTGATGGGCGGACCGGCCGGGGTGGGGACGCTCTGCTTTCTGATCGGCGTCGACCTGCTGATCCAGCCGCTGATGTGGCTCAATGCCACAGTCTTCCGGGTGCGGAACCTGGGCCTGCCACCGCACCCGGCGCCGGCCGGCAGCGGCCCCACGTGACGGGCGGGGTGGCGACACCCTGAGCGCAGCGAGGCTCGCCACCCCGCGTTAAGCATCCTAGGACATCGCCGGCCCGCGCCGCGAGCTGGAACGTCGACCGTCCCGCTGCTCAGTCGTCTGCCAGGTATCCGGTGCTCGGGTCGACGGTGTCCAGGAAGTCACGGATGTTCTTGGTGTGCTCGTCAGCCGACAGGTCCGCCGTCGGGCCCACACCGAAGCCGTAGCCAGGGTTCGGCCCGCTGAGCCAGGCGTAGTCGGTGCCGCCGAGCCCGTTCGAGCGGAGAACGAAGGTCTCCCCGTCGACCTCGAGCGTGCGGGACGTGGCGTCGGTCGCCCCGTCGGTCACGGGGCGCAGACCGGGCACGGCCCCGGGGTCCGCCGCCGGATCGCCGTCGTCGGAGTAGATCTCCTTCACGCAACCATCATCGTGGGTCGACCGGCCCGGCGCGCGCATCCGGCGCGAACCGGACGGCACGTCGGAGGTGGATCAGATCGACCGGCCCATCCGACAGCCTTCGACCCGGCGTGCCACCCGCATGCGCAGTGACGGACGCCGGGTCGAAGGCTCACGACGTCAGACGCACAAGCGCGCACCGTTGGTGTGGTAATTGAGCGTGCCGAAGTCCGATGACAGCCACGCCTGCACGCACGCCGTGCTCTGCGAGTTCGCCAGCCGAATATAAGGTGACCAAGCACTTGTTCCACCGGCGCCCGTCAGCAGATTAGGGTCGTACGCGCTCGCCCTGCGGCCCTCCGATTCGACGACCTGTTCCACGGTCACCGGGTTCGAGTACATTCCGCCGTACAGGACGACCCGCGACCAGTTTCCGTGGCAGGACCACGACCAACGCAGCTGAAGTTCCCCGATCGCCTTGCCCGCGAGGGCGCCCCGCGAACCGTGGATGGGCACGGTGGCGACAGTGCTGGTCTGCGAGCAACCGGTGGGGCTGCCGTCACCACCGGAGTCCGTCGCCTGCGCCGCAGCCGCGCCCGTGAGAATGATCGTGCCGGCGGCCAGGATCGCGGTGACAGCCGCAAGCAGGGCTCTGCCGAATCGACGGGGTCGTTGCACCGTGGACGTTGTACTCATCGGGCTTCTCCTCACCGAATATGATCCGCGCCGCAGCGGCGGATCGTGGGATGTCCGAGGCGACGCCACCATGCGAGCGAACTGCCGCCGGCGGTACGTCCCGGACACCCCGAACTGCACCCGTTCAGTCGTCCATCCACCAGGGAGATGGAGGAATGGATCGCGATTACGCCACACTGGTCAGGCGGTGGCGAATCCGTCGCGGGCGGGGGTGTGGTGAAGCAGGAGTCGGATCGGCAGGACCGGGGCGACTCGGTTGACCGTTTCGTGGGTGACCTACGCAGGCTGCGCGACGACCGTGAGGTGCCGCCGACATGGGACGCGATGGTCCACCGCGCCAGAATGAACGGTGTACGGGTCAGTAAGAGCACCCTGCACAAGGTCGCGAAACTCGAAGCGCTGCCCTCCGAGTTGGCGGTACGCGGCTACCTGACCGCCCTCGGCGTCGACCACGCGGAAATCGAACGGTGGGTGGCTCGTCGTACGGCGCTGGTCACGCCACCCGGCGAGCAGAACGCTGCGGAGTTCACCAGTCGACCACCTGGACAACCTCGATGGCGATGGTGGGCAGCGGTCGCGGTCACACTGCTGATCACCAATGTCGTGACCGGGTTCGTCGTACACCGTGTCTCGACGCCTGAGCCGGTCACCGCACCGACAACGAAGCCGACCCCCGCATCGGCAGCGACCGGTGACAACCCGCTGGACACGCCGTGCCTGGACGACGCGAAGGTCGCGACGAGCACGAACAAGAACCCGGAGTTCCTGCTGGAGATCGTGTTCTCGGTCAGGTGTCGGGCCGCGTGGGCCCGAATCACCCGAGCAGACGACAGCCCGCTGGGCAACCACGTCGAGGTCGCCATCTACCGCAGGTCCGACCCGCACGGGGATACCCGCCAGGAAGCCGTGGAACCCGATGTGAAGTCGGCCTTCACCACCCTGATCGTCCGCGCCGACCCCACCGACCGGCTCTGCGCGATCGGAGCCGTCGTCACTCGTGACGACCGCTCCGCCGCCGCAGAACCGATCTGTGTCTGACGTCGACGGCCGCCGAACCGCCGCTCGTCCACCCGGTGATGATCTGATGTCCGGGTCCCGGCCAGGGGTGGCGGCGAGAAGGGCGCGGCCACCGCGCGACAACGGTGGTTGTCGCGCGGTGACCGCGGGGACGGGTGCGGAATCAGGCAGCGATGGTCTGCAGGTAGGCGGTCCCTCCGCAGGACAGTGTGCTGAGGTTCTTGAACCACATCGCGAGCTGACGCTGAGAGGATCCGTCACTGTTGATGCGCTGGATGTAGACCAGGCGCGTGACCTCGAACTGGCAGTAGGTGGGGAAGCTGCCCTGGGGCGACGGACCGACCACGTAGGCCGAGGTGACGGGATTGGCGTTGTTCCACGTCGTGGACCAGGTGCTGCCGGGGCCCACGGTCGCCATGGAGAACTGCGAGCCGATGGTCGTGGAGCCGAGCCGGATGTCGGCCTGGCAGGTGATGCTCCCTACGTTCTTGGCCTCCACCCAGATCTGCCGCAGCGAGCTGCCCGGCTGCACGGTCCAGATGCGCGACACCTGGAACTGACAGGCCGCCGAACCCGTGGCGCCGCTCGGGTTCAGAGCGGGCACCCAGATGGTGTTCCAGGGGACGTTCCACAGGCTCGTCTGGGTGCCACCCGGGCTGACGCCGCCGGTCGAGCCGAGGAACGTACTGGTCACCGCCGTGAGTTGCACCGTCGCACCACAGGCGATCGAGCCGACGTTCTTGAGGGTGAACTGGTACTGCCGCTCCCCACTGGGCAGTTGGACGTACCGGCTGTTGATCGTCTCGAACTGGCACGTGGCCGAGGTGGTCGCGCCGACCGGGTTGTAGCCGACCACGTAGGCGGCGTCGGCCGGGGCGTTGGTCCAGGTCCAGCCCTGTGTGCCGCCGGCGGCGAGGGTGCCGGTGAACCACGTCGCGGCGATGCCGATCCCGCCCTTCGCGGCGTGGCTCAGCCCGCCCGACGCGGCTGCGGCGGCCCGTGCGTCGCGCAGTGACGGCTGCGCTGGCTGCGACGACTGCGACGACTGCGACGAATCGTCGGCCTGCGCGACCCCGACCGACGCGACGACCATGCTGAGTGTCGTCACCGCGAGGAGAGCCGCGCGGATTCTTCGTCTCATTGAAGCTCCTTTACCCCATGTTCCGGACCGTCCGCCCGGCTCCATCAGGCTGCGCGGCCCGGCTTGCCATCGGCTAGCCATCCGATAGCCGCCCTGAAGGCGACACATAGAATCAAGTTCGATACATCAATGTGGGGGCTGGATGACATGGCGCTTGCTCGGCCCGGTCGAGGCCGTGGTGCGGGGCGGGCGAGTGCCGCTGGGACGCCCCCAACAACGCGCTGTGCTGGCGTTTCTGTTGCTCAATGCCAACCTGGTGGTGTCGGCGGAGCAGCTGACCGAGGCGCTGTGGGGAGGAGCTCTCCCCACCCGCGCACGAGCACAGGTCCAGGTCTGTGTCTCCCGGTTGCGACAACTGACCCGTGCGGCCGGGATACCCGAGACGATATATTCCGATTCTGGCGGATACCGCCTTGAGTTGGCCGGCGATGACCTGGACGTGGTGGTCTTCTCCGGGCTGACCGAAGCTGCCCGTCGGTATGCCGACTCCGGCGAGCACGAGCGGGCCACCATCCTGTTGCGGCAGGCGTTGGCGCTGTGGCGTGGCCCGGCACTCGCCGGTGCGTCCGGCGCTTTCGTGCCGGCCGCCGCCGCCGCCCTGCACGACAAGCGGCTTGCCGCGTCCGAGGACCTGTTCGACGCCGAGTTCGCACTCGGTCGACACGCCGCCGTGGTGGCGCCGTTGCGCGAGCTGGTCACCGGGAACCCGTGGCACGAGGGCCTCGCCGTGCGGCTGATGACGGCACTGGCCGGATCGGGACACCGGGCCGAGGCGCTGCGGGTGTTCGAGCGGATCCGCCGCCTCCTCGCCGACGAGCTGGGCATCGAGCCGGGAGCGCTGCTCGCGGAGGCCCACGTACGGGTGCTGCGGCAACAGTTTCCGCCGAACAGACCCGCACCACCGGTCCGGGAACCCGGATCCGCTCCGCGTCCCGCCCAACTGCCCGCCGGCCTGTCCACCTTCACCGGTCGCGGCGACGCCCTCGCCGCGATGGACACGATGCTGGACCAGGCCCGGGAAAGCGGCGCCCTGGCGGTCGTCGCGATCATCGGGACGGCCGGGGTGGGCAAGACGGCGCTGGCGGTCCGGTGGGCGCACCAGGTACGGCCACTCTTCGGCGACGGGCAGCTCTTCCTGGACCTGCGCGGTTACTCGCCCGGCGCGGCGACAGCACCGCTGGACGCGGTGTCGCGCTGCCTTCGCGCGCTCGGCGTGCCGCCCGCCCGGGTGCCGGACGACGTCGACGAGGCGACGGATCTCTACCGCAGCGTGCTCGCCGACCGGCGGATGCTGATCCTGCTGGACAACGCCCGCGACACCGCGCACGTACGGCCGCTGTTGCCCGGCGGCGCCGGCTGCCTGGTGATCGTGACCAGCCGTGATCGCCTCGGTGGGCTGGCCGCCCGGCACGACGCGCAGCGGCTGTCGTTGGACGTGCTCGCGCCGCAGGAGGCCACCGAACTGTTGACCCGCGTCATCGGCGCGGAACGGGTCGTCGAGCAGCGGGACGCTCTCGCGGAACTGGCCCGTGACTGCGCACACCTGCCGCTGGCCCTGCGCATCGCCGCAGCAGACCTGCACGCCCGCCCGCACGAGATGGTCAGCGGGTACCTGGCGCGGCTTCGCGCGGGCGATCCGCTGACCGTGCTGACCGTCCGTGACGACGAGCAGGTCGCGGTGCGTTCGGCGTTCGCCGTTTCCTACCGGACTCTGCCACCGCGACTCCAGCGGCTCTTCCGGCTGTTCGGCCTGGTGCCCGGCTGCGACGTGACAGCGGAGTCGGCCGCCGCGATGCTGCGGTGCGAAACCGGCGAGGCGGCGGACATGCTCGCCCGGATCGCCGACGCGCACTTGGCGCAGGAGCGCACGCCGGGCCACTTCGGCACCCACGACCTGCTCGGCCGGTACGTGACCGAGCTGGCGGCGGTCGAGGACAACCGGGACAGACTCGTCGACCTGCTGTCCTGGTACCTCTTCAGCGTGTACGCCGCAGCCGACCGGCTGTATCCACAGGTGTTGCGCGTACCCACGCAGCTACCCGCGCCCGCCGGTCCACCGATGCGATTCGCCGCCCATGTCGACGCTCTCGCCTGGCTCGACGCGCACCGGCACAACCTCGTCGCCGTGACACGCCATGCCGCGCACCAGGAACTGCACACCTTCGCCTGGTCGCTGGCGGACGCGCTACGCGGCTACCTGTGGCTGGGGATGCACACCACGCAATGGTCCGAGGTCGCGAGGATCGGTCTTTCCGCGGCCCGGGCCGACCGGCACGAGCAGGCCGAGGCGGCGGCCCGGCTGAGTCTCGCCGCCCTGCACTGGCGGCTGGAACGGTTCCCCGAGGCCATCGACGACTACCAGCTGGCGCTGCTCGCCGCGAACCGTTCAGGGTGGCGCGACGGCGAGGCGGCCGCGCTGGGCAACCTGGGCCCGGTCTTCCGGATGACCGGCCAGCCGGGTGAAGCCCTACGGGTCATGGAGCGGGCGCTGGAGTTCAACCGGCGCAACGGCCGGACCGCAGGCGTCGCCGTCAACCACAACAACCTCGGACTGGTCTGCGCCGACCTCGGACGGCTCCGCGAGGCCGCAGACCATCACCACGCGGCGCTCACCCTGGCACACCAGGGTGGGGCGACCTCCAGCCGGGCCCTCATCCTGAGCAACCTGGGCGTCGTCTACCACCTTCTCGGCCGGTCCGACGATGCACTACGGACACTGACCGAGGCGCTGGAACTCCATGAGCAGACGGGCAGCCGGGGCCGTGCCACCACCCTGTGTGCGCTGGCTCGGGTCCACTGCGACCGTGGCGACCATCCGCACGCGGCCAGCCTCGCCCGGCAGGCACTCGACATGGCGCGCGCACCGGTCGAGCCCCGGGTCGAAGCGCTCGCTCTCCACATCCTGGGCGTCGTCGAGCGGAAACCCGGCACCCTGTTGGATGCCCTGCGAACTGCGCGCACCACCGCGGATCGGTACATCGAGGCCGACATCACCGTCAGCCTCGCCGAAATCGACGAGCCTGCGGCACCCTCCTGGTGCCATGCGGCGCTGTCCATCACGCGGCAGTGCGGCTATCTGCTGCTCGAAGGCCGGGCGCTCGCCGCCCGCGCCGCAGCCGAGTACTCGGCCGGTGACGTGGTCGCCGCCCGGCGCAGCGCCGGGCTGGCGGCCCAGTCGCACACCCTGACCGGCCACCAGCCGGGCACCGAACGAATCGAGAAGCTACTCGCCCTTCTCGCGTCGGAGTCCCTGCCCGGGCACCGCACGCAGGCCACCCGTCAAGCGCCAGCGACCCCACCACGAGGAAGCAGGCCGGCACCAGTGCACAACAAGCATGACTATGACTACGACAAGTGACGGCACCACGAGCGGAGCGGTCCCGGCATGCGCGGTGTCGCCACCGGCGTGGTCGGCGGTGCCGCGCTCAGTCCCCGCCAGTGGCTGCGGGGGCGGGGACCGTGCTCCGGTACGCCATGGCCAGCCGAACGAAGCCTTCCTCAAGCGTCACCTGCGGTGACCAGCCCAGTGCCTCTCGGGTTCGGCGTTGGTCGAACCAGTGGGCGGTGGACAACTGCTCGGCCAGGAACCGGGTCATGGGCGGTTCCTCGGTGCGCCGAAGCGCCGACCACAGCCGCTCCACCACGGCGCCGCCGGCCTTTGCCACGGCCACCGGCACCCGAAGCCTCGGTGACGCCGTACCGGCGGCGACGCAGATCCGGTCGACGAGCTCGTGCACCGTCCGCGGCTCACCGTTCGTCACGACAAAGGCCTGTCCGTGTACGCCGACCTCGGGGGCCCGGTCGATCGCGGCGACGAGGGCGTCGGCGGCGTTACTGACGTACGTCGTGTCGATCAGGGCGGTTCCCCGGCCGACCAGTGCCAGCCGGTTGCCCCGGGCCCGCTCGACGATCCGACCCACCAACTGGGTGTCGCCCGGCCCCCAGACCAGGTGGGGGCGGATCGCCACCACGGCGAAGTCGGGCGAGTCGGCGGCCAGCGCGAGCAACTCCGCCGAAGCCTTGCTCCGGGCGTAGTGGCCCCGGGCACGGTCCGGGTCGGCGGCACCGGCGCCGACGCCGGCCAGGCCGGTGCCGTGGTGGGCCACCGACGGCGAGGACACGTGCACGAATCGCGTCACGCCGGCTGCCCGGGCGGCGGCGAGCAGGGTGGCCGTACCACCGATGTTGGTGTGCGCGAAGTGTTGCCACGGCCCGGTCATCGACACCTTCGCGGCCAGATGGACCACGGCGTCGACTCCTTCGGTGGCCGCGCGTACCGCTTCCGGATCGGTGATGTCGCCGCGGTGCTCGTCGACCCCGACCAGGCCGGTGGGCCGACGCTGCAGGACGCGGACGTGGTCGCCGCGCATCCGCGCAGCCGCGGCGGTGGCGCCGCCGAGCATGCCGCTGGCACCGGTGACGAGGATCTTCACGGGCGGCGCAACCCCCCGCCGGCGAGCACTCGTTCCGCCCAGTGCCGCAGCCGGGTACGGTCGATCTTCGAGTTGTGGCGGATGTCCGTGGGCAGGGCCGGGACCACCAACACGGCCGCGACCGGTGTCGCGGCTGCGGCGCGTACCGCGGCGGCCAGGTCACGGCTGGCCATTCGGGCACGGCGGCTCCCGGGCAGGGTTTCCGCGATGACCACGACCTTTGCCACCCCGGGCGGTCCCACACCGACCACTGCGGCCCGCGCGATCTGCGGCAACGACTCGATTCGCTGTTCGGTCCCGACCGGAGTGAGCACGCCGTCGGACGTGACCAGGACGTGGGCAAGCCGACCCTGCACCCACAGTCGGCCGTCGGAATCCAGGTAGCCTACGTCGCCCGTGCGGTGCCATCCGGGATTGCGGGAGCTGTCCCGCTCGGTCAGCCAGAGCCCGTCGTATCGGTCCTTGACATGCGCGGCCCTGACCAGGATCTCGCCGGTGCGCCCAGGGGCGCAACCGGGTTGCTCGGCAGGCGTGCCGGTCGTGTCCAGGGCCGCGATCGCCACCTGGACACCGGGCAACGGCCGGCCGACGCAGACACCGTCGCCCGGCCCGGCGTCGACGATCTCGTCGAGGGTGACGTCGGTGACCGGGAGAACCTCGGTCATTCCGTAGGGGGTGTGCGGCTGCGCCTTGGGCATCAGCACCCGCGTCTGGGTGAGCAGTGCGGCGGGCACCGGCGCGCCCGCGCTGAGCAGCAATGTCACCCCCTGCAACGCGGCGCGGTGACGATCGTCCAACACGTCGCCGGTGTCGACCACGTTGCGTAGCGCGGCCGGTGACGCGAACACCGCCGAGCCGTCGACCGCGGCTGTCGCCTCGGCGAGAGCGGTGGCGGTCAACGTCCCTGGTGCGGTGACCCTCATGTCCGGGATCGCCGAAGGGGCACCGAGAGCCGGCCCGAACAGTGCGAACGGCGCGAAAGCCGCCACGATCCCGGCGTCGGTGTTCACCCCGAGATCGAACAGCGCGTCACGCATCGCGGCGAGTTGGCGATGGGTGTAGACCACACCCTTCGCCGGCCCGGTGGAACCGGAGGTGAACAGCACGGCCGCGTCGTCGTCCGGTTGTGGGGGGGCCGGAAGTTCCCGGACGTCGGCGCCGAGGCGGGCAAGCCCACCCAGGGTCAACGCCCCCAACGCGGCGGCGCCCGGCCCGGCTCCGATACGCCGTCCGGGCCAGCCCATGGCCCGCGCGACGGCGAGGCCCCGGCCGACGGCGACCAGGTGCGCGGGGTCCGCGCTGCGCAGGGCCCGACTCATGCCGGCCAGTCCCAGACCCGGATCGACCACCACGATCACCGCACCGATGCGAAGACACGCGTAGACGGCGGCGGTCAGGTCGGCGCCGGGCGGTACGAGTAGTGCCACCCGATCACCGCGGCGCACTCCGGAGGCCGACAACCCGGCCCCGATCTCCCGGATCCGCTGCCACAACAGGGACCAGCTGACCTGCCGGCCGTTGTTCGCCAGCTCCACCAGGGCGACCGACCGGTCCTCGGCGCGCTCTGCCAACGCCGCCCACAGCGGACGCCATGGCACCGCCGGTGCCGGTGCAGATGCCGGAGTCGGGTCGGCGGGCCGGCGGTCCAGTTCAACCAGCCACCGAGCCACCGCACCGGCGACATCAGCATCCTCGGGGAGCAGGTGACCGGCGCCTTCGAACCGGTGCAACCGCGCATGCGGCAGCCGGTTCCGCAGGTCCCGGAGATGCACGTCGCCGAAGACCGGGTCACGCGGCCCCCACAACAGCAGTGTCGGGATCTCCGCCAGCGTGTGCAGACCCTGTGCGACGTCTTGCAGCGCCTGCCAGCTCGAATGGTCTGATCCGAGCGGGATGTCCGCGACGAAGCCGCCGATCGCCGCCCGCCGGTCCGCCCCACGGTACGGAGCGAGGTAGCCCTCTCGCACCGGCTCCGGCAGCCACGGGTTCGCCAGGGCGAGGGTGGCCTGCAGGAACGTCGGGGTCCGCACGGTCACCGCCGGCAACACGCCGGGCAGCCGGGCCAGGCGGATCAGCGTGGGCGCCGGCGACCCACTCGGCTGGTGCACCGCGGTGTTGGTCAACACGACACCACGTAGCTGATCACGGTGCCGCAGTGCCCAACCCAACGAGATGGACCCGCCCCAGTCGTGCCCGACCGTGACCACCGGCCCGGTCAGTCCCAGCGCGTCGGTGACCGTGGTGAGGTCGTCGATCCGCTGCGCCAGCCCACGTACGGTGCCGGTGCGCTCGGAGAACCCCATGTCCAGGTGGTCCACGGCGACCACCCGCCACGGCGGTGCGTCAACCCGCCCGAACCGGGCCAACAGGTGTCGCCACAGGTACGACCAGGTCGGATTGCCGTGCACGCACAGGATGGTCCCCACGGGTCGGACCGGACCGGCCGCGTCCTCGGCAGCGGTGTCCAGCACATGCCAGGTGCGCTGCACGCCCTGACTGTCTGCCGCGGTGACCCACCGGGACCAGGCACTATCCAGTCCCGACAGCCCGAGCGGCGACACGGTGTCTCGATTGCTCACCACACGATCTCCAGGGCACACGTGTTCAGGCCGGAGCCGACCCCCATACACAGCACCCGGTCACCTGAGTTGAGCGATCCGGCGTGGTGAGCCAGGGTCAGCGGCAGCGACGCCGGGCCGACGTTTCCCCACAACGGGAACGTCTCGGGAACCTTCCGAGGGTCGAGGCCGAGCCGGCTGACGACGCCGTGCGTGTGCGCCGCCGAGACCTGGTGCATGACGTAGAGGTCCATGTTCTGCCAGTCCCACGCCCCGGCGCGCGCCCAGGCCGCCGCCGCGAGGTCCACCCCCGCGTCGAGCAGACCCTTCGCGTCGGTACGCATCCGCGTGCTGTCCCCGACACACAGCGTGTGGTGTTGCGTGGCCGCCCGACTCACCCCGCCGACCAGGCGGTGCCCCTCCTGGTGGGCGTCGGCGGCGGCCAGCACCATCGCGGCGGCGCCTGACCCGAGGGTCAACGTGGCGAACTGCTCCCGGACGTCGTCGCGGGTGGAGTCGGACCGGCGTAACCGCTCGATCGTCGCCTGTTGCGCCTCGCGGGCACTCTCGCCCGCCACGATCAGCGCGTACCGGATCTGTCCGGCGTCGATCATGTTGGCAGCGACCTGGATCCCGTTGACGAACCCGAGGCAGGCATTGGCGATGTCGAAGTTCAAGGCCGACGGCGGCAGGTCCAGGGCGTGGTGGATCGCCACCGCCGTCGATGGCTCCAGATGCGCTCGAGACACGGACGTGTTGATCAACAGGCCGACGTCATGCGCGTCGACACCCGCCTCCGACAGCGCCTTCGCCCCGGCAGTCGCCGCCGCGTCGGCAAACCCGAAACCCTCCGACCACCAGCGCCGCTCCTGGACGCCGGCGATCCGCTGAAGCATCCGTGGGCGCAGCCTCAGCCGCCGGAAGGTCTCGCTCAGCTGCTCGTCGAACTGATCAGAGGTGACGACGACCGGAGCTTCCACAGCCGCCACCGACATTATCGCCGTGTTCGTGTAGCGATACTCAGCGTTGCCCCGCGTCATCCATCCTCCGCCCGTCGCCCACCTTGAGAGCTCGAAGCTATCCGCCCGGTTCCACCAATCACCAACGGCCGATCGGTATCGCGGTGAACGTCACCCACCGGACCACACGCATCCAGGACACCGGTTCGGTCTGCCGGCGGAGCAGGTGATTCCACGGCTGCTGCGCTACGTCGCCGTGCGGACCGTCCGACCAATCGCGAAGTCGACTCTGGACGGCGTCTCCGTCGTCAGCGAGACCCCGGACACAGCGCGGATCCATGCCCTCACGTCACAGCCTGCCGAGACAATTTAGCGACACCCTGTCGCAATCCTGACGACAGGGTATCGCATAAGGGATATTTTGGGCATCAGCAGCTGATCGCCGATTACACCGGTATGGGTGCCGCAACCGCCCGCGAACTTGCCCGGCGGGGCCGTCACCCAGGCGCTCCCGCCCGCGCTCCTGCACGGCGGAGGTCGCGTGATCACCATCAGCTCGATCGGCGGCAATGCCCACCTACGGGGCGTACGCCGGTGCGGCAGCCCGCTGGTCCAGCCACGCCAGGATCGTCCCGGTCGTCTCCTGCGGTTTCTCCTGTTGGATCCAGTGACCGCAGTCCAGACCGACCACGTCCACGTTCGGCACGAATGCCGTCAACCTCTCCGCCCTGGCGACCGGGTCACGGTCGCCGTAGATCATGAGGGTGGGCTGTCGGATGATCGGGTCCGCAGCTGCCAGCAGCCGCCAGTTGCGGTCCAGGTTCCGGTACCAGTTGATTCCGCCCGTGAACCCTGCCGACTCGAAGGCGGAGACGAAGACGGCCAGCTCGTCGTCGCTCATGACGGGCTCACCGGGCGGGGTTTCCGCCCTGGCGAGGTTGATCAGGGCGTTGCCCGGCTGGGGCTCTGCGGGGGGCACGTTCTTCCGGTACAGGTTCCGCAGGAACCGGAACGGGTTCTCCTCGAACACGGCGTCCGCGACGCCCGGCTGCCGGTTGAAGTGCACGAAGTAGAAGTCGGGGCCGAGCACGGCCTCCATAGCCTCGATCCACGGCACCTCTCCGCGCTCCTGGTAGGGCACGCTCAGCGCCACCACGCCGTTGACCCGGTGCGGGTGCAGCAGGGTCAGGCCCCAGACGACGAATGCGCCCCAGTCGTGGCCGACGAAGGTGGCGTCGGCGTAGCCGTAGTGATCGAGGAGGGCGACGAGGTCACCGGACAGCTGGGCGATGTCGTAGTCCGTCACGTCGGCGGGACGGGACGAGTTGCCGTAGCCCCGTTGGTTGGGGACGATCACGTGGTAGCCCGCCGCTGCCAGGGCCGGCACCTGATGACGCCAGGAGAAGGCGTGCTCCGGCCAGCCGTGACAGAGCACGATGGGACTACCTGCGTTGTGCCGGCCGGCTTCGAAGACTTCGAGTTCCACACCGTTGACCGCGATGCGGGTGGGCTCGGGAAAATCGGTTGTCATGCCGGCATCATGCCGACCGAAACCGGTCACCTCCTGACCGGTTTCCGTGGCAGTGTCGTCCGGGTGCGAGCCGACCGATTGGTGGCCATCCTCCTCCTGCTGCAACAGCGCGAACAGGTGACCGCGGCGGAGGTCGCCCGGGAGCTGGAGATCTCCGAGCGCACCGCCCGCCGCGACCTCGACGCCCTGGGCATGGCCGGCGTACCGGTGTATTCCGTGCAGGGCCGGGGCGGCGGCTGGCGCCTGGTGGGCGGCGCCCGCACCGACCTGTCCGGGTTGACCGCGGGTGAGGCCCGCGCCCTGTTCCTGGTCGCCGGCCCGGCCTCGGCGGTCACGCCGACGGTGAAGGCGGCGCTGCGCAAACTCGCCCACGCCCTGCCGGAGCCGTTCCGGGCGCAGGCCGAAGCGGCGTCGTCGTCACTCGTCATGGACCCGCAACGGTGGGGGTCGAGCCCGGTCGAGGCCCGACCGCCGCGTTTCCTCGGCGAACTCCAGGACGCGGTGATCCGCGGCGTCCAGGTCCGGCTCGGCTACGTCGACCGGGAACGCACCGGCACCGAGCGGACCGTCCACCCGCTGGGCATCGTCGCCAAGGGTCCGTCGTGGTACCTCGTCGCCACCACCGGGGCCGGCCGGCGGACCTTCCGGATCGACCGCGTGTCCTCCGTCGCCCCGACCACCGATCCCGTGCACCGACCCGAGGACTTCGACCTCGCCGAGAGCTGGCGCGAGATCGCCGACGAGGTCGAGCGCCGGCGGACACCGGTCGAGGCCCACGCGATGTGCACGCCCCACGCGGTAGGCGTGCTCCGGATGGGGTTCGGCGCTCGACTCGACGTGGGAGGTTCCACCACCGACGGCCGGATCGAGGTCGTGATCCGCGGCAACGACGAGAGGATCCTCGCCGGCGAGCTTGCCGGGCTGGTCGACTACCTCGAGGTGACCGGCCCGCCGGGGGTGCGGGACCAGCTGGCCGCGATCGGCACCGTGCTCGTCGAGCGGTACGGCTCGCAGCGGCACGCGCCTCGGACGCCACGGCAATGATCAACGTGGTCGACGGTGCTCCACGGTCAAGGCGACGCCGAATTTTGCATAGCCATTGAACTAATCCGGGTGCTGGACGTAGGGTCGGGTCCCGAGCTACGGAGGCACCGCCATGGGTGACGCGAGGACCCTCGTCGCCGGGGTCGATTCGTCGACCCAGTCGACCAAGGTCGTGGTCTGCGACGCCGGGACCGGCGAGGTGCTCCGCGCGGGCCGCGCCCCACACCCCGACGGCACCGAGATCGACCCACGGTCGTGGTGGGCCGCGTACGAGCAGGCCAGCGCCGGCCTGCTGGACGGAGTCGCCGCGATCGGCGTCGCCGGACAACAGCAGGGCATGGTCTGCCTCGACGACGCGGGCGAGGTGCTGCGCCCCGCCATCCTGTGGAACGACACCCGCTCGGCGCGTGCCGCCGTCGACCTGACCACCGAGTTCGGCGGCCCGAAGGCATGGGCCGACGCCGTCGGGCTGGTGCCGGTGGCCAGCTTCACGGTCACCAAGCTGCGCTGGTTCTCCCGCGCCGAGCCCGAGCTGGCGGACCGCACCAGCATGGTGCTGCTACCCCACGACTGGCTCACCCACCGGCTGCGCGCCGACGGCGGGGAGCCGACGACCGACCGGGGTGAGGCGTCCGGCACCGGCTACTGGTCACCGGCCGTCGGCGCGTACCGGCAGGACCTGGTGCGGCTCGCGTTCGGTCGGGACGTGGCACTCCCCCGGGTGGCCGGGCCGGCCGAGGTGGTCGGGGAGACCGCCTCCGGGGCGCTGCTCTCGGCCGGCACCGGCGACACCATGGGCGGGGCGCTCGGCGTCGACCTGCGGCCGGGTGACGTGGTGGTCTCGCTGGGCACCTCGGGGTGCGTGTACGGGCGCAGCGACGTACCGACCGCCGACGCCAGCGGGCTGGTGGCCGGGTACGCCGACGCGACCGGCCGGTTCCTGCCGCTGGTCTGCACGCTCAACGCGGCCCGGGTGCTGGTCACGGTCGCCGACCTGCTGGGCCGGTCACTGGCGGAGTTGGACGACCTGGCGCTCGCGGCGCAACCCGGCGCGGGCGGGTTGACCCTGCTGCCGTACCTGGACGGGGAACGCACCCCCGATCTGCCCGACGCGCGCGGCCTGCTCGCCGGCCTGACCCGGGCGAACGCGTCGGCGGCGAACCTGGCGCGGGCCGCGGTGGAGGGCATGCTCGGCGGCATCGCCGACGCCCTCCACGCGCTGCGCGCCCAGGACGTCCCGGTCGACCGGGTGTTGCTGATCGGCGGTGCGGCGCGGTCCCGCGCGGTGCGGGCGGTCGCACCGGCGTTGTTCGGTGCGCCGGTGAGCGTGCCGCGCCCCGCCGAGTACGTGGCGCTCGGCGCGGCGCGGCAGGCCGCCTGGGCGCTGTCCGGCGACGTCGAGCCGCCGCCGTGGCCGGTGGAGGCCGAGGAGGCCACCGCCGACGGCACCCCCGGGGTCTACGAGCGCTACGTCGACGTCCGCCAACGGGCGCTACCGCTGCTGACGTGACCCCGGCGGCGCGGAGCGGGTCGGGCGCTGACGGCGATGCGCCCGGGTCCGTTCCGGGCGGTCACCGCCGACGACCGTCGCGGTGGCGTATGCGTTCTCCGGTACGCCCCCGATGCGGGCGACGCGCCAGCCGGACCCGGTGTCCAACATTCGTCCGCCCGTCCGCCCGCCCGCCCGTCCGGCCGGCCGGCCGCAGCGCAGCGGAGCACCCGTCTGGCGCGGATGCCCCGCTGCGCACGACCTCGTCCGGGGTGACTACCGGAAGGTGACGTCACTCCTGTTGACCTTGCAGTTGGCGTCGTTCCAGCCCTCACCGAGGTAGCTGGGTTCGCTGCCCTTGGGCACACCCTTGTACTTGCCGCAGATGGTGGCCGAGCCGATCACGACCACGCGGGTGATCGTGGCGGTGTCGTTCCAGTTGCTGTTGATGCCGGCGAGCATGTCGATGTCGTCGACCAGGACGTTGTCGATACGCACGTGGCGGGTGTACGAGGTGGTGCAGTTGCCGCAGCCGCGGTACAGCTTGCCGGACCCCTTCAGGTAGAAGCCGGAGATGTTGACCGTGCCGTTGCCGTTGTGCTGGAAGGTCTTGTCGCTGCCGCTGCGCGCACCGCCACCGATGATGTACGAGGTGCCGCCGTTGGTCTGCTTGAAGGTGGCGGCGTCCTCACCGATGTCGTTCCACCACACGTTGCGCAGGGTGCAGGTGCCTTCGCAGTGCACGCCGTCGCCGGCCGGCGAACCGAGGATGACGTTCTGCAGCGTGCCACCGTTGGCGATCTTGAACATCGGGTCCTGCGACTCGCCCTGCCCACCGTCACCGATGCAGCAGTAGGTCTTCATCCCGCCGTCGAAGGTGCCGGAGACGTTGACCGTGCCGGAGATGCTGACCGAGCCGGCCGACGACGGCCACGCTCCGGTCGGCGTGCCCGGATTGCTGGTCGGGCCGGACGTCGGACTGCTGGTGGGACCGGAGGTCGGGGTCGACCCGCCGCTTGCGTACGTCTCGAACTCGGCGATCCGCGGGGTGCCGGACGCGCCGGTGATGACGAAGGAGATCTTCTTCAGCGACGTCGAGGAGAAGTTGACGGTGCTCGGGGCGCTGCTGCCGCTGGCCAGGACGGCGCCCGTGTCGTTGTTCTTGAGCTGCCAGCCGCTGATCGAGCCGCCGCCCGAGGCCAGCACGATGACGGCCGAGGACACCGTGGTGGCGCTGCCCCACTTGACCGAGATCGTGCCGGTCGATCCGCTCGGCGACCAGTAGGTGCCGGTGTTGCCGTCGATGACGTTGCCGTAGCTGGTACCGCTGGCCTTGCTGGAGCCGTCGGCGCCGGCGCCGAGGCTCAGGTTCGTGGCGGCCGAGGCGCTGGGAATCTGTAGCGCCAGCGCGACGACGGCGCCTGCGACCACGGTGGCGCTGCCGGCCAGCCACCGCGAGGCGACTTTGCGTCTCATCTGATCTCACCTTTCGAGCGGGAGCACCTGGTTTGGGAAAGCGCTTTCCATCAAAGATAGAGACCAGTCGATGATGAGGCAAGGGTCACACCTGACTCGTCCGGTTTGTCGCGAAAGAACCGGTGCGGTGCACCGAGGCCGTCGGGCCGGGTCAGCGACGCGTCCGATCGCCGCAAGGGCGCTGCAAATCCCAGGACTGACAATGGCGTCGGTAAATTGCTCCGGACGGACCCGTCTGCGGGCACCGACCGATGGTGCGCAACTATCATGGCGGGCAGTCGCGAGCGCTACGGACAGGAGGCACGCGTGCGGCTCCTCCTCACGTCCGCAGGGGTCACGAACGGGAGTATCCACGAGGCGCTGGTCGACCTACTGGGCAAACCGATCGCCGCCTCCAGTGCCCTCTGCATCCCCACGGCGCTGTACGGCAACCCCGTGTCCGGACCAGCCTCGGCCTGGCGTTTCATCACCGGTCAGACGCCGCTGCCCATGTGCGGCCTGGGCTGGGAGTCGCTGGGTGTCCTGGAGCTGACGGCGTTGCCCAGCATCGGCGGGCAGCGGTGGGTTCCCTGGGTGCGGGACGCCGACGTCATCCTCGTGGCCGGCGGCGATGCGGCATACCTGTGCCACTGGATGCGGCACTCCGGGCTGGCGGACCTCCTGCCGTCACTGCCGGACACCGTCTGGGTGGGGCTGAGTGCGGGGAGCATGGTGCTGACCCCCCGGATCGGCGCGGAATTCGTCGCGTGGCAGTCCGCGCCCGACGACCGCACACTGGGAGTCGTCGACTTCTCGATCTTCCCGCACCTGGGTCTTGAGCCCGACAACACCATGGCTGATGCCGAGAGATGGGCGGCCGAGATCGCGGGTCCGGCGTACGCCATCGACGATCAGACGGCCATCACGGTGACCGACGGCGTCGTCGAGGTCGTCTCCGAGGGGCAGTGGCGGCGGTTCCCCTCGTAGCTACGGCCAACGGCGGTCGCCTGGCGGAGCACCCGCTCGCTCCGCCACGTACCGCAGCCGAACACGCCGCGACGACCCGGCAAGGCGCCGTCAGCAGGCCGTGTCGTGCCTCGGCAGCTGCCCGTGCACCAGGTAGGCGGTGACGGTGCCGGTCAGGCAGGCGTTGGCCTGGCCGCTGAGCAGCGGCACATGGGTCTGCTTGTCCACAGTGACCAGCCGGGAGCCGGTGATGGCCCGGGCGGTCGCGATCGAGTTGGCCGGCGGCACCGAGGCGTCGCGCAGTGCGGCGACGACGAGTGCCGCCGGTGCCCGGTTGCCGACCAGCGGCGGTGTGTTGTCCCGGCTGACCGGCCAGAAGGCGCAGGGGTTGACGTTGGCGATCGACGGACCGAAGACCGGATGGCGGGTGCCGAGTCGGTTCAGGTCGCGGCGGTAGGTCGCCAGGTCACGGGGCCACGCGTCGTCGCCGCAGCGGAACGCCATGTTGACCGCGGTGTGGTTGTCCGCCGGCACGCCCGGGGTCCCGGGCAGGGGGGCCGGCCGCGGGTCGAGGGGGATCGGCGGCGGGATGTGGGCGAGGATGGCGGCCAGGTCGGTCGCGACCACCGGCCAGAACTGCTCGAAGTACGTCGCGATGACCGTCAGGGAGCCGAGTTCGCCGGCGGTCCACGCGTGGTCCCCGGCCACGATCGGGTCGAGCGCCGCCTCGGCGAAAGCCCCGCTCAGGGTTTGCGCGACCTCGGTCGGCGTGCCACCGAGCCCGAACGTCGCGTCGTTGTCGGCGAGATACCCGGTGAAGGCGGCGTAGTTGTCCTCGAAGGCCGGGAGCCGTTCCAGCTCGTAGGGCCGCCAGGCGAGGTCGAGGTCGACCGGGCTGTCCAGCACGAACCGGTCCGCCCGGTGCGGGAAGAGCGTGCCGTACGCGACGCCGAGCATCGCCGCGTACGACCCCCCGAGGAAGGACAGCTTCCGCTCGCCGAGGACTGCCCGGATGGCGTCCATGTCGCGGGCGGCCTGCGCGGTCGTGGCGAACGGCAACGCCCAACCGGCGTGCCGGGCGCAGGCACGGGCGTACTCACGGGCCTCGACGGCGGTGTCCTCCAGGGACTGGTACGTCGCGGTGCGCACCCAGTAGCCGCCCGGTTCCTCCTCCGGCTGGCCGCAGGTGATCGGGGTGCTGCGTTCGACGAAGCGCATGTCGAACCCGACGATGTCGTACCGGGCGAGCACCGCCGGATCGACGACGGCGGCGAGGTTCAGCGGCTCGGGCACACCGGCACCACCCGGTCCGCCACCCGTGGTGACCAGTACACCGCGGCGCAGCGCCGGGTCGGTCGCGGCCAGCCGGGAGATCATGATGTCGATCCTGGGGCCGGCCGGCCGCGCATGGTCGAGCGGCACCTCGACGGTGGCACAGCGCAGGCGCGTGTCATCGACACCGGGGCACGCCCGCCACGCGAGGGTCGCCCCGCTGGCCGTCCCGGCCAGGGCCGCTCCGGCCGGGGCGACGGCCATGGTGAGGCTGGCGACAACGACAGCGACCACCGCCCGCATCCACGCCTCCAACCATCGACGCCTATTCATCTGTGTCGCACACGCTAGGACGCACGCCTCCACACCGCAACGTGCCTTTTCCGGCAGCACTCTTGCGCTGCACGGTCAGGCGTCCACGGGTGGTTGTTCCACCGCTGGGCGCAGGCGGCGGTGGTGACGCTGCAGGCGACGCGTTCGGGAAGGTCGGCGTCACCGCCGCCGCCCGCAGGAGGAGTTCGTGGTATGGCGGGGCGGTTGCGGCGATGAAAAGCTGAAGTGTCCGTGCCCACTGAGGCCTAACCGCGTTCGGCGGCACGCCCGGTGATGTCAGCGCAGTGGTCGTAGTGGTCGGCCCAGACTTGGTGTAAGGCATCGCACGATCACGACATCCGCTAAGGACGGACAGCAGGAATGATCAACTCCAGCGCGGACCACCACATCGCAGCGACCGTCCCCGCAATGAAGACGATAATGTACGTCTCGTACCATCGGTAGAAATTGCGTAACGTCGGTGGCGCCCGGAAGTCCGGCTGCAGGACGTCGGACAACAGTTGACACTCTTCGTGGCGGTAGTCGAGCCAGGTCAGGACGCCAACGACCACCACAAGGACCGTAAAGGCTGCAACGACGGTCACCAACCACAGGAGAGCAAGAATTCCCGCCCGAACAGTGCCCGTTGGAATATTCCAGTCGCGGTAACCGACGAACAGAGCCAATGCCGCGCCGATCAGCGTCGTGGCCAGCGTCTGGTAGATGCCGAGGAAGCGGTGAACATTCTCGTTGGCGGCGTGGATCTGCTGCAGGATGTAGCGGTACCGCTCGAGTTGGAACTCAGTCTGAGCTGCGGCGTCTTTGTGGATCCCCACACAGTCCGGATCGGGGGACCAGCGCTCATCGCGCTGACCAGCCCGTCGTCGCGGGTCGCCACCACGCCCCACCGGCAACCGTCCGGAACTGACCAGCCGAGGTGATCGCTTCACTTATCGGCCGCCCTGGCCTGACCTGCCACACCAGACGGGCGCTGCAGCCGTACCATTTCGACACGTTCGATGCCGCCGCCGACAAGCGACACCGGACACCGCTCGTCACCATCCTCATCCAAGTGCATCGGCTCCATCAGGTCGAGCAGATCGGGCAGCGCAAGCTCCCACATCGCCGCGATGACACGTATCACCAATCCGACCGATCCGAAATTGCCTGTATCATACCACCAACTCCGAGCATTCCATTTCACTCCCTGCAGTTCCGTGTCGGCAAAGCGCTCATCCTTGGGCCGCGGCAACACTTCCTCCGGATACAGCCACTCAGAGTAGAAATTGACGACGAGACAGTCTTCGGGAAATTGCAGCTCGCCGCCACCGAAAGAAATGAACCACGGAGTACCGTCCGACCGGTAGTGAACGTAGAAACTACTGTCTACCAGTAGAATTGTATTCCGAGCCTCCAGCCAACCATGCAGATCCGCCACATCGAGCGCTCGGCCACTCGACAACGCACATGGCAGTTGTGGTGCCACAGCGCCCAATGCCCGGCTCAGGTTACCGATGATCTGGCGTTGCTCCGACCCGATTCGCGGGCTGCGGCCCACCCGATCGGCCTGCGACTCCGCCCATCTGGTGAGCTGCTCGGGGTTGGCGTCCGGAAATGACCGCAGCCGGTCTGCGGTCAGGGGACTGCCGACAAAGACGCCCATGGTCTCGCGAAGGGTGTCGGATTCCAAACCACCCACGTATATCTTTGAATGACAGTTCACCCAACCCCCTGCTCCGCAGGTTCCCTCCCACATCGACGTCATCATGGCCCTACCGATCACTTGACCATGCTCGTCACGTAGTTCCTCGGCCCGTTCGAGAAAACGTTGGTGATACTCCTCGAGGCCAAGCCGGCGCCCGTAGGTATCGTCGGGTCGAAGGTAAACGCGCTCGAACAATTCCGAGTCTGAGATCGCTAACCAGTCATTTGCGTTGACCAGGCGCACGGGCAGGGGGTCGTCTGGCCCCTGCACATCGACATGCACCCGCGCCAGAGCGCACATGGGCAGCACCATCGCGTGCAGGTACTCGGTATGTGTGAGCCGTCGACTCGCATTGCGGAACAGTCCGTTGCCGGACCGCGGCTCCACCCTCAGGCAGGCGCGTATAACAGTTCCTGGCTGACGGAGCCATTCGGCACGCTCGGCTGCACGAAGCAACGGTCGAACCGACACGCCATTCGCAAATTCCAGCACATGAGTATCTCGCGCCGCTTCATCCAGCGCCAGGCTGCGGACGATCACCTTATCGGCGATCATGAAGATAGAGAAGAAGCCGATACCGAAGCGCCCGGTGGGCTGGAATCCACTCAGTTCCGGATATTCCGTCAACATGTCGGCAGACCGCCATCGGGAGAAACCAAAGTCGGTCAGGGCCGAAACCATCGTGTCTGGCTGCATACCGATCCCTTGGTCGGCCACCGTCAGCCACCAAGAGCCGCCCTCCAGGGTCAGTCCGATCGTGACCGTGCCGGGCGGCGCGCCTTCCCGTGCCGCGCGAGCCAATGTCGCATCCGAGGCGTTGGCGATCAACTCCCTCAAAGCCACATCCGGCCGCTTCCCGTACAGCTTTTCTCCACCGAGATTGCCCACCACCTTATCGACATCGGTGACCCTGATCCGCGCGTCAATGGGGCGCCACCGGTCAGTCTGCAGGTAGGCCGCGAGCCGGTCGGGAGCATCCGCACCAGCGACCGACCGGGCCCGGAAACGGGGGCGCTTGAGGTCAGCGCAGAGCGCATCGACACGACGCAGCTCGCCGTCAATCATCTGGATTGTCTCGTGGGCCAACCACCAGGCGGGCGCCTCCGCCCCTGCGAAACGTCGCGTCGATGTATACACGAGACGATCATCGTCCAGCTGTGGACGGGTCAGTCGCTCCTGGAACACCCAGTGGTCTTCGGCGACGCCACTCGGACGCCGGAACGCGTGCACGTAGCTCGGCGCGCGCCGGCTGTCTATGTGCGCCGCATCGGCCAGGCGCAGAATGCAAGCGATCTTCAGCGGATCCACGGTCCAGGCTGGCGGGTGGTCCGGGCGGGAACCCTGCACCCGGTCCAGGTCGCGTAGTCGACCAACATCCCACCAGTGACTCTCGGCAATTTCGCCGATCATGCTTCCGTAGTCAAGTCGGAGACTGAGATCGGCCAAGAGATAGTTGTCACTCCCATCTGGTCCGACGAAGGGGGTTCGTAGCAACTGCTGGGCCCGTTCGGCATGACGCCGCCGTAGCAGCTCGACGAGTGCCTGCTTTTGTGCGACAACATTGATCGTCGACTGGTCCGCAGCCGGTTCCAGATTCTGCAGTCGCTCTGTCGCGATAGCCAGGAGCCCCGCATAGGCAGGATCGGCGATGACCTGGTCCGCACCACCGGGATAGGCGCAAAGCCCCATCCCAAGATCGTGCATGAGAAAGGCACCGCCGAGCACAAAAGCTTCGGCTGGATTGATCGGAAAGTCGACGCCGCAGACGATGGACGCGGTGTCCCAAAGCGCGTCGATATGAGAAATGGAGTGGTCGGTGAACATCGGCATAGAAATCACGATCTCGTTGGCGAGCGGCGCAACCGTCGACCGGAACTGTTGATACGCGGCTCGCAAAGCCGCCCGCTGCGCTGCCCAGCAATCCCCGGGAACTTCGCCGAGCGTCCGGCGCCACAACGGCGACTGCTCATAGGACATCTGATCTGTCGAGATGACCATAAGGAGGAGCCCCTTCAAACATCGCGTGGGATTGAAGGCCACGCCGGATCACAGTCAACCGAAACAGGGAGCAGCTCTTCTTTGGTCCACCAGCCCGCGACCACCAGCAGCATAAGAATGCTCCTTAGATGCTGCCCCCATGAATGTGGGAGAGTCGACCGCGACCGGGAACCTGAATACCGGGCAACTGCCAATTTGGATTTCCGATCTTACTAAGGCTCGGTAGGGGATCACGATTCGAGTCGGGAACCGGACTCTCGTGTTGCGCAGGGCTTGATCAAGTTCCGGGGGTGTCCGGATCGTTGGTGATGCCCAGGATGGTGAGTGCTCGTTGGGGTTCGTCGCGGATCGCTCGGGTGGTC